>NZ_CAMZOG010000029.1 GCF_947331445.1 Parendozoicomonas sp. Alg238-R29 | reverse complement strand
GATGAAAAAGTCAGGGGTGCTTACGAGCAGCTGAGTAACTATGGAGCTATCGCCGCCTGAAAGTGTCCGCGGTATTGCGGAAGGAGAGGGACTCAATAGGGAGCGTCAGGGCGTCTGGTTTATGTCGTGCGGCAATCCAGACCTGCACAAACAAGCCATCTTGAATGGTGGCGGGTTGATGGCTATTGGTGCGCACCTTAATGCGCCGGGAGCGATTGGCCAGGCTGATGGAGGGGCTGACAGACCAAACCTTGCCGACCATGATGTTGTCTGTCGGTATGGAGGCTCGAGCACTTTGATAGAGAGCATTGCTGTTGGCGCTGACCCAGGCAACCTGATTTTCTTGCAGCATGCGGGCCGACTGTTCTGGAATGTCGAGGGTGATTTCAAAACGATTATCATCAACGACAACAATAGCCGAAGCACTTTCTCGATCACTATTGCTGGCAACGCCGGCGGGTGGATAATAATAATTGCCTTCACGCAGGTTCATAACGGTAATCAAGCCATCAAAGGGGGCAAACAAACTGTCTTTGCTGAGGGTGACCCGTGCACCTTCCAGCTCCGCCGATAGGCTTTTGATCTCTGCGCGGGCCGAGGCTTCCGCACTTGTTGCCGCGCTGACGGCGGCTTGAGCATTGAGCAGGGCAGTGCGGTCACGATCGAGGGTGTCCTGGGATATCAGCCCGTCTTTGAGCAGTTGCTCGGTACGGTTAAAAGCTATCTCGGCCAGATTCAGGTCGTTATGGCTGCGCAGAGTGTTGGCCTTGGCCTCTTCACTGCGCTGGCGGGCAGACTGCAGACGAGCGGCCAGGCTATCGGCTGTTGCTGAGGTAGTGCGGGAATCCATACTGGCCAGATGCTGGCCTTTTTCTCCGGGAACCTTTGGGCCGGATACCCGCGAACCTTCCCGTAAGCTGGTGTGGTTTTCATCGTCTCCGATAGCGACAACTTTGCCCGCCCGTTCGAAGTTCAGGAACGCTTTGCGCTGGGCTTCTGCTGTGCCTTCTGCAAATACCCAGGCTGTGAGTGGTTTAGGTTCAACGGTAATGGCGCTGACCGTGGTAATCCGCTCCTGAGTATTCATTGCCGGTGGTTGCATGTAGCCATTCAGGCGATAGGCAGCCAATGACGTTACAGAGAGGACCACCGCAAGCCTGATAAGGTTTCGTTTTTTCATAGTTATCTTGGGGGAGGAAAGGAGAAATACCCTATTTGTAATGCTTTCATAATACATACATTCACAAATGTATGTAAGTTTAAGGTGTCTATTTCAGCTTTTTTTGAAGGGGTTTGCTTGCAGCACTGTTAGTGTAAATGCCACGCCAGTCAATTATTTTTGAAGCCTTTGTATTTCGCAAGAAAGGTGTATAAATGAGGCCATTGACAGCTACGCTGAAGAGTTTTTTGCCTTACATTACCGGACAGCAGGAAGCAAGAAGTTTCTCTTTGCCTGGCGTACCATTCTCCAATGTTCGACTTGCTCCTCTGGATTTTACTCAATGCAATCATTGTCTGGATCGGCGGATAGTTGCAAAACTCCCATGCGGACACAATCTGTGCTCTATTTGTGTTGAAGGGAGAACCAGCTCTGAAAACAAGGAAGATATTCTTTGCCCCTGTTCACAAAGCATTGTCCCTTACAGAGTAAGACTCTGCTTTTGCCTGGCAGGGCTCTTTACCTCAAAACTGGCATATCTCTCTGCCTCAGAAAAAGTGCTGTTAGACTCTCTGCTGCAGGCTGTTCGTTCCACTGATGAAGAAGAAAGAAGTGAAGCCTTGAACCGCGCCTACTCGATTGTGGTGTGCAAAGGTAAGAAGATTGATTTAGAAGCTTGGCATTTCGGGCTGGATAGAGAAAACCCAGTCAGCCTGTTTCACCTTGCTGTATTCAGTAACGACACAGAGCTTGTAAAAGCCATGATGTATCATAGTGGTGTGCTTTTGGGGGATGGATATGCGGACTTATTACCGTGGTTCTATAGAAACCATCCGATGGGAGAGAGGGCCGGGCCAAATAGCACAGTCCTGCCGATGATTGAGCTTCTTGTACAAAATGGAGTCGTTAACTGTAAAGACAATGGGTCAAGTCTATTTCGTTTGGCTCTGGAAGCGGCAGATACTAAGGTGCTTCAGTTTCTTATTGAATCAAACGCCACTCCTGACCCTCTGAACTGGGAGTATGCCTTCCTGGCTCCCAATGCAGAAATACTCGAACTCTTGATCAAAGAAGGAATCAGCTGTGAAGAGGTTAATGCTCTTGGAGAAACAGCACTTCACAACGTCATACGCACACAAAAATCACCCTCTAACATCGAGATGATCAAGGTCTTTATTAAATATGATAAAGGTAACTTTTTGGCTATTAATGACCGGGGTGAGACTCTTTTGGATATGGCGATTGAGCGATGGGATAGAGGTTTAATTTGCACGCTGCTCGCAAGACACACAACACAACAATGGTTAGAAGCATCCCGGAAAGACAGCTCTGTAAATAAGCTTGCAACACAGGCCTATTGTCTGAAAAAAGGGAAGTCATTGGATATAACCAAAAACCTTATAGATGGCTGGGTGAAAAATTCAGGCCATAGCGCACAATCGCTGGCTCGCTTGCCCTATGATGATACAAATGAAACTCTGTTTGAACTTGCTTGTCGCATAGGGAATACCGAAATTATTGAAGTCCTGACAGGCTATGGCTGCTCTCTCTTTACAGCTGAAGATGGTCGTCGTCCTCCTATAGATATTTGGTACCAATCTCGGGCTAAGATTTCCGAAAATGAAACGATTGAGCTTTTAAGTTGGTTGACTTCAAAGAGATACTTTCAGCAGAACTTTGACGAGCGTGGCAGCAGAGTGAACTGGCCGGTTGATGAGCATCATAACACTCTATTATCTCTTGCGGTTCAGGCAGGCTATAAACGGGCAGTAAGCCATCTAATAGCTTCAGGTGCTGATCCTTACGTCACCAACAGCTATGGCAAGAAACCTATAGATTATGTTAGTGATGATGTGCGCAGAGACATTAAAATCCTGTTAGTCTACCCGAACTGGGCATTTCTGCAGTCTTCGCATTCTCGAAAACGCCCAGGCCTCACTCTCGAAAGTGCACCAGCCCCGAAACGCACCAGAGAAATTTGCCTGGTCATGTAGCGAAGATTTCAGGCCGACAGGAAAAGCGTTATCCTAGCGCCATTTTTGTATAGACGGACCTCAACTCCATGCCTTTGTTACGTTTCGACGATGTTTCTGTCGCCTATGGTGACCAGCCACTGCTGGACAAAGCCAGCTTCCAGATTGAACCCGGCGAGCGGGTGTGTCTGATCGGTCGCAATGGTGCCGGTAAATCCACACTGATGCGGTTGGCTTCCGGGAAGATCCTCCCGGATGATGGTGTTGTACGCAAAGACGACGGCGTTAAAGTCGGCTGGCTTAACCAGGATCTGCCACTGGCGGATGATCAAACGGTATATGATGTCGTAGCTGGTGGACTTGACCGTGCAGGTAAGCTTTTGGCTGAGTGGCATACGCTGGCGCACCACATTGAAACCGATGCAGATATGAAGCGTTTTGAACGCGTTCAACATGAGCTGGAAGCCTTGGATGGCTGGCAGTTACAACAACGTGTTGACCAGATTCTCGAACGGTTGCAGCTGCCTGCGGACAAAACCATGGGTGAGTTATCTGGTGGTTGGCGTCGTCGGGTGGAACTGGCCCGAGCTCTGGTCTCTGATCCTGATATTCTATTGCTGGATGAACCGACCAACCATTTGGATATCATCACTATCGCCTGGCTGGAAAAGCAGATGAAGGATTTCCGTGGGGCGCTGTTATTTATTACCCACGATCGGGCATTTCTGAAATCTCTCGCTACTCGCATTATTGAGCTGGATCGCGGCAATTTATCCAACTGGGAGTGCAACTATGAGGAGTATTTGGAGCGTAAAGCCCATGCTCTGGAGGTTGAGCAAACCCAGAATGCTTTGTTTGATAAGAAGCTGGCTCAGGAAGAAGTTTGGATACGACAGGGTATTAAAGCTCGTCGTACTCGGAATGAAGGTCGGGTAAGAGCATTGGAGAAGCTACGCTCTGAGCGAATGGAGCGTCGCAACCTGCAAGGCAAAGCTGACTTTAAAGTTGAGTCGGCTGACCGCTCCGGAAAACTGGTTGTTGAAGCGACAGGCCTGACTCACGGTTACAGTGATGGCCTGTTGATGAAGGATCTTGATTTCACCCTGATGCGAGGTGACAAGATCGGTTTGATTGGTGCCAACGGTGTCGGTAAATCCACTTTGCTGAAAATCCTGTTGGGGGATCTTGAACCCCAGAATGGCGAAGTGAAGCGCGGTACCAAGATGGAAGTGGCTTACTTCGATCAAATGCGTGGCCAGCTTGATCTTGAGAAAACGGTTATTGATAACGTTGCAGAAGGGCGGGAGAAAATCTCCATTAATGGCCGGGATCGACATATCATCAGCTACTTGGAAGATTTTTTATTCCCTCCCCAGCGTACCCGGGTACCTGTAAAAGCATTGTCTGGTGGTGAGCGTAATCGTCTGCTTCTGGCTCGCCTTTTCAGTAAACCTGCCAACGTACTCGTGCTCGACGAACCGACCAACGATCTGGATGTGGAAACTCTGGAGCTGCTGGAAAGTATTCTGGTTGAATTCCCAGGCACAGTATTGCTGGTGAGTCACGATAGGGATTTTCTGGATAATGTCGTCAGCGGCTCTCTGGTCTTTGAAGGCAATGGAGTTGTTCGGGAATATATTGGTGGTTTTGAAGACTGGTTACGCCAGGGTGGTAGTATTGATCGTCTGTCTGCTACAGGTGATGGCGGTAAGGTCACGACCATGGAGGAAGTTTTAAAACCAGTAGAAACTCCCATTGCTGAACCAGCACCGGTTAAAAAGAAAAAGCTAAGTTATAAACTGCAGCGTGAGCTGGACATGCTGCCTGGTGAAATTGAGAAGCTGGAAGAAGAGTTAGCGTCACTCGAGGAGCAGACAGCTTCTAATGCCTTTTATCAACAGGATCAGGAGGCCGTGCAGTCAACTTTGGCGCGCCTCACTGAAGTGAACGAACGACTCGAAGCCAAAATGGAGCGCTGGAGTGAGTTGGAAGATATGCAGTAGTTAGCTCAACGCTTTCCATGAAGTTTGCACCAGTCTCTGCAGGACAACCTGCAGGGATTGGGGTTCTGGCAGCCACCAAAGTTCAGCGGCGCAGAGTGCTGTCATCACCACAGAGGAGGTCGGTGACTTTCTTGCAAAAGGTTTGATGGCGGAGCCAAAGGACTTTTTTACCTTTCCTTTTCCGATATTGATTGAGTAGAGTTCATCCAGTATCAGGTGAATAATAAATCCTGTTCCTGCAAATAACCCCATCATATAACCGGTTTGGACCGGCACACTCAGAAAATGGATTGAGATGAAAATGGTTGATAGCGAAGTGGCCAAAGCTGCCAGAAGGGAGTGGCAGTTACCCCTGTGAACCATGATTTTGCTGCACAGGGGAATAATCATCAAACGGAGCGCCAGAAGGGTCCCGGTTACTGTGGCAAGATTCCACAGTAGTGGGGTTGTTTCACTAAGATGATTCACCATAACTGCGGCAACAGCGACTAGAAATAGACTGGATAACAGCTGCAGGGAGAGTGAGCTTTCAGAATCGATATCGGGCAATAAACCGCTAAGTGTTCCAATACCCCAGAGAATCATCGCTGTCACTGGAGTGACCAGATCTGCATACAGTGCGGTGACTGACAGCGCACCAGTAAGAGTGCTGGCAACGATCAGGTGAGTCTGGAATGAAGCCATCGAGTATTGACGTGTAGTATCTGGCTGGAAATTACCCGATTGTAGTCGTTTACATTGGATAAAGATATGTAGGTTTCTTATCTAACTCTATGAAAAGTAGAGGTTTGCAGGATGGGATCAGTAGGGAGAGCTGCCATTGCAGCTCTCGTAAAATGGTTGATCAGCCGTGCTTGCCAACCCTTACAGCCAGTACATCACAAGATGCACCGTGAAGAATACTGGTGGAGGTTGAACCCAGAATCAGAGCAAGGCCGTGGCGTCCGTGACTACCGACCACAACAAGATCTATGTCTGCTTCTTCAGCGATACGGTGAACTTCCCGTTCCGGGCGCCCATAAACTACATGCTGCTCACCTTTTTCGACATGGATTTTGTCAGCCAGCTTGGCGATGCGTTCTCGTGCCTGTTGGGTAATTTCATCTTGAAGAGTAGTGAGATCTAGGGGGATATCGCTGCCATAAGCAACACTGAGAGGTTCAACAACATGAACGAGGGTGAGCTTGGCGTTGTTGGCTTCGGCGATGCTGCGCGCCTTTTCCAGAACCGCATCAGCTTCTTCGGTCAGGTCAATGGCCACCAGAATATGTTGATAAAGGCTCATGTTTGGATTCCTTAGGGCTCGTTATTGTCAAGTTCTTCCCAAGAACCCTTTAGCGGAATGCGCTGCAGGGGCTTGTTCCTCGGCTTGTTCACATATGATTCCTTGAGAACTGGCTTGAATCTACTCCATTCCTGCTCCTGTCTATTCCTGCTCCTGTCCGAGTAGCCCTCTCGAGTGTACCACGCCGAATCTGCCTCCAGTCTAAAACAAAACCGTACGCTGTGTGTGACTTGGCTCATCATTTTCCGATGAATACTTATATTTTCAGGGCATAAAAGCATTTTCTGCACAGCGTTCAGTTATAAAACCCATTGGGGGCGCTGAGTTGATGAACATCCTCAATGATTCCGCCAGGGTCATTAGCCCCCATCCGGTTTGTTGCCTTTTCCGGCTTTCCGAATTCGCGATCCAGTTCGAGCTGTCTTGCAAATCCCGAGCGGTAGTGTTCCGCCAGCCTGCTGGCTTTCTTGTGACTTTTATCTTTGTACTCTATCCATTCTGCCTGCTGTTCCAGAAAGGCGATCACGTCTTCTCTATCTATAGCTTCCAGCCAACCGCTAAAAGCCTTTTTAATGGACTGTTCTCCCAGAAGGCACAGGTTCTGCTGGTTAAAGGCCTGGGATGCCAGATGCTCCTGCATCAGGGCGCTCTTGCATTCAATGGAGAAATATTCAGGGTTTGATATTAAGGTAAAGAACTCTTCGAAGTTTGCAGTTTTGAACCATCCAGGTTTTTTGAGCCTGAAAGAGAAGGGGCTTATATCAGTGAAATCATATCGGGTGTAACTTCGATCTTGAACTGTTGGAAAAAGCAGTTTGACACTGTTGTTTTTTCCTTTGGCTTTCGTGTAAAGATAGTGAGCAAATGCTTTCCAGATGTATGGAAAATAGAAGTCACCCATCACATCACTTTTTAAAATATGTCCCGGAGGAAGTTCCCAGGTTGTCAGACCGTTATAATCAGGGGATTGCAGTTTTCTACTCAAGCACCCTTTGAATGTATGCATGAGCTCATGAACAGGTGCAATAATCATGGCAGGGCGTAGAACAGGCTTAGACTTGCTGATCTGAAAGGGAGACTGCTGCTGGATCATGCGCTCCAGGTTCAGCTTGCCTGGCGGTGTCATCCTGTAACCTATATCGGGCACCTCTCCCATCAACTGCCGATTCAGGGGAGTGGATTCCACATGGTGGAGCTTTTTCCAGGTAGCCTCGTACAGTCTCTGGAGAGGCGGTGTACGATGATTTGGTTTTATCTCGAGGCCTTTGTTCTGGCGTATTTCTTTGGTGAGTATCCCTTCGTAGTAATGAACCATATTTCTTTGCAGCTGAACGTCGTGAGCATGTTTCATAAGCACATTGACGCAGTGCACCGGAGACATCAGGAAGTCTGCGGGGAGCCATTTTTTTTGTACAACAAAATGTGTCAAGGTGCGGTGAATGCTCCAGATTTCCTCAGAATTTTCTTGAGTAGCCCTTTGGTCGAGATACCTAAAAAAACTAACGATAAACAATTGTTTGCGCTCGGTATCTGTACAGTAAGACCAGTACTCCTCCAGCCAGCGCTGTACTTCCCGCACTGTCAGGCTGCCATCGACAGCAATAACTGCGGAGGTACTTTGGCAGAATGTTTCTATCAAATAGCGGTATTTTGGGTGACTAGGCGGATATGTCAGCCATTTGGCGACAACTTCCGCAGTGTGGTCTGGCGAAAAACCAATTGCTTCCAAGGAGTTGTGAAGGGGTATGTCCGGAAAGTCCGGCTTTTCCTCAACGATCTTGCTGGGGTTTTTAACAACACCTTGCAGGTTAATGGAACGCCAGGTAAAACCTCCATTCTCTGAAATTTCAATACGCCCGGTACCAGCTTCACTATCAGTGATTCGGGCTGGAATACCAAACCAGGTTGCGAGTAGCCAGAAAGCGAACCTTTTCTGCTGCGGGGCATATGGTCTGTACAAAAACAACGCTTTTATTGTGTCTTTACACGTGCCGACGCATATGTCGCACTCTGTTTCGAATGACTGCAAAAATGTCTCTATAATCGTAAGTTTGTCTTCTAGCGGATAATCGCGGCAATAGCTGAGTTCTAAGAAAGATTCATAACGTTCGTTTTTTTCCTTTTTCCACTCATCACATAGCGCGTTCATGTGATGATTGACCCAGACTGCTGGCGACACGGAATTTTCCAGAAAGAGCTGTTCATTATCAACGATAAAACGGGAAGGTTCCGGCTCTATCAGAAAGTCGACATGATAATCTTCTCTCTGTTGGGCACCCGGTAAGTCGCCACCCCATAGTTTTATCAAGAACAGGCCAGTTCTTCGATCCTGAACAAGTTCAAATCTGCATGCGGGAGTCACTCTTATGCAGACTATTCGGGTTTGAGGGTGGTTTGCCAGCCCCGGTAAAATATGCCACTGGTTATCCCCCAGAGGGACTGCCTTCCGCCCCTGAACCTGGGGAGGGTGTACAAGAGTTGTGTCTGTGAGTTCTGTGTACTCAACATCACTGTAACCACATTCACTGAGGGGGTTCACTTTATAAAAGAGAGTCTCATCCTCATTATCGAAATCCGGTATAAGAATCTTTACCCGATTATCTGCTGCCGCCAGCCCTTTATAATAAGGCGTGACTGTATAGCTGCGGGTATCGTCTGCAGAAGGCAGAGCGAGGGATATCTGTTCTCTCCTTTGGGCTCCTGAAGGCAGAGCCAGGGAGGTTCTTTCTGTCCTTTGGGGTTCTGAAGGAAGTGGGCCGATATCAGTGGTGGTTTGGCAGCTCGTTGGCCATTCCTCTTTGATCGGCGTCGCCAGAATAACAAGAACTTCGCGATAAATAGCCAGTGAGGGTTTGAAAGCAATATCTGCAAGTTGTTTTTTTACCTGAAGAAGGATGGGCTGGTTGTCTCCCCTGTTCAGGGTTTTCTGTTCAATAAGTGTTGGTGAAAAATGTGAGATGATGGCCAGTTTCTGAGTTTCTGTCAGGGGAGCCGTGAGCAGTAATGACTGGGCAAAGGATTGCTTCCAGTAGGCCAGAACAGCCCTGGCCAGAGTATCTCCCCGTTGAGGAAATTCGGTAGGCATTCGTGACTCTTTCCAAAGGCCTTCAATAATAACTGCGGTGGCTCGAATGAATGCCTGCTCCGGGTTGAGACCGCAGCCGATACGTAGCTGGCCTGTTGCTTTGTCATAGGATTCTGGCTGGCCGTAAGTCATATAAATCGGGCCGGATTTTGGGAAGCAGTGGTAGAGTGTTTTTAACAATGCAGGCTGGCATGTTGATGACGCCGGGTCATCATCAGTCTCGTCAGTATCCATCTCTTCAGCCCTTGTTAAATCGCTTTGGGCGACGCCTGCCATCAGTAGGTAGGGGTGATACTGTTTTTGGAACAAAATCTGCACATCTTCGTCCGTGCAGTGCACGAGCCGGGAGAGATGCTCCAATAACGAAACAAGATCGCTGGTACAGGGAAGAGCAAGGCAACCGGACTTTATCGCCATTGCTCGAAGAGTGCAGTGTTGCCGGGTCACTGATGTGGCAAGCGTCTCATCCAGTTGAGTTCTGTTTTTGGCAATTCTCAGTAAATCACTGTCGCTGTAATCCCCAATTCTGTGTCGAACAAAACGGCTGTAGAGAGCAGGAGAGAACACCTCTCGTCCGGCAAACTCATGGGGGTTTATCGTACCTATCAAAAGAAATCCGGGGTGTGCATGTCCGGTTAAAAGGTCATTGAATTCTTCGAGATACTGGCTGGGGATCCTGTTTACCTCAGAGATCACAACAATATTTCCAGACTCCGCCGCTTCTCTGACGATCTCTTTCAGATCATCCCAGTGGCTCAGCCCGGCATTCATGTGAATGTAAGAGCGGTGATTCTGCTCTTTAATGACCATGTGATTATGGATATGCCGCCATAGCTCATCTTTCCCACGCCCTGGCGGTCCTTCAACCAGCAAGGCGTGTTTTCCTGGCATCAATTGGTTTTTTCGTACCTCTGACAGGTTTTTTTTCATCACCTGCCAGTATTTTTTGGCCAGAGCCCGAGTTGCTTCCCCCTCGAAGGTAAAGGTTGAGCTGAACGGGAGCGACCGGTAAAACTGATCAAACTCCTGCTCAGTCAGTTGATAAACCTGTTGCTCAATATTTGGGGCTGCATCTGCTGCGCAGATACCACCATGGATTTGATACCAGATGTACAGGCTATCCAGTTTTTGTCTGTCAGGGGGCAGTCCTCCAGCCAGGGTTTCATGGCAAGCCTTCCAGATCAGCTCGCTTAAAACCTGATCTGAAACGCATGTCTTTCCGTTTTGCAGCCACAGAGTCAGCAAGTCACAGATCTCATGGAGATCCCTTGCTGTCAGTTCATGATCTGGAAGTAATACCTGATACTGCTCCCATAGCAGCAGAATCTGTTCAATAGCCCTCTCTTTCTGCCCACCAGGATGGGAGGATTGCTCAAACAGAGGAGTCAGACTCTTTCCCAAAACACTGTGTTGGAGAACGTGTCGAGGTAGAGGTTGATAAAACAGTGTCACGGCCTGGTGGCGCAGAGAGGCTGGAAGTGATCTGCCCGGTGCTTTTTCTGTGTTCCCGGTCATGATGACTTTATGCTGTCTGGTGATCACAACACGTTCCCCTTTATAGGTGATATAAGGGGGAGTGCTGGCGAGCCCCTGAAAAATAGCCCATAGCTCAGGAGGTGCAAGATTGGCTTCATCAATAATCAGAATACAGCTTTCACCTTTTGCTACTGATTGTCTGGCCCATTGCAGAATAGGGCCTTCAACAGTCACGGTTTTTATATCACTGTATTTTTTCAACAGGGAGATGATTTCCTCACCATTGAGAGGAAAGCGTTTTTTTATCCTGCTCTTGCATGCGGGGGTGAGCTCAATGGTGAGGTATTCATCCTCATCCATGGTGTTTTCGCTGTCACACTCATCATGAATCAGCTGATACAGAGCCTGGACAACATCATTACCATAGCTCTCATTCAACGCCTGCACAGAACGCTCATTCAACGTGGCGACATGCACAGCCTTCTGGCTGCGCAGCAGGGTCGACTGGTTCGACTGAGGGCCTGGGTTAATAATGACAGGGGTCGTATTGCCTGCCAATTTTGAGGCAACGACATTGGCCGTATAAGATTTCCCTGAGCCTGCCTCACCTTTGAGGACAACAATATTGTTGACATCCAGTGCCTGCATCAGTTCCCGTTCGCGCACCTTTTCCCAGAGAGCAGGATTGCTGATTGAGGTGCGCTGCAGGTCGTCAACCAGGGAATGAAGACCTGAGTTAGAGTTATCATCCTCCATCGCTTCGGGCTGTTGTGTGGCGTTGTATCGTTGGGTTTTCCTGTATTGAATGGATTGCGCACACTGGGCGCGATCAAAGTCCGGTGGCAAACTTTTATGCAGATTGGACAGTCGTAAACGTTGGCTTAACAGCTTCCGGGATACCTCCGGGCAACAGGCCACCAACGCCCGGGCAATGGGTATATACAGGTGTGTCCTGGTGAAATCTTTGTTTGGGTATGTAGCCGGTGCTGGCCACTGGTTGACAGCTCTGGAGAGTTGCCAGAAGTGGCTTTTCAGGATGTCCAGATCAATCTCATAGTTGTGTTGTTGAAGAAAGGCTTTCAGACAGGTTTGGTCAACCCAGGGTGTTGATGGTTCGGGAAATCCTGAGGATGGGTCTGGTGGAAAATGCAGATCAAGCATCTGCTGTAGAAATGCGTATACCTCATCATGGCCTTGATACTCGTTGATGATGGCAACCTTGATAGCTTGACGCCAACACTCCTGCGTCAGAGTATCCAACTGCCAGAGTTCTTGCTCATGGAGAGCATATTTCAGGACTTTCTTCAGCACAGCCGGACAGTATTGTGGATGAGGGAAGGGCCAGAGCCGTCTTGAGCTGGATGACACGGTATGGAAGCATTCAAGAAACGTGTTTAACTGCAGACACTGCTTGCTGTTAACCGTTTTATCAAGCCCGTATTGGTCCAGCAGTGTCTCGCTCCACTGGGAAATAACACGGTTGGATGTTGGAAGCCTGGTCCACACTGGGGATTGGAAAGCTCTGCTATTTGCTCTGATGACATAAATTTGGGCTTTTGGAAAACTGTAACGTTTGCCGTTGATAATCAGGCAGCAGGGGCGTTGCAAAAGTCCTTCCAGCTGGTTTTGAAGCTTTTGATTACAGGTCAGGTTATTAATAATGATGGGCTGTCCACACTGGAGAGCCTGATAGAATCCTGAGGCTTTTGTCTCAAATGTTCGTCGACGAATAGACGCAATGTTGATATCACCGACAATGTCATGGAGTGAAAGATCGGGTGTAATCGTCAGCAGGAATGGCTCTTGCTTTTGTTTCTGCATAATATTGTGGCAGAGTTGCTCTGTCTCATGGTGTGGAAAGTCCACCCTGTAAACTGCAACCTGCTTAAGCATCTGCTCGTGCATCTGCTCATGGGGCTGGTCCCTGATAGAAAGAGGCTGTTCAGCTGGCGCGTCTGTACAGACTTTTACCGGGCCAGACAGTCGCCTTTTCTGTTGCAGTTTTCCGATCCTTTGTTCAAGGCGATGCCACTGCTCTTCCGATAACTTTGACGACACCCGCAGCCCAGAATGATTCTGAAGGATATCGGCGAGTGTGTCATAAATAATGCCCCTGTTATTAATCACAGCTGCGGTGGCCAGACACTCCTCAAAATTGTCTTCATTGATGATAAACATCGAGGCATCAGCCGGTTCACCCCATTGAAAGAATGTGTGGGGCTGGCTTGTTGTCCGGTTTTTGTCATCCAGTTGATGAAGATTGAGTGATCCGGTTGATATCTGTCTTCCGTTGGCCACGAAGTAACCTTTATGGCGCAGTTCCATAATGGCCAGTTCAAAATCAGGATTTCCCCAGGGTGCATTCTTGAGAACAACTTTCCGTTGAGTCTCTTGATTTTCCACTCCATGAAGGACTCCAGGCTGGTAGATTGCCTTGCCACCTGCATTAATAAGTGCTTTACCAAAAAGAAGAGCTCTCCAGTCGGGGCAGAATTGAAAATCAATAATCCAGTCGTTTTGGGTTATCTGCTGCGTGGTTTCCAGAACCGGGATGTCTTTCAGGGGCGCTTGAGTGTCCATCCCGTCCAGAGTCCAGGAATGGGTCGACTTGCACTGCCGCCTCCAAAAGTCCCCTCTGGCTTTACCGGTGCTACTGCCTCCCAGCTCGATATGCATATCTTTATTAACCATGACGACGCACTTGCACTTTTTTCCAAGTGCTCGTCCCTGGAAGGTCGGAACCTGATCAAACAGTTCATTAAGCTCTGCAAGATTCCCAGCTCCCATTTGACGGGTATCAATGAGCAGAACAAGTTCCTTCTCACTGTAAATGAGCCCTTCCTGCTCCTGCTGCTCTCCACCTTCATCGCTTTCAGGAAGGATGACCTGCCGCAGCAGTTTGTGGTCATCAAAGTCATTGGGGTGTCGAATCAGGAACACGGGAGCTTCGGGGTGCTTATTGGCACAGAGGTTCAGAAGATTTTGATAGTCTTGGTCGGTCTCAATATAAAACGTATCACTGATTAGCTTTTCCCACTTGGGGATGAGGGGTTCCGGCGAGGGAGGCGTTACTGGGTCTACTTCCATTTGGGAAGCAACAGATATCTCGCATATGCGCTTTTGCCTAATACCGGGCTGTTCGATAGGTCTTTTTCTTGTAGGTAGACGCCTTGTATCAGGACTGCATTCTACTGGCCCGGGGGGCTCTGAAAATAGGATGGCTTGATTATTTCCACTGTGACGAGATTGCTCTATATCTCTTCTGTCCATGATTGATAACTCCAGTGCTGAGTGCTGAGTGCTGAATCCACGGAAGGTCGTGATAAAGTCGCAGCAGGCTATAACATCAGAACCTTTATTTTTTCATGGGTTTTCAGGGCGTCCCTGAACGGTTAGTCACTCTGTCTGGTTCGTTAGATTCTTCAAAGGGCTGCTGGGAATTCAGAGCGTGGAGGCCTGGTCTGGATGTTGTGCAAAGTCACGTGAGGACAGAAAGGAGCTGCAAAGAGTGATCGAACAACTTGAGCCGATCTTGCCGGATATGATGCCAGGCAGGAGAGGGGGAGGTAAAGCATTCACCATCAAGAATGCCCAGCGCTAAACCTGCTGGGCTACCCGCCTAATCCGTAGTCAAAACACCTCAATAAGCATTTATACTTGCACTAGGTTCAAACAAGCGTTTTAATTCTCCCCGCAACATCGGGACGTGGGATGAAAACGCAAAGTTCCCCCCACAGTTCCCCAGAATGAAATATTTAGAATTTGTGGTTTTGAAAAAGCCATATAAATCAACCGAGTAGAGGTTGTTCTATGATCTATGACGGTCAGGCCATCACAGTAAAACTACTGGACGATGGTATTGCTCAGCTCGACTTCAACCTGCAGGGGGAGTCAGTCAACAAATTTAACCGAGCCACACTTCAGGAGCTCAAAGAAGCGACTGAATCGCTTAACGGCAATGGTGACGTTAAAGGTGTTGTTGTTACCAGTTCCAAAGATGTATTTATTGTTGGTGCTGACATTACCGAATTCACGGAAATGTTCGCATTGCCCGAAGAAGAGCTGGTTGAGGGCACTGTAGCCACCAACGCTATCTTCAGTGCTTTCGAAGACCTGCCGGTTCCTACTGCTGTTGCCATTAATGGCATCGCGCTGGGCGGTGGTTTTGAAATGTGTCTGGCAGCGGACTACCGGGTTATGTCTACCAAAGCCAAGGTTGGTCTGCCAGAAGTCAAACTGGGTATCTTCCCGGGCTTCGGTGGTACTGTTCGCCTGAGCCGCCTGGTGGGTTGCGACAATGCGGTTGAGTGGATTTGTGGTGGTACTGAAAATCGCCCTGATGCAGCGCTGAAAATCGGCGCGGTTGATGCGGTTGTTGAACCTGAGAAGCTGTTTGAAGCTGCCATTGATGTGGTTAAGCGCTCTATCGCTGGCGAGCTGGACTACAAAGCCAAGCGTCAGGAGAAGCTGGAAGGCATCAAGCTGCCTATGATGGAACAGATGATGGCGTTCAATTCCGCTATCGGTTTCGTTGCTGGCAAGGCTGGCCCGAACTATCCCGCTCCTGTCACGGCTATCAAGACCATTCAGAAGCATGCCGGCAAGAAGCGTGATGATGCTATCCGCATCGAAGCCAAAGGCTTCGCCAAGATGGCAAAAACCAGCGTTGCACAAAACCTGGTTGGTTTGTTCCTGAACGACCAGGCCCTGAAGAAGACTGCTAAAGACTTTGAAGCGAAAGCTGGCAAGGTTGAACAGGCGGCTGTTCTGGGTGCTGGCATCATGGGTGGCGGTATTGCTTACCAGTCCGCTCTGAAAGGCACGCCAATCATCATGAAAGACATCAATCAGGCCGGTATCGATCTGGGTCTGAATGAAGCCAAGAAACTGCTGACCAAGCGCGTTGATCGCAAGAAGATGGATGCGGGCAAAATGGGCGATGTTCTGAACGCCATCAAGCCCACTCTGTCTTATGGCGATTTTGAATCTGTCGACGTTGTTGTGGAAGCGGTTGTTGAAAACATCAAGGTTAAGCACGCCGTTCTGGCCGAAGCTGAGAAGCAAGTGAAGCCTGGCACTGTTCTGACCTCTAATACCTCTACAATCTCCATCACAAAGCTGGCGGAAGCTCTTGAGCGCCCTGAAGATTTCTGTGGTATGCACTTCTTCAATCCTGTGCATATGATGCCGCTGGTGGAAGTTATCCGTGGTGAGAAGTCCAGCGAAGAGACTATCGCAACCACGGTTAAGTACGCCAAGCAGATGGGTAAGACTCCGGTTGTCGTAAACGACTGCCCGGGCTTTTTGGTGAACCGCGTTCTGTTCCCGTACTTTGGTGGCTTTGCCGGTCTGCTCCGCGATGGTGCTGACTTCCAGAAAGTCGACAAGGTTATGGAAAAGTTTGGCTGGCCTATGGGCCCCGCTTACCTGATGGACGTTGTCGGTATTGATACCGGTGTTCATGCTGAAGGTGTGATGGCGGAAGGTTTCCCTGAGCGCATGAGCCGTGACTTCAAGAGTGCCATGGACGTGATGTTCGAAAACGAGCGTTATGGTCAGAAGAACGGTGTTGGTTTCTACAAGTACGAAACTGACAAGCGCGGCAAGCCCAAGAAGGTTGTTGATCAGGCCGCTTACGAGCTGATCGCGCCTGTCTCCGCTGAGTCTAAAGACTTTGATGCTGAAGAGATCATCGCCCGCTGCATGATTCCTATGTGCCTGGAAGTTGTGCGCTGCCTGGAAGACAAGATTGTTGAGACGCCAGCAGATGCCGACATGGGCTTGATCTTCGGTGTTGGCTTCCCTCCATTCCGTGGTGGTGCGATTCGCTACATCGAGGAAATGGGTCTGCAGAACTTCGTTGACCTGTGCGACAAATACGCTGACCTTGGTGCGCTGTACGCGCCGACCGAGAACCTGCGCAAGATGGCCGCTGAAGGCAAGACTTTCTACTAATAGTCTTGAAGAATTTAGGAGCAATAAAAATGAGTCTGAATCCAAGAGACGCGGTTATTGTTGATGCAGTGCGTACCCCGATGGGTCGCTCTAAAAACGGTATGTTCCGCAATGTTCGTTCAGAGAAGCTGTCTGCCGAGCTGATGATTGCGCTGATGCAGCGTAATGACGCTCTGAATCCGGCGGAAATTGAAGATGTGATCTGGGGCTGTGTAAACCAGACCAAAGAGCAGGGCATGAACATTGCCCGTAATGCGGCCATGCTGGCGGGTATTCCACGCACTGTGGCGGCCCAGACAGTCAACCGTTTGTGTGGTTCTTCCATGCAGGCACTGCACACGGCTGCTCAGGGCATCATGACCGGTAACGGTGATGTGTTCGTAGTGGGTGGTGTTGAGCACATGGGCCACGTAAAAATGGACCACGGCATTGACCTGAACCCTGAAGGTTCCAAGCACTACGCCAAGGCGTCCAACATGATGGGCCTGACTGCGGAAATGCTGGGCCAGATGAACGGTATCAACCGTCAGATGCAGGATGAGTTCGGTGTGCGTTCCCACCAGAAAGCCTGGGAAGCGACTCAGGAAGGTCGTTGGGATAACGAGATCATTGCCATTGAAGGTCACAATGCCGAAGGCTTTAAGGTCAAGTGCACCGTTGATGAAGTGATTCGTCCGGAAACGACTCTGGAAGGTCTGCAGGGCCTGCGCCCAGTGTTTGATCCCAAGAATGGTACCGTGACGGCTGGTACATCCTCTGCCTTGTCGGACGGTGCGTCTGCACTGCTGGTTATGTCTGCAGAGCGTGCTCAGGCCCTGGGTCTGAACATTCGCGCCAAGGTTCGCAGCATGGCTGTGGCTGGCTGTGAAGCGGCTGTGATGGGACGTGGTCCTGTTCCTGCTACTCAAAAGGCTCTGAAGCGTGCAGGTCTGGATATCAATGATATTGATATCTTCGAGCTGAACGAAGCTTTCGCTGCGCAGGGTCTGGCGGTTATGAAGGAACTGAAAATCCTTGATCGCATGGAAGACAAGGTCAACCTGAACGGTGGCGCTATTGCTCTGGGGCACCCGCTGGGTTGTTCTGGTGCTCGTATTACCGGTACTCTGCTGAATGTCATGGAAGGTCAGGGCGCGACTCTGGGCCTGGCAACCATGTGCATCGGTCTGGGTCAGGGCATTGCGACTGTGATCGAGAGAGTGTGATTAAGCGGGTTTAACCCTCTTATTCTTCTCTATTAAAATTAGCCCGCTGCTTCGGCAGTGGGCTTTTGTGTGTCTGCCTGTTTTCTTTGCCAAGAAACTGATTGCCTTCTTAACTGTGAGTGTCAGGGGTTGGTCAGGGAAACAGGGGTATGAGTGTTCTTGCAGGTGTGGAAAAGCAGTCTTGGGCGTGAAGACATGGAGGGAGTGAGGGCGAAGATCACCGTGGAGTTAAAAGAAAAATACAATGACGCACGACTTGCTAGCTTACCACTCTTTGTTGAGACATTAGAGACAGGGGAAAGGGTAGGTCATGTCAGGGGCAGGTTTAACCATCTTTGTGGGGAGAGATATGAAAGTTGTGATGGTGATGTGGTTAACTTTAATTTAGAAGCTAGTAATCTGTTTTTTGATGAAGACGCGATAGGTGAGCTTCTGGGGGAGAGCTTCCAGACTGAGCCCTACAGGCAAGAACTTAAGAGTCGCCTTTTTGAATCCGTGAATGGTGGGGATGCCAGAGAGTATTTTTTAAATCGCTAGCAGCTGGCGGAAGAAAATAAAAATACTATTCAAACCTTGTCTGATTTGAAAAGAGCTGTGTAATCTATAAGAAAATCTTCTTGTAATCTTCCGTATTTGGTGGATGCAAATGTGAATTTATAGATGTGCGAAGAGTAGGCTATACATTATTTTTGGAGGTTTCTTGCAAAAGAACCTTGACCACAGGCACGGTAAAAAATATATAGTTGTGCAAATTTTTTGATTCTCCCTCTCGGACATTTGCCCGAACGGGTGACAATACAGGATGTGAGTTGATCGTTTATGGGTAAATCTCTGGTTATTGTGGAGTCGCCTGCCAAGGCGAAAACCATCAATAAATATCTGGGCAAGGATTTTGTGGTGAAGTCCAGTGTTGGGCATATCCGTGATCTCCCGGTCAGTGGTGGCCAGCGCAAGCCCGTTGATGCCAAAGCCAGGGCTAAGGCTGCGGCTGAGACTCGTAAACTCTCCCCGGAACAAAAAGAAATTCGCAAAAGAGAGAAAGCTCGCCAGCAACTTATTGAGCGTATGGGGGTTGATCCCGAGCGTGACTGGAAGGCGAAGTACGAAATCCTTCCAGGGAAAGAAAAAGTTGTTGATGAGCTTCGTCGCTTGGCAGCCAATGCCGACACTGTTTATCTCGCAACGGATTTGGATCGTGAGGGGGAGGCTATAGCTTGGCATCTGCAGCAAACTATTGGCGAAGGTGTTGCCGCTTATCGTCGGGTAACCTTTAACGAAATTACCAAAGCCGCGATCACAGAGGCTTTTAAAGAACCTGGTGAGCTGAATGTTGATCGTGTGAATGCTCAGCAGGCTCGCCGTTTTCTGGATCGGGTTGTGGGTTATATGGTTTCGCCACTGCTCTGGGCAAAGATTGCCCGGGGATTATCTGCAGGGCGTGTACAATCCGTTGCGGTACGTTTGATTGTTGAGCGTGAGCGGGAAATTCGTAAGTTCATTCCTGAAGAGTTCTGGGAAGTTTATGCAGACCTGAATGCTACTGGCGGCAGCAAAGTGCGTTTTCAGGTTGAAAAGCAAAAGGGCGAGAAATTCCGTCCTGGCAATGAAGAACAAACTAACGCTGCAGTCGCCGCGCTCAAATCTGCCAGTTTTAATGTTGCCAGTCGTGATGACCGCCCAACAACAACAAAGGCTCCTGCACCTTTTATTACTTCAACCCTGCAGCAGGCTGCCAGTACCCGCTTGGGTTTTTCGGTTAAGAAAACCATGACCTTGGCTCAGCGTCTCTATGAAGGCGGCCACATTACTTACATGCGTACCGACTCCACCAATCTCAGCTCAGAAGCTGTTGGTGTTGTGCGTGATTATATTGATGACCATTTTGGGAAAGATTATCTGCCAGACAATCCACTGGTTTATTCCAGCAAGGATGGAGCGCAGGAAGCTCACGAGGCCATTCGTCCTTCTAATGTGGCGGCGGAGCCAAAAAAGGTAAAAGGTCTTGAACGTGATGCTGAGCGACTGTATGAGTTGATTTGGCGCCAGTTTGTCGCTTGTCAGATGCCCCCAGCTCGCTACCTGAGTACCAGTGTTATTGTGAACGCTGGTGACTTTGAGTTGAAAATTCGTGGTCGCACCTTAAAGTTTGATGGTTTTACCAAGGTGTTGCCCCCTGTTTCCGGAAAGGTAGAAGATGTAATTTTGCCAGAGATGAAAGAGGGCGATATTCTCGATCTTCAGAAACTCGACCCCCGTCAACTATTTACCAAGCCTCCTGCCCGTTTTTCCGAAGCCGCCCTTGTACGCGAGCTGGAAAAGAAAGGAATTGGTCGTCCATCAACTTATGCTTCCATCATCTCCACTATCCAGGATCGTGGTTACGTCACCCTGAAAAACCGTCGCTTCTATGCGGAAAAGATGGGGGATATTGTCACCGATCGGCTGGTGGAAAACTTCCATGACCTGCTGGATTACAACTTTACTGCCAATATGGAGGAGGATCTTGATCATGTGGCGAACGGGGAATCTGATTGGAAAAACCTGCTAAATGGTTTTTATAAGGATTTCAGAAGCAAGTTGGAACAGGCTGAGCAGAAAGAAGGTGGCATGCGGGCCAATGAGCCTGTGATGACAGATATTGAATGTACAGATTGCGCTCGTCCAATGCAGATCCGTACTGCTAGTACTGGGGTTTTCCTGGGTTGTTCCGGTTATTCTCTGCCGCCAAAAGAGCGTTGCAAGAAAACCATGAACCTTGTTCATGGTGATGAGGCCATTCACGCGGATGATGAAAACGCAGAAGTGAATGCGTTGCGGGCCATGCACCGTTGCCCGATCTGTTCAACAGCTATGGAAAGTTACCTTCTGGACGAACAGAGAAAGATTCATATCTGTGGTAACAATCCCGATTGTTCTGGATATGAGATCGAAAAAGGTCAGTTCAAGATTAAGGGCTATGAAGGTCCGGTCATTGAATGTGACAAGTGCGGTGCGGATATGCAGTTGAAGTCTGGCCGCTTTGGTAAGTACTTTGGTTGTACTGCTGAAGAGTGCAAGAATACCCGCAAGTTGCTCAAGAGTGGCGAAGCGGCACCGCCGAAGATGGATCCGGTGCCAATGCCTGAGCTTCAGTGTGTGAAGGTTGAGGATCATTATATCCTTCGTGATGGGGCTTCCGGACTGTTTCTGGCTGCCAGCAAATTTCCGAAGAACCGGGAAACTCGTGCGCCATTGGTAAAGGAGCTTCTGCCCCATAAAGATGCTATTGATAAGAAATATCACTTCCTGATGTCTGCGCCTGTTTCAGATCCTGATGGGAATCCAGCAATGGTGCGTTATAGTCGTAAAACCAAGCAGCAGTATGTTATGACTGAAGTAGAAGGTAAGGCCAGTGGCTGGCAAGCCTTTTACGTTGATGGAAAGTGGGACATCAGAGATAAGCGTAAAAAGAAATAACTGATCCTGTCTGATTGCAATAACGGCCACGCAGAAATGCGTGGCCGTTGTTTCATTTGTGTCGTTTAAAAGGCTGAAATTTTTCCACGATAGCGATACTCTGCATGCACTTGGAGAGGGGTATGGCATGAGCGAGAAGTTGCAGAGTTTCACTAATAGCAAACTGGTGATGGCGCAGTCAGCACTGAATGCTATGGAATCTGAGCAGGGAATCAGTCGGGAAAGTTTTCGTCAGGCCTTTCTTTTCCATATTTCTGGTGTGGTCAGCGGCCTTGTTGGAGAGGTGTTGGAAGCCAGTCTGGTGCAAATTGGTAGGCCCGTGGAGTTTGTGGAGGCGGAACAGCTACTGAAGGAGCGCAATGTGCTTTCCGGTGGTATTCAGCAGATAAGAAACCTTGTCGAGCACGGCTGGTTAGGCCCTGTCTTTGAGGATCTCAGACTGGCGCAGTTAACTGTGGAGTTGTCTGAGGCTCAGTCTGTTAATGTGATTGCAAGCTCTTCCGGAACTGGAAGTCGCGGAAATGAAGCTGAGAGTATCAATTCTGTGCGTCAGCTGGTGCAGGATATACGAGGGCAGTTGCAGGAGTGGTAAATCACTTCAACCTTAGCCTTTTCGTTGTCTGATAATGATACCTGCACAATCTCCGGCGGAAGCTGACTGCTCGAGTTGTGCCATTGCTTTCTGGTCTATACCGTGAGTCCAGTTGATAACAGTATGACTGTTGCCAGCAGCAAGAACTTTATTGCTGAGATTCAGGCAGCCCTCATTATTTTCCGCCGTTAGCAGAAGAAGGTTATTAATAACAACGCCAGTGGTTTTCAGCCACTGGGCTATATCTTTTGCCTGCAGGTTTGCACAAACCAGGGTAAGCCAACGATGATCATCACTTCTGCTTAGTTGTGTCAGCATGGGGGCGACCAGTGCCGCCATGCTGAACCCCAGTGACGGAAGGATAACTTCACTGATACGTTCTTCCATGGTGATTGTGGAAGGTTGTGCTTTGGTATCGGAGCAGTTTTCAAAGAGAGTATTCTGAGTCTGCATGGTGTAATCCTGCCGTACGGGGTGGGTATCAGTGGCGAATAACGCCGACACTCAAACCTTCAATTTCCAAATGTTCATGGGACAGATCAACTTTAATGGGTTGAAAGTCACTGTTTTCCGGATGAAGCCAGACAATGTTTTTCTTGCGCTCAAAACGTTTGACTGTTACTTCATCTCCCAGACGGGCAACAACAATCTGACCATTATGGATATCTGTGGTTTTATGTACGGCCAGCAAATCTCCATCCATAATGCCAATATTTTTCATGCTCATACCTTTTACTCTGAGCAGATAGTCAGCCTTGGGGTGGAAGAAATCCGGGGCGAGAGTGCAATGATTCTCGATATGCTCCTGAGCCAGGATAGGGGATCCGGCTGCCACCTGTCCAACTATGGGGAGGCCAGATTCAGTAGTCTGCCCTTGAGGTTCATTGGCAGTATTCGCTGGAATGCGTATTCCACGGGAGGTTCCGGGAATGATTTCAATAGCACCTTTACGGGCAAGCGCTTTTAAATGATCTTCCGCCGCGTTGGCAGACCGGAAACCCAGTTCTCGAGCAATTTCCGCTCGAGTGGGAGGAAAGCCTGTTTCATCAATGTGACTCTTGATGACATCCAGAATCTCGGATTGTCTTTTGGTCAACTTGATCATAGTTTTATTTGTCTGTGTTTTTATACAGTACCTGTGATTATATACAGCTTTTTTGTTTCTGCAACAAACTGTGAATCAAATCAGGCGGGAATAAAGGGGTTGTGCTTGACAGGAACTGTATTTGAATAAAGCATGTGTTTAAAACATTTGTTTTGTTCGGGTGAGGTTGCAACCAATGGCACAAACAGACACAGTAGAACGGATTCTGGATGCAGCAGAGTCTCTGTTTGCCGAAAAGGGGTTTTCAGAAACATCTCTTCGAACTATTACGAGTCGTGCAAAAGTGAATCTGGCTGCAGTGAACTATCACTTTGGCTCTAAAAACGTACTTATTCAAGCCGTCTTCACACGTTTTCTTGATCCGTTTGCTGAGGGTTTAGGTAAACGCCTGGATCATATTGAAAGCACTGGTGAGGAGCCAAGTCTGGAAGAGCTTATCAGCATGCTTTTTATTGAAGTGCTGCGAGTCAAGCCTAGAGGGCAAAACGATCTAAAAGTCTTTATGCGGTTACTGGCTTTAGCCTATGCTCAGGCTCAGGGGCATTTGCGCAAACATTTGCAGGCTATTTATGGCCATGTTTTTACTCGCTATTTCCGTTTGTTGGTCAAAGTTGCACCAGGCCTGCCGGAGAATGAATTGTACTGGCGTATAAACTTTATGATGGGTTCCGTTATTTTCACAATGTCGGATTTCGATACCCTCAATGCTATCAGTGAGGCTGAGAATGGTACAACGGCCAGTATTGAAGATACCCTGAAACGTCTTGCTCCTTTCCTTGTGTCCGGCATGCGTGCGCCGCAACCTGCTGATCTGGAGAAGTAAATGTTGATCACAGTCGATATTGGCAAACAGCTACTGACTCTTGAAATGGGAGAAGTTGTTCGGCAATGGTCTGTGTCTACCGGTCTGAATGGAACAGGGCAGTTGAGTGGCAGCCTGCAAACCCCTCTGGGCAAACATTATATCCGGGCAAGGATTGGTGATGGCCTTCCTTCGCGAGCGGTTCTGAAAGGGCGTCGTTTTACCGGTGAAATTTGGACCCCAGTGCTTCACAGTGAGCAGCCGGGTAGGGACTGGATTTTGGGACGAATTCTCTGGCTCTGTGGTAAAGAACCAGGATTTAATCGTTCAGGTGATGTCGATACCCAGCGTCGTTATATTTATATTCATGGAACACCTGACTCAGAGTCGATGGGTGTTCCTCTTTCCCACGGTTGTATCCGGATGAATTGCGATGACCTTCTTGAGTTATATCCATTGACCTACTCCGGGATGATTGTCAACATTCACCAGTGAGTGCGGCAAGCCTGAGCTCTTTCCAAAAGCCTGTGCAGAGGTCTTATATGTCTGATTGTCTTGAAGGGGTGCTGGTGTTTGATCTGGAAGGTCAAACGCTGTCGGACAGAGAAAAATGTCTTCTAATACATCCGGCTGTAGTCGGGGTTATTCTCTTTTCCCGGAACTTTCAAAACCGCAATCAACTCGTTGACCTTGTTGATGAAATTCGATCGATAAACGCCGGTCTCCTGATAATGACAGATCAGGAAGGTGGTCGGGTTCAACGTTTTCGCAGTGATGGGTTTACCCGGGTTCCGGCCATGGGAATCATCGGTGAACAGTGGAACAAAGATCCTCACCAGGCTGTTTATCTTGCTCGTGATACGGGGTGGCTGCTTGCCAGCGAACTTCGCGCTTCTGGAATAGATCTTGGCCTTTCTCCTATCCTTGATCTGGATCGTGGCATCAGTCGGGTCATTGGCGATCGAGGTTTTTCTGCTGACCCCGAAATTATTTCCAAACTTGCAGCTGCTTTTATCTCTGGGCTTCATGAGGCTGGTATGGCTTCTGTTGGGAAACATTTTCCCGGCCATGGTGGCATTGGTGTTGATTCTCATATTGGTCTTCCCGTTGACCGTCGCTCCCTGGAAGATATTGAAGAAGATCTGATGCCATACCGTAGCCTTGTTTCAAAAGGGCTTGATGCTGTTATGCCAGCACATGTGTGCTTTTCTGTCGCAGATGAGCAGCCTGCAGGGTTTTCTGAATACTGGTTGCAGAATGTTTTGCGCGAAGATATTGGTTTTGACGGCGCAATATTCAGTGATTGTTTGAGTATGGCTGGTGCCCGTGTGGTCGGTAATATTGTTCAGCGTTCTGAAAAAGCATTACTGGCAGGGTGTGACGCAATTCTTGTGTGTAATAACCCGGAAAGTGTTGATCAGGTTGTCAATGCGCTGGAAAAGGGTGCGATTCATTTCCCTGAGAGCCCTCTCAGAAGAAAACGACTTGAGAAGATGCGTGGGGCTTCCTCCCAATCCTGGAAAGAGCTGGAATCCAGTACTCGCAGAGTTGAAATTATTAACAGCTATCAAGCTTTGTAGTTGTTAGCAATGCCAGCCTTGCTTACTTTCCATAAGGCGATTGATTAAGAGACTGTGGTAAGCAGTATGAGCAATGTATTAGAAGCCGTTCAGGCATGGTTCGCAGCCCAGGGTAGCTGGGTGTTTCAGGTGTTTATTGTCTTGCTGCTAACGGCAGTGGCGCATTTGGTTGTGCGGATTGTTTTTGGGCGACTGGAACAAGGCCTGAAGAAAACTGCCAACGTTTGGGATGACGCATTGCTCCATGCCACCAGAAAACCTGCTATTGCCCTTGTATGGGTTGTTGGATTGATGTGGGCTGCAGATATTGCCCGGCAGGAGTCTCAGGCTTCCATTCTTAAAGGTATGGGGGCTCTTTACGATCTTGCCATTGTCACTATTGTTTCCTGGGCTGCCATTCGTTTTATTCGTGAAATAGAGGCCAAATATGTTGGCTCGACAGACCCTTCTCAAGTGGATGAGACTACGGCAATGGCTATCAGTAAGCTGCTGCGTGCTGTTGTCATCGTCACCTCGGCCTTGGTTGTTCTTCAAACTATGGGCTATAGCATTTCCGGTATTCTTGCTTTTGGTGGTATTGGTGGTATCGCTATAGGCTTCGCGGCCAAAGATTTACTGGCCAACTTTTTTGGTGGCATGATGATCTATCTGGATCGCCCCTTTAAGGTGGGAGACTGGATTCGCTCTCCAGATAAAAATATTGAAGGTACAGTAGAATATGTGGGTTGGCGTCAGACCCGTATCCGAACTTTTGATAAGCGTCCTCTCTATGTGCCAAATGCCACGTTTAGCAATATCTCTGTAGAAAACCCGTCCCGTATGGAAAATCGTCGGATTAAGGAAACGATTGGTCTTCGCTACAGTGATGCCCGCGCCATGCCTGCTGTTCTTGAAGAGGTTCGTAGCTATCTTGTGAGCCATGAAGAGATTGATACCAGCAAGATTCTTATGGTGCACTTCAATAGTTTTGGGCCGTCTTCACTGGATTTCTTTATCTACTGCTTCACTAAAACCTGTGACTGGGCACGCTTCCATCAAGTAAAAGAGCAGGTGATGATCGACATTCTCGATATTATCCATCGCCATAATGCTGATGTGGCCTTTCCAACGCGCACCCTGGATATTTCTGCGGCTGATCTGGCCGGTGCTATTCCTGCTCAGATCTCAGGGGTAGAAAGTGCGCAGTAAAGTATTTTTTAAACAGTACTGAATATTGCTCGAGCCGCCATAAAGTTGGCGGCCATTCATAAAGCAATCTTCAATCTGTTGGTTTCCTGCTCTCTTGCGTTCCAGTGACGCCTGCCTGACACCCCCGCACTGCTATAACTTCAACATTACCCAGTCAGAAAAGTCGGTTGTACATGGATGTACTGATTGTTGAAGATGCCCGGGATCAGCGGAAATTATTATCTGCCGTTATACGCCGCCTTGGGCACACCGTTCATCAGGCAGAGGATGGTGTTGAGGCCTTAGCGGTTCTTACTGAGCGCAGTGAAATCAGCATAGTGATCAGTGATTGGATGATGCCTAATATGGATGGCATCAGTTTGTGCGAAGCCATTCGTGATGGGCGCTTCCAGCGTTATATCTATTTTATTCTTCTTACCGGTAAAACAGATCGGGATGCCACGGTAAAAGGTCTCTCGGTGGGAGCTGATGATTTTCTCCGCAAGCCAGTGGATTATCAGGAGCTTGAGGCGAGACTGAAGTCTGGTGCACGGGTGATCTCCCTCGAACAAAGTCTTGAGCTGAAAAACGAACAGCTTGCCAAGACTCTGACTTCCGTTGAAAGCGATCTGGAATCCGCGGCCAAAACCCAGGAAAGCCTTCTGGCTCCACCGGCAGTGATACAGGGGGTTGGGTTTGACTGGCACTTTCAGCCCAGCCAGATTCTTGGTGGTGATATGTTTGGCTACCATGCTCTGGATGATGAGCATGTGATGTTTTACCAGCTGGATGTGGCTGGACATGGAATACCTTCCGCATTGTTTTCATTTACCTTAAATAACCTGCTGATGGATATGGATGCCCATACCACCATGTTGCGGGAGCAAATTTCTAATCCTCCTTACTATAAAGTCCGGCCATCAGAGGATGTTGTTGCCAGCTTGAATCAGCGTTTTCAGACAACTGCGGAAACCATGCTTTACTTCACCATGATTTATGGAGTTATTCATACCCCGACTGGCAAAGTCAGAATGACCCATGCTGGTCATCCGGAAACCCTTTGGCTCAGGCCTGCCGATGGCGAGTTGCACCCAATAAAGGACACTGGTTTGCCTGTAGGAATGATGCCGGGGATGAGTTGGAGTTTCTCTGAGTTGACCCTGAAAAAGGGTGATCGGCTGTTTATGTACTCCGATGGTATTACCGAGTGTGAAAATCCGACAGGGGAGCAGTACGGCGATCAGCGCTTGCGTGATGCACTCTATGGTGGGCGACAGATGCCGATGAAAGAAATGATAGACAAAGTCTGGTCAGAGCTGAGCGACTGGCGGGACTGCAACACTTTTGATGATGATGTGACGTATCTTGTGCTGGAGTACCAGGGAGGTTAGCACTATGGGATTCAGTAATCGCCAGGAAGCAGATAAAACTGTTGTAGAAGTTGATGAGTCACGGCTTGATGCCAGTCTCGCAACACCGTTTCGGGATTATATCTTTGACTTGATCGGGCAGGGGCAGAAAGATCTGATAGTGGATTTATCCAAGGTGGATTTTATGGATAGCAGCGGATTAGGGGCAATCGTTGCTGCACTAAAGCAGGTTGGCGGAGATGGAGCGATTCAGCTGGCCGGCCCTCAGAAATCTGTCCATGACCTTTTTGATCTGACTTGTATGGATAAAATTTTCAAGATTCATGGCTCGGTTGATGATGCACTTTCTGATAGCAGCAAACACTGATAGAGGAGGCCGGGGTGAAAGAATCTACAGATAAGCAACCCCGGAAGGGTGGTTCGACACCGACTGGCGCCAAGGGGCAATGCCTTTCCCTCAGCATCAATAGTCAGATAGAAGACACAGTGCTGGTTGCTATGGCCATCCGGGGCGTATGTGCCATGACCGGGCTTTCTGCGGAAGATATTAACCGTATTGAGTTGTGTGTGGTTGAAGTGGTGAATAACGCTATTGAGCATGCCTACGGCGGTTGCAGCGGCAGCCTGGTGAATGTGGATGTGTTTGTTGAGCCGGGCAAGGCTCTTGAAATTGTTGTGAAGGATCAGGGGAAGGCTATGCCTGCATTGGGTGAAGTGCAGGGCGTACAGGTTCCGGATCCTACTGATCCGGATACCTGGGCGGTATCCGGAAGAGGCTTACCTATTGTCGATCAGTTGATGGATGCCATTCGCTACGAGACCAGTGATGATGGTAATGCATTTCATATGATCAGGCAGCTCAGTTAACAGTTACGGGGGCTGCTTCTTCACTTCCGGAAAGTTCTTCGAGCTCCGCTGTAATCACTTCTTCTAGTTCTGGCTTTTCCCATGGCGTAACTCTGATCAGCAACCCTGCCTGCGGACTATCTATATAAACTAACTTGCCCGGTGTCAGCCGTTTGCTGGATTTCAGGGGCATACTTGCCGAATAGTTTAAAATGTTTTCAGGCCAGAGTAACTGTTGTGGTTTAACTTCAACCTTAGCCTGAAGAGGGCCAGGTAAAACAATGTCAGTTATTTCTGGTTGTTTGAACGGAGAAACCAGGAATGGAGCGCCGGCAAGGATCTGCGTCATTGGACGAACCGGATTAAGTGTATTCACCCATAGTTCAGTATCCGCATGAACAAAGCGTTTCAAAGAGAGTTGTAAAACACCTTCAATCTCTCGACTGCTGCCAGACTGTTGACCTGCTGCGATATAAATAGAGACAGGCTCACCTTCCTTAACAAGAGGCATCCGCCAGCTGCTTTGCCAAAGTGGCCGGTAGTCTCTGGAGCGACGCAGTATTCCTGCTGCCTTACCCAGTTGGGATTGATCCTTCGGTAGAAGGACAAAAGCATCCTGATTCAGATCTGGCTTTCTATCAGTAATAGGTTCAACTGGTTCTAGAGAGGGTAGGTGTTCCGACTGCAAAACAGGAGCCGCAGCAGGAACCGGTTGACCCAGATAGTCATCTGGTACAGCTAATGTCGCGTCGTCGTTAGTCAAACCTGCTACGGCTGGTTCTGGAATCAGCACCTCTGGAGGTGTTGGTTGTGGAAGAAAAGCGGCTGGTATAGTCAGTTGCTTTTCGTTGTAAAGAACCACGCTATCCAGAGGCAGGTTGTGGGGCGTCGCGGGAGGCAGCTTTTCCTGATCCTGTTGACTTTTTTGGCGAAATACGAGTACATCGAACTGATACCAGGAAGGCTTTTCCTGTATTTCAGCATCGATGATGGCGACTTCTTCCTGAGCCTGTAGCATTGGCGATAGTGCTGCCATGAGCCCGCAATACAGCCACGTTTTCCTGAATTTATTTCTCTTCAATGAAGTTACACCTTGCATCAGGCCAGTCTGTCCAGAAGATTCTGAGTGATCTTGAAGCGCTCCTCAACCTTTTCTGACCCTTCAAGCAATCTCAAGGTGGAAGAACCTTCCAGTCTCCACAAGTGAGATTGCTGTTGAACCAGTAAAACAATTTTCATAGGGTCAATATTTGGAGCGGAGTTGAAATCCACCCGGCCGCCACGGGCACCGATATCAATACGTTCAATGCCAAAGGCCTCGGCACGATGACGAAGGCTGGTTTGACGGAACAATTGTTTCACAGGCGCTGGCAATAGGCCAAACCGATCAATCAGCTCGATCTGGAGATCTCTTAAAGTCTCTTCGTTTGCAGCAGATGCTATACGCTTATACATGACTAATCGGGTATGAACATCCGGCATATAGTCATCTGGAATCAACGCTGGAGCTCTAAGATTGATCTCTGTGCCGTGGGCGAGGGGGCGATCAATATCTGGGGTTTTACCGGACTTAATAGATTCGACAGCTCGTTCCAGCATTTCCATAAACAGGGTGAAGCCCACGCTTTGAATCTGGCCAGACTGTCCTTCCCCAAGAAGCTCACCAGCTCCACGGATTTCAAGGTCGTGGGTTGCCAGGGTAAACCCAGCGCCAAGATCATGAGCTTGTTCAATGGCTTCCAATCGTTTTTGAGCATCTTTGGTGATGCTTCTTGGTGGCGGTGTAAGCAGGTAAGCATAGGCCTGGTGATGGGAGCGGCCAACTCGCCCACGTAGCTGGTGAAGCTGAGCCAGACCAAACTTGTCGGCACGGTCAATAATAATGGTGTTGGCACTGGGTATATCGATACCGGTTTCAATAATGGTGGTGCACACCAGAACATTGTGGCGTTTGTGGTAGAAGTCCTGCATCACTGATTCCAGTTCCCGCTCACGCATCTGGCCGTGGCCTATACCAATACGGGCTTCCGGAATCATCTCTGCTAAATCACTGGCTACCTTTTCGATGGTTTTGACTTCATTATGCAGGTAGTACACCTGCCCGCCACGCATTAATTCACGCAGAATCGCCTCTTTAATCAGTAGCTCGTCAGACTGGCGGACAAAAGTTTTTACCGACAGCCGCAGCGCGGGAGGGGTTGCAATAATTGACAGATCTCGAATGCCGGACATGGACATGTTCAGGGTTCGTGGAATCGGCGTGGCTGTCAGAGTGAGAATATCAACTTCGGAACGCAATGATTTCAGGCGATCCTTATGGCGCACACCGAAGCGATGCTCTTCATCGATGATAAGCAGGCCTAGATTTTTGAAATGAATATCCGGCTGTAGCAGTTTATGGGTACCGATAATAATATCGATCTGCCCCGTTACCAGTTTGTCTTTCATTTCAGTAATTTGCTTGGCTGATTTGAAGCGGGAAATCACCTCTGTTGTCACCGGCCAGTCAGCAAAACGATCTCGGAAACTTTCGTAGTGTTGCTGGGCGAGCAATGTTGTAGGAACAAGAATGGCAACTTGTTTGCCGCTATGCACAGCCAGAAAAGCGGCCCTCATGGCTACTTCGGTTTTACCAAAGCCAACATCACCGCACACTAGTCGATCCATCGGTTGTGGTGCTGTCATATCAGCAATCACAGAGTTAATAGCCGTTTGTTGATCCGGAGTGGTTTCAAAGGGAAAGGCTGAACAGAACGTGTCGTAATCCGATTCCGGAGAGCTAAAGGCAAAACCCTTCCGGGCTTCACGGCGGGCATAAATATCCAGCAATTCCGCTGCACTGTCCCGGGCTTTTTCTGCCGCTTTACGACGAGCTTTGGTCCATTGTTCGCTACCCAGTCGGCTCATGGGAGCCAGTTCGTCATCGGTTCCTGTGTAACGGGCAATCAGGTGAAGTGAAGCTACCGGAACATAAAGCTTGGCTTCGTCCGCATATTCCAGTTGAAGAAACTCCTGAGTTTGACTATCAACTTCAAGGGTCATCAAGCCTTTATAACGACCAATGCCATGATCAATATGAACAACAGGTGCACCTTCCCGCAGTTCGCTGAGATTGCGAACAAGCTGGTCGGTATGATCCGTCGCGCCTTTGCGCAGACGGCGCTGCATTACCTGACCGCCCAATAGCTGGCTTTCGCTGATCAGGGCAATATCTGGATCAACAAACCAGAGTGGATTATCCAAAGGTGCAGTGGTGATAGCGATAGGGGCTGAGCCCTGAACAAAACTTTGCCAGTTATCCACCTGTTCAGGCTTGATGCCGGCCTTGGCAAGAAGATCCAGCAGGTTTTCGCGGCGACCGGCTGACTCTGCGGTAAACAACACTCTGCTGTTGCCTTCCAGAAAATTCAGCAGGTTTTGCAATGGTTGTTCTTTACGTGGTTCTGCTGCCAGCTCAGGAGTTGGGCGCACAGGGATATTTTCTTTCCCTGCCTTTTGTAGCTGAGCTTCTTCGGTCAGAGTTATTCGAGGGTATTCCAGCAGGTGCCCAAACAGTTCGTTCTCGTTTAGAAAAACTTTTGCCGGAGCAAGCAGGGGACGCTCAGGATTTACCCGGTGATTTTCATAACGGCTGTCGGTTTCGGCAATAAACTGCTGAACAGCGTTTTGTATATTGTCATCTGTCACCACCAGAGTTTTTCGGGGTAGATGATCAAACAGGGATTCTGTTTCCTCGAAGAAAAGATCCAGAAAGTATTCAATGCCTGGCGAGGGAATGCCTTCGCCCATATCGGTATACATGGGGCAGGCGCGATAATCGACATCAAAAGCATCACGATATGCAGCACGAAACCGGTTCTGCGCACTTTTGTTCAGAGGGAATTCGTGAGCCGGCAGTAGCTGAATACTATTAATGTCTTCCAGAGACCGCTGGGTTTCCGGGTCGAAGGTTTTCAGTGTATCGACTTCATCATCAAACAGGTCAATACGATAGGGCTGGTCACTACCCATTGGGAAAATGTCGAGTATTGAACCTCTTAAAGCATACTCGCCATGGGTTAAAACAGTATCGACATGGCTGTAGCCTGCGGTTTCGAGATTCAGGCGATACTGTTCCCGATCGAATATGTCTCCCTTGCTGATCATCAGGCTGTTGCCCTGCAGCCATTGGCGGGGTGGCAGTCTGTGGAGCAGGGTGGTAACCGGCACGATCAAGACAGACTGTTTAACCGCAGGCAAGCGGAAAAGAGTTTTCAACCGTCGGGAAATAATATCCCTGTGGGGTGAAAACGTATCGTAGGGCAGGGTTTCCCAGTCTGGGAAGTGCAGAAGTTCAATGTCTTTACCCTGACCCTCAGTATCCAGAAAGAACCCTAACTCCCTCTGCAGTCGATCAGCATTTTCAGTATTTGAAGTAATGATCAGGGTTAATCCCTGATTCTTGCGAGCAATGTCGGAGATTGCGCAGGCACCGGCAGCACCGGTGGCTTGACCCCAGTAACGCCTGTCCGCTGGTCGTTCTGGTAACGCAAAGTCAGTCAGGATCATGAACTTCCTGTTTTCTGGTCATGAGGAAAGGCTGGAATTTTAAGGTGTGTCGAAGGATTACTCCAGCTTCGCAGGAGCAGGAAGGAGGGTGTTGGCTGGCAGTAGTATAAAAACAAACACAAATCCAACAAAAACAAACATCAATGAACGGTTTGGGTTGCGGAAAGCCGAAGTGATCTGGATAATGGCCGCACACAAAACCGGTGGGTTTAGTGCAGGTTTCATGGGTGTTTATGGAGATAAAGTAACCATGAGCCGAAAGTGCTCAGTAGGAAATACATGGGCGCTTTCACGATAAAAATACTGCCACCACCGGGACAACAAAGAGTGAAGCAGCAATTCAAAGGCAGGTGAACCCGTCGTGACTTCCGATACCACCAGAGAAACCCGTAATGAATGGATCGAGCGTGAAGCTCTGACTGAAGCCATGATTCCCATGGTTGGTCGGCTTTATCGCGAAAATCATGTGGTGACTTCGGTTTATGGTCGCCCACTGATCAATCGTTCTGTGATTGATATTATTAAAGCCCATCGATTCGTTCGGCAGATGGAAGGGAGTGAACTTGCAATCCGCGATACTCACGCGGTTCTCGAACAGCTTTCAGGCTTGAATCTGGCGGAATGCCGTATCGATATCGGCAAACTGGCCATGAAGTTCCGCCGTCAGGATAAAATTGCTGAGTTGGATGATTTCCTGAAAGAAGAACTGAAAGAAGTCATTGGCGGTCGCTCTGGAGAGCGTAGTGAAGGGCAGGATGTCGTTCTGTATGGCTTTGGTCGTATTGGCCGTTTGATGGCCCGCCTGCTAATTGAGCGTTCCGGTGGCGGTGAAGGCTTGAACCTGCGGGCCATTGTTGTCCGCAAAGGTGGTGCCGCTAATGATTTGCAGAAGCGCGCCAGCCTGCTGCGTCGTGATTCTGTTCATGGCTCCTTTAAAGGAACCTTGACCATTGATGAAGAAAACAACTGTATCGTTGCCAATGGTGTTCGTATACAAGTGATTTACGCCTCTTCTCCAGACAGCGTCGATTACACAGCCTACGGCATTAAAAACGCGATTATTGTTGATAACACAGGTATGTGGCGTGATGAAGAAGGTCTGGGCCTGCATCTGAAATCTCCAGGTGCATCCCGGGTGCTGCTGACAGCACCTGGTAAGGGTGATATCAAAAACATTGTTTACGGCGTAAACAGCGATATGGTTAGCACGGATGATCGTATTCTCTCCGCTGCATCCTGTACCACCAATGCCATCACTCCTGTGCTGAAAGCCCTGATGGACAAATACGGCATTGATAATGGTCACGTGGAAACTGTTCACGCTTACACCAACGACCAAAACCTGATTGATAACTACCACAAGGGCAGTCGCCGTGGTCGCAGTGCTGCTCTGAATATGGTTATCACAGAAACTGGAGCCGCCAAGGCGGTAGCCAAAGCCTTGCCAGAGCTGAAAGGTAAGCTGACTGGTAACGCTATCCGGGTACCAACACCGAATGTGTCTATGGCGATTCTGAACCTGAATCTGAAAACAGAAACAGATGTTGAATCGTTGAATGATTACCTCCGCTGGAGTTCTCTGCACTCCGATCTGCAAAAGCAGATTGATTATGTGAATTCTGCTGAGGTTGTTTCCAGCGATTTTGTTGGCTCCCGTTATACCGGCATTGTTGATGGCGAAGCCACCATTGTTGATGGCAAACGCGCTGTTCTCTATGTCTGGTACGATAATGAGTTTGGTTACAGCTGTCAGGTTAACCGCATTATCCATGAGATGGCCGGTGTCAGCTCAAGAGTCTTCCCCAAGGGTTAATTCATTCTCTTGAGATAACTCGTTATCTGGCGCTGACTCTTCCGGGTCAGCGTCATCTTCTGGAGTTGATAATTCCTCTCTGTTGCTTTCCGTTTCCCTTATTAAGTTGGTGAATTCCTGATTGAGGGCTTCCAGCTCATTGACTTCATCATTGACTTCAGGAGTGTGCGGGGCTGACCTATCAGTTCTGCTGACACCCAGAAGAGTGCTCATCCACTCGGTTAATGTGGTTGCGATTGATTGCCGGTTTCCTTCTATGGCTTCAGCCTGACTGCCAAAGTTATGTCCTGATTCAACATTGAGTTCACCGTGATAAAGAGATTGGAATGGAGAGTATCTTACATATTTTCTTGTTAAGTAATGGATGACACCGCTACGCTCCCAATCTGGTCGCATAACGCCCTTCATAAATGTCAGGTAGCCAACCCATTCCCCCAGTTCGGTTGTTAATGAAGAAATACCACTTACGGCTTGCTTCATGGTTGGGAATTCATTCCAGTACATATAGGTTGTTAATGCCAGCGCGCTTGTTGCTCCCACTAAACCACCCCAGTAAGGTTGGTTTCTCCTTGTGATTTTACCCTCCAGCAGGAAGTAGTCTCTGGTTGCGTAGAGCGCATACTGATTAAACAACAGCGTAAAACCGGTTAAGAAACGAGACCCCCAGTCTTCTGTCAGGCATGCCGAAAGAATAATAGGCATCATGAAATTTGGATTAAGTAACTGGGCTGCTGAGGTGTTGCCCGGTTTGATATTTAGTGAGTACAGGAGCATGGCACCCATTGCGGTCCAGATCAGGGGGCGCTTGTTTTTTACATAATGCAGGGTAAACAGCCCATCCATTAACACCGACCAGTAATTGCTTTGCTGCCAGTTTCTATAGGTGCCGGCAAACATGCCGGCAGCGTAACTGTTAAAGGATGTGTGTCTGCTGAGTATGCCGGCAGAGATCTGGGCAGAAAGCCCCAGCATGGCCGCATAACTGCCTGATGCCAGCGCCATGGGTGTGTTCTCTTTAGCCAAGCTGTAATAAGCGAGATTGCCGACAACCGGAGCAACAAGCAGGGCATTAAGGAAAGGCTTTGCCTGTGGGTACTGATTCAAAATGTGCTGGGTCATGGTAATGATCTGGGGAATAATTATCCCTTCCTGGCCAGCGTCTAGCGAATGGTTAGAAAACTCCACAAGGGGCATGTAAATATAAGATCGATAGTAATAGAGAGTTATGGCGATCTTTGCCAAAAAGGCCGTGCTCTCAGGGGATAGGTCGTCATTGTTTAACTCGTTAGCCATATTGGCTGCTGCAGTTAAAGGGGACTGGGTAAGTTCATCGATTAAATGAAGTTGCAACAGTTTCCGCTGGGCTGGCGTCAGTTGTGTAGAGAGGAATTCGTGAAAAACTCTCTGCACATGCTGCATTTCCAGTTCAGCGTAAGTTGCAGTAAGTGGATTGAGTTTCAGTCGCCCCTGAAGAGTTTGATCCATCGATTGGTTATAAATAAGTTTTGGGCCATCATCTGTATCTACTACTTGGTAGCCCATAGCCTCCTGAAGAAATATTTCAGAAGGGTTTTCTTCATAATTCTGAACTGCGTTGTCTTCTGTTTCAGCGTCTTCTCTTTCCCTGCTGACCTGCTCACTTGCTAAGGCAGAAGGTTCCTTGTTAGGTGCTGGTTCTTCAGGTGTTGCGACAACTTCTAACGACGATGAGGCAAAGTCTGCGGGAGCGTTGACTACGTGTAGAGAAAGGGCAATTGTAGCGGTCAGGCACGCCAACCACTTGAATTGTCCGAATCGTTCTTTCGCGTAAAGCTGGAATTTTGCTGTCATTTATTCTGTTGAATCCTGTCATTGCAGCTCTAAACCCTTAATTCCATATGGAATATTGACGCTTCGGTCATTATAATCGCCGCTGGAATACATGGGGGGGTGAAACTTGGTGTTGGGATACTTGGTTTATCCGTATATCTGTCACCCTTTCACTGAACACCGTTTCCAGACTTTTGCCAAAACACTCACGAGAATTTGGTAAACCAAGGCGGGCGGAAAAATAGAACAACAGTTCAGTGTTTGCCAGTTATCACCAGTTTTTGTGAAACTCCTGCATATACCAGGTTGGGTATTACGTATGATCAAAATTAAACAGGGCCTGGATTTGCCGATTTCCGGGTCGCCGCAGCAGGTTATCGAGGATGGTGTGCAGATACGCTCTGTCGCTGTTGTCGGGCCTGACTATGTTGGCATGAAGCCAACAATGGCGGTGTCAGTTGGAGATCGGGTCCGGGTTGGAGACCTGTTATTTACCGACAAGAAGACAGAAGGTGTCAGATACACAGCGCCTGCAAGTGGTGTGGTTTCTGCCGTGAACCGTGGTGAAAAGCGTGTTCTACAGTCCGTAGTGATTGATGTTGAAGGTGACGAAACTGTAACCTTCAGCAGCTTTACTGCCGACCAGCTCAGTTCCCTTGAACGTAAGCAGGTTGCCGACCAGCTCGTTGAATCAGGGCTCTGGACGGCACTTCGCACCCGACCATTCAGCAAAGTTCCTGCGCCTGGATCTGCCCCCCGCGCTATTTTCGTAACCGCTATGGATACTCATCCATTGGCGGTTGATCCTGTGCTGGTTATCTCTGAGCAGAAAGAGGCCTTTGAAAACGGCCTGACTGTTCTTAAGCAGCTGACCGATGGTGCTGTATACCTTTGTAAGGCTCCAGGGGCCGATATCCCTGCAGGCCCTGCCAAGGTAGAAGAGTTCGCCGGCCCTCACCCAGCCGGTCTCGCGGGCACTCATATTCACTTCCTCGAGCCTGCGGGCGCTGAGCGAATGGTGTGGAGTGTGGGTTATCAGGATGTGATTGCTATCGGTAAGCTCTTTACTACCGGACAAATCGATCCCGCTCGCGTTGTGTCTATTGCTGGTCCTCAGGTTGAGAAACCTCGCATTGTTCGTACCCGTTTGGGTGCAAACCTCGATGAGATGACTGCCGATGGTTTGAAGAATGGCGAGAACCGTGTTGTATCCGGTTCCGTTCTGGGTGGCCGTACAGCCCATGGCGTTTTTGCTTACCTCGGGCGTTACCATAATCAGGTGTCTGTACTCGCCGAAGGTCGTGACCGTCCTTTCCTTCATTACTTCTCGCCAGGTTTGAATCGCCATTCCGTGATGCCGACTTACCTCTCCGGCTTGATGAAGAAGGTATTTCCGTTTACGACCACAACTAATGGTAGTGAGCGTGCCATGGTGCCGGTTGGCTCTTACGAAAAAATCATGCCTTTGGATATTTTGCCTACACAGCTACTGCGTAGCCTGATTGTTGGTGATATCGAAGTCGCTGGTCAGTTAGGCGCCTTAGAGCTGGATGAAGAGGATCTGGCACTGTGTACTTATGTGTGCCCTGGCAAATATGAGTATGGTCCTATTCTCCGGGATAATCTGACCCGAATTGAGCAAGAGGGATAACCCACGTGCTGAGAAAACTGTTAGACAGCCTGGCCCCTCATTTTGAGAAGGGCGGAAAATATGAGAAGTTCTATCCCTTGTTCGAGGCGATAGACACTGGACTTTACAGTCCACCCAGCGTCACTCATACCAGCTCCCATGTTCGTGATGGTATTGATCTCAAGCGGATTATGATCACCGTATGGGCATGTGCCTTTCCGGCCATGCTTTTTGGTATGTGGAACGTAGGTTATCAGTCCAACATGGCCATTGCCGGTGGCTTGTCTGCTCCGACAGACTGGCATAGCTGGTTCTTTGTTGGTCACGATCCTGCGAATTTTCTCCATAACATGATTTATGGAGCCGCTTACTTTCTACCGATTTATGCCGTTACCTTTGCGGTGGGTGGATTCTGGGAAGTTCTGTTTGCCACCATTCGTAAGCATGAAATCAATGAAGGCTTCTTCGTTACCTCTATCCTGTTTGCCCTGATTGTTCCTCCATCCGTGCCTTTATGGCAAGTGGCCCTGGGGATCACTTTTGGTGTTGTAGTTGGTAAAGAAGTATTCGGTGGTACAGGTAAAAACTTCCTGAACCCTGCGCTGACTGGCCGAGCCTTCTTGTTCTTTGCTTATCCCGCCCAGCTTTCGGGTGATGCAGTCTGGACTGCCGTTGATGGTTTTTCCGGTGCAACAGCACTGAGCCTGGCGTCACAGGGCGGTGTTGATGCTCTGATGCAGAATGGAATCACCTGGTTTGATGCTTTCTACGGAAGCATTCAGGGTTCTGTGGGAGAAACATCGACTCTAGCAATTTTGCTAGGTGGTGCAGTCATGCTGATCATGGGCATTGCGTCCTGGCGTATCGTCGCAGGTACTGTTCTTGGCATGGTTGCTATGACACTGGTATTCAATGCCATCGGCTCTGATACCAATCCTCTGTTCGCTGTCCCCTGGTACTGGCACTTTGTTCTAGGTGGCTTTGCCTTTGGCCTGATCTTCATGACCACAGATCCTGTATCAGCGTCTATGACTCATACGGGTCGTTGGTTCTTCGGTATTCTAATCGGCGTGATGGTGACACTGATTCGTGTTATCAACCCTGCGTATCCTGAAGGCATGATGCTTGCCATTCTGTTTGCGAACCTGTTTGCGCCATTGATTGATCACTTTGTCGTTCAGGCTAACATCAAGCGCCGGGAGGCTCGCCTTAATGGCTAATAACGATACGATTAAAAAGACCCTCGCGGTTACCATTGGCCTGTCACTAGTGTGTTCAGTGCTGGTCTCTGGTGCGGCTGTTTTTCTGAAACCGCGTCAGGATGAGAACAAACTGCTGGATGTTCAACAGAATATTCTCTCTATCTCCGGTCTGGTTGCTGATCCCAAGGCCTTGAGCCGCGATGAAATTGCTGCTCGCTTCAAGGAAGTCACACCAAAACTGGTGGATGTCGAAACAGGTAAGTTTGATACGTCTGGCATGAATGCTGTGACGTATGACCAGCGAAATGCGGCCAAAAACCCTGCTGAGTCACGAACTCTGACCCCACAAGAAGATACTGCACAGATCAAGCGTCAGGCGAAGCTTGCCAAAATCTATGAAGTTCAGCGTGATGGAAAGCTGCAAACGTTGATCCTGCCCGTTCATGGTTATGGTTTGTGGTCCACCTTATACGGTTACATGGCGCTTGATGCAGACCTGAAAACTGTCGTTGGCTTTGGCTTTTACTCTCATGCTGAAACACCTGGTCTGGGTGGTGAGGTCGATAACCCCAAGTGGAAAGCCAGCTGGAAGGGAAAGGAAGTCTTTGGCAGCAATGGTCAGGTTGATATCACAGTACTAAAAGGTTCTGTGAATCAGGCTCTGCCAAGTGCCATTCATGAAATTGATGGATTGTCTGGTGCCACTCTAACCAGTCGAGGTGTGAACAACCTTGTTCAGTTCTGGCTGGGTAAAAACGGCTTTGGACCCTTCCTTGCCAACCTGAAGAAGGGGGAGGCTTAATATGAATCCGATTAGCTCCAAAGAAGTCCTGATCTCACCGATCTTTAACAACAACCCCATTGCTCTGCAGATCCTTGGTATCTGTTCTGCTCTGGCTGTTACCACCGGTATGCAGACGGCACTGGTGATGACTGTGGCAGTGACGCTGGTGACAGCGTTTGCCAACCTGTTTGTTTCCCTGATTCGTAACCACATCCCCGGCAGTATCCGGATCATCGTACAGATGACCATCATTGCCTCACTGGTTATTGTTGTGGATCAGGTACTCAAGGCTTATGCCTATGAGACCAGCAAGCAGTTGTCTGTATTTGTTGGCCTGATTATTACCAACTGTATCGTTATGGGTCGGGCGGAAGCCTACGCCATGAAGAATCCGCCACTGCCTTCTTTTATCGACGGAATCGGTAATGGTCTGGGTTATGGTGTGATTCTGCTGGTTGTTGCGTTCTTCCGGGAATTGCTCGGTGCCGGCAAACTGTTCGGAGTTGTGATCTTCGAAACGGTAAACAACGGTGGTTGGTATAACCCCAATGGTCTGATGCTGCTGGCTCCCAGTGCGTTCTTCCTGATCGGCCTGTTTATCTGGGCGCTGCGGACTTGGAAGACTGATCAGGTAGAGGCTGAAGAGATGAAGATGGCTCCTCACAACACTGCTTCGGAGGCTCACTGATATGGAACATTATCTGAGTCTGTTCGTTAAGGCGGTTTTTGTTGAAAACATGGCCTTGGCGTTTTTCCTGGGCATGTGTACTTTCCTGGCTGTCTCCAAGAAGATCCAAACGTCTTTTGGTCTGGGTGTCGCTGTTGTCGTAGTCCAACTACTGACTGTGCCGTTGAACCAGTTAATCTTCCAGCATGTATTAAAAGAAGGCGCTTTGGTTGAAGGCGTTGATCTGACCTTCCTGGGTTATATCACTTATATCGGTGTTATTGCTGCGGTTGTTCAGATTCTGGAGATGTTTCTGGATAAATATGTACCTGCTTTGTACAGCGCCCTGGGCGTATTCTTGCCACTGATCACTGTAAACTGCGCCATCCTTGGTGCCACATTGTTTATGGTTGAGCGGGATTACACCTTCGGAGACAGTGTTGTTTATGGCGTTGGCGCCGGTGTTGGCTGGATGCTGGCCATCGTAGCGCTGGCCGGTATTCGTGAAAAGCTTAAGTACAGCGATGTGCCTCCGGGCCTGCGCGGGCTGGGCATTACCTTTATCACAGTTGGACTGATGTCTCTTGGCTTCATGTCCTTCTCTGGTGTCCAGCTGTAAGGGGAGAGCAGAAATATGGGAAGTGAACAGATCATAATGTTGGGCGTTGCCCTCTTTACCGTGATCGTACTCGCTCTGGTTCTGGTTATTCTGGCGGCCCGCTCCAAGCTGGTCAGCACAGGAGATGTCACCATTGGCATCAATGATGACCCGGAAAAGAGTGTAACGGTTCCGGCTGGTGGTAAACTGCTCCAGACTCTTGCTGGCAACGGTGTTTTCTTGCCATCTGCCTGTGGTGGTGGCGGTACCTGTGCCCAGTGTAAGTGTAAGGTTCTCGATGGTGGTGGCTCTCCACTGCCTACTGAAGAGCCGCACTTTACTCGTGGTGAGTTGCGTGAAGGTTGGCGTTTATCCTGTCAGGTTGCTGTTAAGCAGGACATGCAGGTAGAAGTTGAGGAAGAGCTGTTTGGTGTGAAAAAGTGGGAATGCGAGGTTGTTTCTAACAACAACGTTGCCACTTTCATCAAGGAGCTGGTTCTGAAACTGCCTGAAGGTGAAGACGTTAATTTCCGCGCCGGTGGTTATGTCCAGTTGGAAACTCCGGTTCACGAAGTTGATTACAAAGACTTTGATATTGACGAAGAGTACCGTGGTGACTGGGACAAGTTTAACTTGTGGCAGTACAAGTCCAAGGTAAATGAGCCGGTCATCCGTGCTTACTCCATGGCGAACTATCCAGAAGAGAAGGGTATTCTGAAGTTCAATATCCGGATTGCTTCGCCGCCTCCGGGTATGGATGTGCCTCCTGGTCAGATGTCATCTTTTGTGTTTAGCCTGAAGCCTGGTGACAAAATCAGTGTCTACGGTCCTTTTGGTGAATTCTTTGCCAAAGATACCGATGCTGAAATGGTGTTCGTGGGTGGTGGTGCTGGTATGGCGCCTATGCGTTCCCACATCTTTGATCAGCTTAAGCGCCTGAGCTCTACACGTAAGATCTCCTTCTGGTATGGAGCACGTTCTCTGCGTGAAGCCTTCTATACCGAAGAATATGACAAGCTGGCGGAAGAAAACCCCAACTTTGAATGGCATTTGGCTCTGTCTGATCCTCAGCCTGAAGATAACTGGGAAGGTAAAACCGGCTTTATCCATAATGTTCTGCTTGAGAACTATCTTAAGGATCATGCTGCCCCTGAAGACTGTGAGTTCTACATGTGTGGACCTCCCATGATGAACGCGGCAGTTATCAAGATGCTGGAAGATATGGGTGTAGAAAAAGAAAATATCCTGCTTGATGACTTTGGTGGTTAACCAATTTCACTGGTCTGGCATTCAGAAAGGGTCGGCTTTGCCGACCCTTTTTTATGGACGTCTATTCATAGCCTATTAAGCTAAAAGGGTAATCAGGGAGGATTATCATGGGTGTAGAGTCAGCAAGACAGGCTTTTGCCAGCCGGAAAGAACATAACTGGAGCGTGCCTAAGGCTCTTCTTGAGACTGTTAAGGCTTTATTTGCTGGGCATAAGGTTGTTTCACCTTCGACAGATCAAGTCAGATATACACCAGATGTTAATAGAGGAAATGTTAACTTTGAGTCTTTGAAGAACAGGCAGGTTTCGTCAGACGAATTTATTGAATCATCCTATATTAGTGTCGGTTCATCTGAGGTAACTGACATTCCAAATGATATGCTCAATTCTGATGCTGTTCACTATAGAGTTAATCGTGATCAGCCCCATGCTGGTCAGCAGATAGGGTTGGGAGTCAGAGCAGAAGGGGCTGGCTCTGATAGACTGGCTCCTAGAGAGCCTGAAGATGATGGCTATGTTCGTGCTGTTTTTGATCCATCAGTTTTGATTGATTTGGTTATTGGATTGTCTGAGAGAGACAGTGTGTCAGATGAAATGGTAGCGCAGACTTTTGGTATTTATGTAAGGGAAAACAGACTTACCGAATCTCAAGTGAAGAGTGTTCTGGATGAGTTGGGAAAATCCGACAAGATTCCCGATGAACTGGGTCCATTGCTAGAAAACAGCAGTCAAGGTGCGTTGAAATTGTCTCCCTATTATCAATTGGCTGTTGATCTTTTGGATCAACTTTACTTTCAGCATCAAGGTGATGAAGATGGGTTCAGTGATGAAGTCAAGTATCTGTATTCATATGAAGACAAACTCATGCAGACCCTTTCTGAAAAATGCACAGGTTCCATTGCCGACAATAAGCTTTTGTTGGATGGAGAGAGCGTTGGGTGGGTAAAAGAGGCTATATCTCATGCGGCTCGCAAGGATATGGATCTTTCAAAGTTGGATATGATTTTGCCATTAACCGAGTTGTATAAAGCTATTGAAGAGAAACATCGTAGCTAACAATTTTATGAAGGTCATCTCTAGGTGGCCTGTTACCTCGATGTTTAAAACACTTCTTGCAAATATTAGGTGATCTCCCTGCAAGACTGTACAATTTGCATTGAAATATTGTTGCAGTATGTTGGATGACCAGTGTCTAAACGTTTTTCCCTGCTTGCAGGGGTGATCCTCTGTCTTATTATTGCCTTCTTCATTTTTCGCCCTGCCCAAGAACGCATTTTCGAAAATGCCGGCCGGACTATGGGTGCAACCTAGTCTGTAAAGTATGTGACAGACAAAGCAAATAATTCCGAAGTTTTGTCTGATATCCAAAATACTCTTAATCAGGTCAACCAGGGGATGTCCACCTATATTTCTGATTCAGAAATTATGCGCTTGAACAAGTATCCTGTTAACGAAGCTTTTGCGGCTAGCCCGGCACTCTTTCATCTAGTAGAGCAGGCCATCCATATTTCGGAAATTTCTGACGGTGCTTAGGCAGAAACCGGTTATCAATCACTGATTCTCGATAGCAAAAACCGTACAATAACCAAATCCAAGCCTGTTTTTGTTGACCTTTCCTCTATCGCAAAGGGGTATGGAGTTGATCAGGTTGCCCGTGCTCTCGAAGGAGTTGGGCTTACCAGTTATATGGTGGAAGTTGGCGGCGAAGTTCGCTTGCGGGGTAAAAAGCCCGACGGTCAGCCCTGGAAAATTGCTGTGCGGGAACCGGTTCTTGATAATCAGATTCGAACAGTTGTGACCCTCGACAATTGGGGGATTGCAACGTCAGGTGATTACCTGAACTATTACGAAGTGGAAGGTGTGTATTTTTCTCACCTTATAGATGCCCGTACAGGCTATCCTGAGAAGCACCGTTTGGCCTCTGTGGCAGTGCTCAATATCGTGCAGGCTATGCAGGGTCTGATTACCTTTTTCTCCGGTATTCAGAATAGTTTCACCAGATGTGCTGTTTTTCCCTCCGAGGTTAATCGTTAAGCGAGGAGAGGTCTGTTGGGTATAGTCGGCAGAGTTCAGGCCTTCGTAGTTCACGGTGTCTGTGCAGTCGCCACCGTAGTATTGGCCTTTGTGCCTGTTGGATAAAAGTCCCTGGTCGTGGCCATTGATGGTATCCACTACAAAAACATCGTCACCACCGCGGCCATGAAGGTTGTCGACAACCCCGCCGCCATTCAATATGTTCTTGCCTTCATCGCCTTTCATGGCATCCCAGCCCTGACCACCAATAAAGCGTTCAACACCGGTCACACTGCTGAGAATGTTATTGCTGTCGTCTGCATCATATTGAAGATCCTGACTGATCTGAACTTCGCTCTTTTCCAGATCAAGGAACAGGCGACCGCTTCCCTGATAGATATAGGTGTCCAGACCTTCACCTCCATCAATGGTGGCTTTTCCTGCACCACCGCGCCATGGCCACCTGTTGCTGTGGTGGTGGAGTTTTCTGCTCTCAGGTCAAACAGATCATTGCCATCTTCGCCGTTGAAGATGTTGGTGCTGTCCTTTCCGGCTTCCAGAATGTCATTACTTGCACCGGCATGAATGGCATTGGTGCCTTCGCCGGTATTGATCCGGTTGGCGCGCTCATCCCCTTGAACGGTGTCATTGCCTTCACCGGTCATCAGGCGATCAAAAGAGACGAATGCTGAGGACGTTTCACTATTGAGTGTGGTTTCAACATTAGAGAACTCAATGCTGCCCAGTTTTGTGGCGAAAAGGCGGTGAGTCGCACTCTGGTCTTTTGCGGCGATACGGTTGATCAGAATGTTGCTGCCGCCATCACCGCTGGCCAAATCGTTGATGTTATTGACGACGATCACATCGTCACCAGCACCACCATTCACATTGTCGTCCCAGCTGCCTGTACGGTTTTTGCCACCGTCCAGATAGTTGTTGGCGTTATTGCCGGTTATGTTGTCACGGAATGCAGTGCCGATCACATTTTCCGTGCCACCGATGTCCGTCTCATAATTGAGGTGGCCATGGCGAGCAGCCAGCATATAAACAAAGGAGTGTCCCCACCCCAGCTCGTTGGCTGACTGGCTTGAGGCGTTAATCAGATGGTCATACATCACTTTGCTGGCATTGTCGATCACGCGGTATTTGAAGGAGCCGTGATCGTGTCGGCCGTTGTGAATGTAGAGGCTTGTGACGAGCAGGGTGTCGTGTTTAACATTGTAACTGAAGTTACGCAGCTACGAATGATCGTAGCTGCTTGAACGATGCCTGCAGAGCAGACATATAGATTTTCGCTCTGAGCTGAAAATGGTTCATCTTCGGCTTTAACGACAGGGCTTCCAGTCGGAAGGCCGAGTAAATCGATAGAAAAATATGATTGCTTTGGGTTCTGACAGTATGGGCTGGCGACTTGGCCATGGCCGCATTGGATTTCAGGGTTTTATGGAAGACTTCTGTTAACACCAGTTCCTAACGGACTCTTTCCACCGTCTTTTGTAGATCGTTTTCAAGCTCTCGGCGTCACAATCCAGATCGCTGCTCACCAGATAGAGTATGCCTGTGCTGCCATCCTTGTTTTTAAAGACTTGGCGGAATAGCAGAACAGGAAAATTGACTCCAGCTATCCAGCCTGTGACAGGCTTATCTTCCATGAAATTCACAGTATCTATGCGTTGTGATCGGCCTTGCTTTTTATCTTCCAGACTGAGGGATACCAGCCGGTTTGACTTCATGGCCATCAGGAAATGTTTACCACAATCCTGATGAACAAAATGCATGTTTTCTTTGGAGCTGGACCAGCTATCCGCGAGAACATAGCGGAACTTCAGGGCATTTTGACAACAAACCTGTGGCTGTGGTCTTGCCATAGGATGAAAGCAAATAGTCAGAATACAGTTCGATTAGGTCATGTCTCATGGCGGTAATAATGCCAAACTTTGATGTTCAGTGCGTAACTTCAGTTAATTAGGTTTATTACGTAAACGTGGGCTCTGTTCACACTAACTGTGGGTTGAGCCAATGGGACGCTTCCTGATCTAACAAACTCTCTTCTGAGAAGATATGTGTCTTTAAAAATCGCTTCCACCCCAAATAGCGCGATAAATATTTCGTTGCCACACCTTTGAAAAAACCATTGATCCAACGTTTGAGCTCACTGTGATAAGCGTTGACCGTCTGGATGTGATAAACCTCCTCTCGCACATACTGGCCTGCCGTAGTGACCAACTCTTTCAGCGTCACGTTGAGTTGGTCTGCCAGTTTTTCATGGGACAGATGAGCATCCGTGCACAGGGTGCTGCCTGGTAAAATCCGTCCTGCCAGTTGCGTGAAGAGTTCATCGTTACTCACATGTTCGAGAACGGCATCGGTTACATGTTGCTGACGGTCGCAGGCCACCATGACGGGAATTTTTCTGATTGTTCCTGACTTTTCACTGGCATTCTCCGACGGCTTTTTCTTGCGCCTGGATCGACCACCTCGTTTGCGGGCTGCAGCACCCAGCCCCCGCTGCCCTTTGCGGGATTCCCGGGAAAAGGTTTCATCCATTTCCGAGATACCCGACAACTGACCTGTTGTGTCGGCTTCAACCACTGCCATCAGGCGATGACGGAGATAAAACGATGTTTTCAGGGACACGTGACATTCGGCAGCAGCCGGGCGTAACGTGGTTCCTCCATCCATGCAAGACAAGTAGGCATCCAGCTTTTCACGAATAC
>NZ_CAMZOG010000028.1 GCF_947331445.1 Parendozoicomonas sp. Alg238-R29 | reverse complement strand
CTGATTAGAGAGACATGCCAAGCTTTTGAGATAGAAATTCTAAAAGGTGTTGTGAGTAAAGATCACGTTCACCTTTTCAGGGTTCTCTTCAGTGATAACCTTTTGTCTTTCGGTGGTATCTTTCTCGCCTATATACGGGGCCATACATTGTCCCGTACATAGGTAGAAACTATAAATTGCTGAGGGGGAATCTTTAAGGGAGGAGCCCACAGTCTTTGCTGTGGGCTCTAGGAAAGAAAGTTTACTGATTGTTTTTGGCGACCATTGGGTTCTTGGTACGAATCCAGTCACCAAGAATCTCACCGGTTTCAACCAATAGAGCGTCTTCTTCAGGCTTTTTATCTTTTTTGTTCTGGCTATATTTGTCAGTCTGTTCTTTTTCCAGCTCTTCGAGATTTTTATAGGGTTTCTCACCTTTGGCTTTGCGCAGGGAGTTTTCTATAGCAAGCCGCTCTTCCCGCATGGAAGTGATTTCCTGCTTACGCTTTTTCTCATTCAGCTGAACAACTGTACGGCCATCAAATTGTTTTTGATACTCCCGTAACTTGTTCAGATAGATAAAGTCCGGGTTGTCAGCAATACGCTTTGCATGTTCTTTGGTCAGCTCCGGAATAACCGGGGCAAGAGGTTTGAGGGCTGCGTACTGCGTTGGTTTGATCTCAGTGTAAGGTAGTGCATTGGGTAGAGAGCTTTCGCCAATATCTTTTGGGTCAAACAGGGATGGATAGCTGATGTCTGGAATCACACCACGGTTCTGGGTGCTTTGGCCAGAAACCCGGTAGAACTTGGCAACAGTAAGCTTCAGCTGACCATGGTTTAAAGGTTGGATAGTTTGCACAGTTCCTTTACCAAAGCTCTGTCCACCAATAATCAGCGCACGCTGATAGTCTTGCATGGCACCGGCAAAAATTTCTGAGGCAGAAGCACTGAGGCGGTTAATCAGAACAACCATAGGGCCGTCATATACTTCCTTGGGGTCCGGGTCCTGCTGGGCTTCTGTGCGTCCACGGCTGTCTTTTACCAGCACGGTGGGGCCTTTAGGGATAAACAAACCAGTCAGCTGGTTGGCTTCCTGCAGGGAGCCTCCACCATTGTTACGAAGGTCAATAACCAGGCCATCAATTTTTTCTTTTTTCAGCTCGTTAATTAGCTTTCGAACGTCGCGGGTTGTGCTCTTATAGTTTGGGTCACCAGCCTGAGCGGCTTTGAAATCGATGTAGAAGGCTGGAATATCTATCACGCCAATGCGTGCCTTTTTGTCGCCTTTACCAACTTCAAGAATGTTTTTTTGGGCAGATTGTTCTTCGAGTTTTACTTTATCCCGGCTGATGGGATAAATGCGGGTTTTTCCGTCGCTGGCGCTTGAGGGAATAATTTCAAGGCGAACCAGGGTGCCTTTGGCTCCGCGAATCAGTTTGACAACTTCATCCAGGCGCATGCCGACAACATCTTCTATCTTGCCATCGTTACCCTGGGCTACGCCGATAATTTTGTCGCCAGGCTTCAGTTGGCCAGCTTTATCGGCGGGGCCTGCAGGAACAATGCTGATGACTTTGGTGTACTCATCTTCTGACTGGAGAACCGCGCCAATGCCTTCCAGAGAGAGGCTCATGTTGATATCAAAGTTTTCAGCGCGCTGGGGAGAAAAGTACTGGGTGTGCGGATCATAAAGCTGAGTGTACGAGTTCAGGTAAAGCTGGAAGGCGTCTTCACTGCGGGTCTGGTGTAAGCGGCGCAGTTGGTTATTGAAGCGTTTGGTCAGCAGTTCAGAAATCTCTGATATCTTTTTATCATTCAGTTTCATGCTTAATACGCTGTCTTTCAGCTGGCGGCGCCACAGATCCTGCTGCTCTTTGGTGTCTTTGAGCCAGTCTGCTTTTTCCCGATCCAGTTCCAGTGTTTCGTCTTTTTTGAAATCAAGCTCATCCAGTCCGGCATTAATAAGCTTGAGCATGTAGCGTATGCGCTCTTCACTGCGCTCGCGATAACGATTAAAAATCTCAAAGGCCGGGCGCAGGTTGCCACCTTTCAGGGCGTCATCAAGATTGTTCTGGTACTTGGTAAACTCTTTGATATCAGAAGCCAGGAAAAAGCTGCGATTGCGATCCAGCGTATCGAAATAACTGTTAAATATTTTTTCCGAGTTGGACTGGTCAAGGCTCAGTTTTTCGTAGGAGTTATTTTTCAGTAGCTGAACCACATTAACGCTGGCAATAGCTTGGTTAAGGGTTGGTTTCAGCGCTGGAACAGGCTGACTGAGATCCTCTGCAGCCCGGACACCTGATGTTATTAACAGGAAGAATGCAAGAAGGCTGAAGGTCAGGTGAATCTGCCTGCGAGCCTGACATAAGGAAAAATGGAAAGCTTTGGGACTGAAGCGCATCAGCTATGTCACTCTCTTCTCGGTGTTGTCGCCAGCCTGGGAAGAGGGTAGCGAAAACATCCCTGTTTTTTTGGATGGCGCTGTCATTCAATGCCTAGTGTTTGGTTCCGAACATTGCTAATGCATTAAAAACAGTGCTTTCAGCACTATAGCATCATCCTGATACTGTTTGTTGGTTGATTTGTATCAACTTTTGAGAGTGACTCACAGATTTTTTTAGGGCGATTAATTTTCACTCAGGATAAAGCCATATTTCCGATCATCTTGTTGGTCATCAATAGGTACGGATGCTTTTTCTTTGTCGTGTATTGGCAGCAGACGGTTCTGTCTGGCAATAGCGGACTCCAATGCCTGCCATTCTTTTTCTAAGGCGGTGCCTGGTTTGGGGGGAGAGTTGTAGTAGGACATGATGATCTGTTTGGTCGGTAATCGGACAGATTAACATTCCTCCAAAATGTACTTGATTCGTTATTGTACGGATGTTGGCGCGGCATAAAAGTGTCATGCACCGTAAGAGATGCGTGACACTTTTATTTCGGAGTGATTAAGGCAGAAGGTTTTTCAGTTGGAAATAGCGCACAAGAACCTTGCTCAGGCCAGCGGCATCTTCACTGCCGGCAAGTTCACGTATAGAGTGCATGCCAAAAGTCGGCAGGCCAATATCCAGTGTACGAACCCCCATCTCGCTGGCTGTTAAGGGGCCAATTGTGCTGCCGCAGCCCATGTCGGTACGGGCAACAAAAGTTTGTACAGGAACGCCTTCCTGCTCGCATAGCTGGCGAATCAACGCACTGGTTTCACTGGAGGTAGCGTAGCGTTGGTTGGCGTTGATCTTGATGACCGGACCTTCGTTTATAACAGGGCCATGGTTGCCATCGTGACGATCGGAAAAATTAGGATGCACAGCATGGGCGTTGTCTGTAGAGATCATGACAGAGCGCTGCATGGTGCGGGTCAGTTCTTCAGAAGTTTCGCAGATACGTTCCAGGGTTTGACGCAAGAATGGGCCGCTGGCGCCGGTGGCACTTTGACTGCCAACTTCTTCGTGATCATTACAGATCAGAAGGCAGGGGTAATCGCTGTCGCTGGCGGCAATCAAAGCTTCTATGCCGGTAAAACAGCTGAGCAGATTGTCTAAACGTGCAGAAACAATAAATTCGTCGGTCAGACCAATAGTTGCCGGAGCCTGAGTGTCGTAGAAGAACATTTCATAATCCAGAACGCTGGCAGGCTTCTCTCCCTGTTTTTCCAGTTCAGTCGCCAGTAGATGGCGGAAGTCTGGTTTGTCTTCGCCCCCTTTCAGGCGGCAGAGTACTGGCGGAATATCTTTCTGGGGATTAATACTGCGTTTTTTGTTGGCTTCCCGGTCAAGGTGAATCGCTAGACTGGGAACGGTTGCCACAGCTTTGGTGAAATCGATCAGGGAGTTCTGAATCTCACCTTTGGGGTTTTGCCAGGTCACCCGTCCCGCAATGGAAAGATCGCGGTCAAACCAGGGATTCAGCAGCGCGCCACCATACACCTCCACACCCAGCTGAAAGTAATGTTTGCTGTTGAGTTCGGGGTTTGGCTTAACCTTCAGGCAGGGACTGTCGGTGTGAGCGCCAACCATTCTCAGGCCATGAGAGGCAAAGTCACCTTTACCAGTGGTAAAGGCAATAATGGCAGAATCGTGGCGGGTTACGTAGTACTTCTTGCCTGCTTCCAGCGTCCAGCTGTCCCGCTCATCAAGAGCAGTAAAACCGGCTTTATCGAGGCGGTGGGCCATTTCGGCAGTGGCGTGGTATGGCGTGGTGGAAGCTTGCAGAAAGGACAGTAGTTCTTTGTTAAATCCAGCGGTATCCATAACGTACTGAAATCTTGGTGGGAGAAAGCCTAAGCATATCACTGGACCCACTCTCACAACAGAAGTGCCAATTTTTCCAGACCGGCTATATTTGCCGGTCGGTAAGGGTTGTGTTGCGAATCTCATTAAAAAAGATGCTGCAACTTCAAAAAGTATTGATAAGAAGCAGTCCCTGAAAAAAGGCTGTCGACGGGAGTGATTCTTGGAAAGGCACCGTTTATGGCCATTGCTGGTAATTGTTGTGGGGTTGCTTCTTCCGGCTGTGACGCAAGGCTGGCCGCCAGCTATTGATGATTATTTATCTTCAGGATGGTCCTTCAGTGGCGACTTCAGTGGCGAAGAGCGTCGTGGGCGCTGGTACGCCGTCAATGATGTTGGCACCTATGTTGTTTATGGCAACAGGATTGTTCTTTTTGAGGGGGTTGATGCCCCTGAAGATGTTTCAAAACTTATGGTGGATCTGGTACTTGGCGGTTTCTGGAAGGAGGGCAACCTACTGACCCAGGAGATTTTTTTTCGCCATGTCTGGAAGTTGTTGCCCAATTATGCCCATCAGCTTTTATCCGTGTCCTCACAGTTATGGGTGATGCTGGCCGTGTATCGTTCCCTTGCTCAGGTAGTTGCCCCGCTCTTTACTTTTTTAAATGATTACCGGAAAACGATGACTGGTGATTGGTATGAGGGCGCGATGCCGATTCTGGTGAATGATGCGGAACTCTCTTTTCAATTCTTTGCTCAAGTTGCCTTCCCCAAGAAAATTACCGATCCGGTCACTGTAGAGCTTGATCGGGTTCCATCGATGGCAAATATTCCAATGCTGACACGCCCCTTTCCCTATGCGAACCCTTGGGGGGAGCTTCATAAAGAAATGGAAACCAGTGGTATCAGTCGGGTTCGGCTAGGGGGCGCGATAAATGGCTCTTTTGAGTTACATTACCGGAATCCCTCTGCTAATGGCCGTGAGCAGCTGATCAGTGCTGCGCTGGACAGCATTTATCAACCGGTTCCCTGGTTATTTGAGGTGATTCGACAGAAAGTGCCACGGCAGGAGATTCGCCTCTATGCGAGCCTGCTGTCTCAGGACGCGTTGGAACTGGCTGCACAGATGCTGTCGTGTCACAGAGAGCATCCTAACCTTCAGGCCGGGGAGAAAGGGTTATGTTTGTCTGGTGTTCTGGAATCTGTGGATGGTGGATTATTCTTTCGTCCCAGGGTGGCAGTCGTGCTGCCACAAATATGGGAGGAGCGTAATTACAATACCGGCCGGGTGTTACCTTTGAGTGGATGTAACTTTAATAGCCGCCCTTTGTGCTGGGAAAATTACCTGGTGCTTGGTGATCTGTCTGTTCTTTTCCGCCAGCCTCCTATGACCCTCTATACCCGGTTTGCTAGTTTCGCCGAGCGCAACAGAACAATTTTGCTCAATCGTGAGCCGCAGATATGGTATCAGGGCAGTTATTTTCAGGTGAGGATTCCTGAACTTGTGAGTCGTTTTGCCCTTGGCTTGATCGGCGTAGCTGGTCAGGTTGCGGTAAACCGATTAGTGGTGTCTATGCATCATGGGATCTGGGGGAATGGTGCGCCGTCAAAACCCAAGGATGATCAAGTTATCCCTGAATCCCAACTGCTGGAAGATCACGAAGAATCCGAAGCTATAGATTGCAAACTATGTGACGGACCCTGCCAGTACCCTCGTTGCGGCATTGGCGGGTGTGGGCGTTACCAGCCGGGAACGCTGGTGGACTTTGGTTGCCAGGGTAGCCATAAAGTTTGTTTCGACTGCCTGAAAAGGCATATGAATGTCGCAAATATACGGCCATGCCGAAACTGTGAAAAAGTGCACTGGAATAAAGTAAATCCAAGAAGTTTTCAGCATGACGGTAATGCCTCCTCCCGGGACGCGCCCACAATACCAATCTGTCCATTATGTCGGGCCGAATTGGATTACAGGAAAGGAAACCTGATGAATTTCCTGGGGGAAGAGTGCAGTCGCCTGTCCCTTGGGGTGCTCTGGTTGTTTAGCGATGGCTTCCGAGAACGTGCTGATGATGGTGATGGTTAATCGTCTTGTAAGGTGGCACGGGGTGTTTTGAGGTGCTGCTGGTTTTTCTGTTGTAAGAGGAAAGTGTATGGGAACCAAATTGACTCCGGAAGAGTTGTTGAAAAGTAATCACTACTGTGTATTTTCCACAGCTAACAGCCGGGCGGAGCCGTGGTCTACACCTTTGTTTTATGCGTTTGATGAACATTGGCGATTATTCTGGATTTCTGCCAGCAGTGGCAGGCATTCCCAAAACCTCGCTGAAAACCCAAAAGCCAGTGCGGTGATTTATGAACCTCCTGGAGTATCCCATGAAGTGTCTGCTTTATACCTGTCTGGGATGGTGAGCATTTGTCAGGGGGAGCAGCTGAGTTATGCGCTGGGTATTTATATGAAGCGTACAGAGCTTGGAGTGTCCGGTCGTGTAGAAGACTATCAGGAGAATAGTCCGTGTCGTATTTTCTGCCTCGACACGGATGAAGCATTTACCCTGCATGAGCCGGAGTGGGAAGACAATCTGTTGTTGGATAAAAGAGTCGCGGTTGAGATTCCCTGAATGAAAAATAGCCGCTTTCCAGAAGAGCGGCCATTTTCCTTTTGCCCAGAGAGTGATTAAAACAGTTCTTCTGGTGGGCGTGTGCAGCTGAGTCGATCCCCCAGCAGCTCTTCCAGTGTTGGAATCAGGAAGGAGTCGTCTTCACAGGCAAAGCTGACAGATGTGCCAGTAGTACCAGCACGACCGGTACGGCCTATGCGGTGGACATAATCTTCTGGGTCTTCCGGCAGGTGATAATTCACAACATGAGAAATACCATCAATGTGAATGCCCCGACCGGCGACATCTGTTGCCACTAGAACCTGCAATTTTCCAGCACGGAAGTCTTCCAGGGTTCTAATGCGTTTTTTCTGCGGAACATCGCCCGACAGCATATCAGCGCGGATTTTATCTTTGCGCAATTTCTCGGCTAAGCGACGGGTTTGGTCTCTTCTGTTGGTAAAGACTATGACTCGTTCAAGATTGTGGCGGTTGATCAGGTTATAGAGGATCTTGTATTTCTCTTCGGTACTGACAATCCAGACCTTTTGATCAACCGTATCTGTTGCAACACTGTCCGGCTCAATTTCTACCTTCAGTGGGTTCCAGGTCCATTGCTCTCCCAGTCGCAGAACATCTTCACTGAACGTGGCTGAGAACAGTAAAGTTTGCCTGTCGCCAGGACGCGGAGTGGAGCGGATTATTCGGCGTACTTGAGGGATAAAGCCCATATCCAGCATACGATCGGCTTCATCTATCACCATGGTTTCAACAAGGTCTAAATGGATATCCCTGCGCTCGCAGTAATCCAGCAGACGACCTGGGGTGGCAACTAGAATATCAACGTATTCTTGCTGAAGCTGCTGGCGCTGCTTTTCATAGTCCATGCCGCCAACCACCATAACAGTGTGCAGCTTGGTGTGTTTGGTCAGAGCTTCGGCATCTTTGTGAATCTGCATGGCCAGCTCCCGGGTAGGGGCAATAACCAAGGCTCGAGGTTCACCCAGGTAACGTTCATCCGGAGCAGGGGTTTCCAGTAATTGCTTAATGGTGGCGACCAGGAATGCTGCCGTTTTTCCTGTACCGGTCTGAGCCTTACCGATAGCGTCTCGGCCTTGCAGGGTGGCTCCTAATACTTCGGCTTGAATCGGCGTGCAGTACTTGAAGCCAAGATCGGCAACAGCGTGAAGCAACTCATTCGGAAGGTCGAAATCATGGAAGCGTGATTTGCCTTCTTCCACCGGTACCTGAAACTGGCTTGGATTCCAGTTATTCACCGGTTGAGTGGATTTTTCCTGATGACGCTTGTGGCGTTTATGGGGGTGGCGGCCACGTTTTTTCTGGTCATCATCACGGTATGACCTGGAATCCTGACTCTTTGGGGGATGGGCTGAGGAGCTGTTTCCCTGAGAGGAGCTGTCACTGTTGCGACGCGTGCCGGCTGTCGCGCGCTTTTTCTTGGACCGGCTGAAAATATTTAGAAAACCACTCAAACCTGGTTGTTTCCTTCTCGTTAGGTAAAACAGCCTGAAGCTGGGTCAACTTGAACCTGCTATTCACGGCTGTTGTGGGCACCGTGGTTCTGAAGTGGTGGCCTGATACTATTTGTGAGGGTCGTAAATCCAGCTTCTGTCCCCTCGCCGTTTCTGTTTTTTGGCAGGGAACCTCCGCCGGAGAATGGTCAGGCACTCAGAATATTAGGGTGCGGCAATCAGAGCATTATCGACTGCTGGGTCTCAGTTGTCGACAGTGGGTGTGATTTGGGCGCTTTGAATCAGCCTGAATTCTGCTCAGGCTGATGGGTTTGGCAGTTTAATCGTCTAGAGTTGAGTCTCTGTAGTATTTTGGCTGCTTACGTTTTCGCATCATGCTTCTGCCAGTACGGAAACGTCTGATAACTCTACCAAGGGTAGAGGCTGCTCGCTCTCGCTCCCGTCGGGATCTCAGGTGCTTCAATCGGCGCCGGGTGTAAGGTGCAACAACAACGAACATTGGTCCAAAGAAGGTCTTCTCTTCTTCAAAGTGTGCCATGGCCGTATTTAGGCTATAACCTGTTGGAGGCATGGCTGTAGGGCGAATACTGCTCATAATCCTCTCCTTTCTTACCCATGCAGGCCTTTAAAATGGAGCCTGCTTCCAACGTTTAGAAAGCGAATTCGGGGGTGGGTTCCGTAACAGGAGGGCGTAAACGGGGGCTTGAGAGCGGTTTTGTCAGTATGGCTAACACTCCGGTCAGGCTGCTTAACACAGTCTGACCGGAAATGGATCATTTAGAGCCCTGCTACGATATCCTTGCTGAAGCTTTTTTCGCAATATTTGCACTTCATCTGAATATCGCTGTTGCGTTCCTTAAGGGTAAAGGAGCTTTGTACCGGTTCGTTGTGGGTTACACAGTTGGAGTTAGGGCATTCAAATACCCCCTCCAGTTTCTCAGGTGCGCTCATTTTAAACTTGCCGCGAACAGTGTAATCCTCAATCACATTGATGGTGGCCTGAGGCGCAAACAGCCCCAGTTCGCTGGCTTCTGTTTCGTTGAACAGGCGGTTTTCAACTTTAATGATATCTTTCAGCCCCAGTTCCTTACTGGGTAAGTTGAAACCAACTGTGATGCGCAGATCGGTTCCCAGCAGCTGCAGCTGGCTGAGGATCTTTACGCCTTGTCCAGCCGGGATGTGATCAATTACGGTGCCGGTGTTGATGGCTTCGACCTGAAGTTTTTTCTTCTCGACCATGATATCCAACCTCAAATAGTTTCGTTCAGAACCAGTGCCAACAGGGCTTCGCGGGCGTAAACACCGTTTTCTGCCTGCTGGAAGTAGTACGCATGAGGCGTGTGATCCACATCTACGGTGATTTCATCAACCCGGGGCAGAGGGTGCAGAACCCGCATATTAGGTTTGGCTTCTTTCAGGTGATCTGCTGTCAGGATGTAACGGGAGGCGATGTGTTTGTATTCGGTCTCATCAAAACGCTCTTTCTGCACACGGGTCATATAAATGATATCTGCATCGTGGGCGACTTCGTTGAAGTCATGGACGCGCTTGAACTTAATGCTGCTCTCTTCAAAGTCATCCAGTAGGAAATCAGGCATATATAAGGCATCAGGAGCCAGAAAGGTAAACTCAGCGCCAAAGTTGCACAGGGCCTGAGCTAGAGAATGCACTGTGCGGCCATACTTCAAATCACCGCAGAAGGCGACTTTCAGGCCATCGAGAGTGCCTTGGGATTCATAAATACTGAACAGATCCAGAAGTGTCTGGGTTGGATGCTGATTAGAACCGTCACCGCCGTTGATCACTGGTACAGTAGAAAATTCAGAGGCCAGGCGGGCTGCGCCTTCCTGAGGGTGACGCATAACAAAGGCATCTGTGTAGGAAGAAATAACCTGTACAGAGTCCGCCAGTGTTTCACCTTTTTTCGCCAGAGAGGTGTTACCACCATCAGCGAAGCCAATAAACGTGCCGCCCAGACGCTGAACAGCCGTTTCGAAGGAGAGGCGAGTACGGGTAGATGCCTCAAAAAAACAGCTGGCAATCACTTTCCCTTTTAACAGGTCTGGACGTGGGTTGGTTTTCAGGGCCTCTGCAGTAGATACGATGAGCTCCAGTTCTTCCCGGGTGAGGTCGGTGATGGAGACTATATGCTTCTGATAGAGCGGATTAGTCATATCGAGCTTACCTGTCCTTTATAGCTTTGTGAGCCTGTTTTTGTGTCAGGGTTTGAATGGCACCGGTTATTGGTAACAATATTGGGTGATAGATGTTGAAACCAAAAAAAAGCCCCTGAAATAGGAGCTTTTTAAAAAGAAGAAAGGTGTCCGGCTTGCAGCGGCGTGCAGAAGTTATGCGAGTAAAAACTGCCTTCATAAAAAATCCGCCAATCCGGTAAATATTCAAACCTGAAACAGCTTTGTCTGAACTAAGGCTACAGTATCTCCAGACAAATTGCGCGGCATTATACGTTTTACACACCTTCGGTCAAGGGCATGCTGGAGATCTAGGCAGACGCTTTACGTTGCAGCACCTCAAGAGGGTGAGGCAGCTCCAGTGTTACGTCAGATTTGGTCTGACAGCAGCAGGGCAGAATATGCCCCTCCTGCACAAAGGCCAGTGGCTGCTCAGCATACTCAACGGCACCGTCCACCAGTTTAACTTGGCAACTGCCACAGTATCCCTGACGACATTGGTACTCCATGGCAATATCTTGTTCTTCCAGGGCTTCCAGAAGCGTTTCCCCGGGTCTGGGCAGAAAGCTGTAACCATCCTGGATTTTTACGATATTGGCCATAGAGTTGCCTTGCCTAAAGTAAGAGTTACAGGGAAAAACCATCAAAGTCATCACTGTCGACATCACTGTCAATCTGTCCGACCAGATAAGAGCTCACTTCAACTTCCTGGGGCGCAACTTGAACATTGTCACTGTTTAACCAGCTATTCATCCATGGCAGTGGATTTTGAGTGATGGTGAATGGGGACTCAAAGCCAACAGCTGCCATACGCTGACCAGTAATGTACTCAACATACTGGCCAAGAATGTCTTTGTTCAGGCCAATCATGGAGCCATCGCGGAAAAGGTAAGCCGCCCACTCTTTTTCCTGCTCTGCTGCATCAAGGAAGATCTGGCGAGCTTCATCTTTGAGTTCGCTGGCGATCTCTGCCATTTCCGGATCATCGCGACCACTCGCCATTAACTGGAGGGTGTGCTGGGTGCCGGTAAGATGAAGAGCTTCGTCACGGGCGATCAGTTTGATGATTTTGGCATTGCCTTCCATTGTGGCCCGTTCCGCAAAAGCAAAGCTGCAGGCGAAGCTGACATAGAACCGGATAGCTTCCAGAACATTGACCGATACCAGCGTGAGATAAAGCTTTTTCTTCAACTCCCGCTTGGAGACAATGACAGTTTCGCCATTAATGGTGTGTTTACCTTCTCCCAGGGTGTTGAGCAGTTGCACACCTTCAATCAGTTCGTCGTAATAACAAGTGATGGCTGTGGCGCGGGAGACAATGGCGTCGTTGTTGATAATGTCATCAAAGATCTCACCAGGTTCAGCCACCACATTACGCATGATGTGGGTGTAAGAGCGGGAGTGAATGGTTTCACTGAAAGACCAGGTTTCGATCCAGGTTTCCAGCTCTGGAATTGAGACAATCGGTAGCAGGGCAACGTTAGGAGATCGACCCTGAACAGAATCCAGCAACGTTTGATATTTCAGGTTGCTGAGAAAGATATGGCGCTCATGTTCTGGAAGACCGGCAAAGTCACTGCGATCGTTAGACAGGTCAACTTCTTCCGGGCGCCAGAAAAACGACAACTGTTTTTCAATAAGTTGCTCGAAAATGGCGTACTTTTGCACGTCATAGCGGGCAACGTTCACGTTCTGGCCGAAAAACATCGGCTCTTTGGTGGCGTCGAAATTGTTTTGATTAAAAGTGGTGTAAGCCATGTTCGCCTTCTTTTGACAAGCGCGCTGGCAGGTGCGCTGAGAGTCTCGGTATAACTGTTTTTATATTGCGCCGCTAGTGTTGTGGCCAGCGGCTTATTCAATAGTTAGATCTTGCAGGCGCCGCCGGCGCAGCCGTCATCTTCCTGCTCAACATGCTGGGCGTCGCTCGCGCCATCACGGGTGTTGTGATAGTAGAGTGTCTTCACACCCAGCTTATAAGCGGTTAACAGATCCTTGAGAATGACTTTTACCGGAACTTTACCGCCTTCAAAACGAGACGGATCGTAGTTGGTGTTGGCCGACGCAGTCTGGTCTATAAACTTCTGCATAATGGCGACCAGTTGCAGGTAACCATTGTTGTCAGGGATGTCCCACAACAGTTCGTAGTGATGACGAAGGGTTTCGTACTCAGGCACAACCTGCTTAAGAATACCGTCCTTGCTGGCCTTTACGCTGATAAAACCCCGTGGTGGCTCGATACCGTTGGTAGCATTGGAAATCTGCGAGGAGGTTTCCGAAGGCATCAGCGCGGTCAGGGTTGAGTTGCGCAAACCGTGGGTTTTAATCTCTTCCCTCAGGCTTTCCCAATCTAAACGCAGTGGCGTATTGCAGATTTCATCGAGTTCCTTTTTGTAGGTATCGATGGGAAGAATGCCTTTGCTGTAAACGGTTTCGTTAAACTTCGGACAGGCACCTTTCTCTTTGGCCAGCTGATTGGACGCTCTCAGTAAATGATACTGAATCGCTTCAAAGGTTTTATGAGTGAGTGCGTTACCGGAGCCATCAGAGTAGCGACCACCATTTTTCGCCAGATAGTAGGCATAGTTAATAACACCAACACCCAGTGGACGACGCCCCATGGTTGCGGTGTGGGCAGCGGCAACCGGGTAGTCCTGATAATCCAGAAGACTATCAAGAGCTCGGACAATCAGGTCAGATAACTCTTCCAGCTCATTCAGGCTGTCAAGGGCTCCCAGGTTAAAGGCCGCCAGTGTACAGAGAGCAATTTCGGCCTGCTCATCGTGAATATCCTGGAGAGGCTTCGTAGGTAGGGCAATTTCCAGGCAGAGATTACTCTGACGAATTGGCGCCTGCTTGGCATCAAAGGGGCTATGGGTATTGCAGTGGTCAACGTTCTGCAAATAAATTCGACCAGTGCTGGCCCGCTCTTGAGCAAACAGGCTGAACAGTTCAACCGCTTTCAGGGTTTTCTTGCGAATGCTGTCGTCTTGTTCGTATTGGGTGTAAAGCTGCTCAAACTTGTCTTGGTCTTCAAAGAAGGCGTCGTAGAGTCCGGGTACATCACTGGGAGAGAACAGAGTGATATTGCCACCTTCTATAAGGCGTTGATACATCAGGCGGTTCAGTTGCACGCCGTAATCAATATGGCGAACCCGGTTGTCTTCGACACCACGATTGTTTTTCAGAACCAGAAGGTTTTCCACTTCATAGTGCCAGATGGGATAGAACAGCGTAGCCGCGCCACCACGAACGCCACCTTGGGAGCAGGATTTTACCGCTGTCTGGAAGTGCTTATAAAAAGGAATGCAGCCAGTATGGAAAGCCTCACCACCACGGATGGGACTGCCTACGGCACGTAAACGACCAGCATTAATACCGATACCTGCACGTTGGCTTACATATTTCACAATGGCACTGGCAGTGGCATTAATGGAGTCCAGTGAGTCATCACACTCAATCAGAACACAAGAACTGAACTGACGGGTTGGTGTACGGACTCCAGCCATAATTGGTGTTGGCAGAGAAATACGGAATGTAGAGACAGCATCGTAAAAACGACGAATGTAGTCCAGTCTGGTCTCTTTAGGATACTCCGCAAACAAGCTGGCACCAATCAGTGCGTAAAGAAACTGTGGGCTTTCGAAGTATTCACCGGTGACCCGATTCTGAACCAGATATTTACCTTCAAGTTGCTTCACCGCCGCATAACTGAAATTCATATCGCGGTTGTGATCAATAAAACTGTCAATCTGTTCCAGCTCTTCCCGAGTGTAATCCTTTAATAGAGCGGCGTCGTATTTCTTCAGTTCCACCAGATGCCCTACATGGTCATATAAAGCAGGTGGTTCAAACTGGCCGTAAGCTTTTTTACGCAGATGGAAAATAGCCAAACGGGCTGCCAGATACTGGTAATCGGGGGCTTCCCGAGAAATTAGGTCGGCAGCGGCTTTAATCAGGGTCTCGTGAATCTCAGTGGTTTGGATACCATTGTAGAACTGGATGTGGGATTTCAGTTCCACCTGGGAAACTGACACATTATCCAGCCCTTCAGCAGCCCAGGTGATCACCTTGTGAATTTTTTCAAGGTCGATAGCTTCCTGCTGCCCGTTTCTTTTGGAGACCTGAAGATGTTCGTTCATGCCCTGCTGATACCTATATGCACTATATGTTGTGGTTATGTGGACGTGTCAATCCTAATCATTCGAAATAAAACAACAGCAACGACCATACCAAAAGGTATATTGGAGCCACTCAACAGGCACAGGGAGACCGTTGCAGAGAAAGCAAAAAGCAAAGTCGGCAAGGATTTCGTCTGTTTCTGTTTTTAGAGTGTCAACCGTTTGACTATGCTTTCGGGCTATTTAGGTAACATTCCCGAATGGATTTCCCTGTATAGCAATTGGTTGCCTGAGACCCCGTGTGTGTTCCATGATGGGGCACTAAATGTTGTGTTGTTCTTATTTATGTATACAAGATAATGCGGTCTTGGTCGCATTGCAAGGTGCCGCTTGTAGCGCAGAAGAGACTTTTAGGCGGTGAAAAAAACCTCATGTAAGTGTTTACTTTCCTCTAGCGTGCCCATTCTGAGAGTTCGAGTGGAAATGGGGTGGGTGCAGGAAATGGCAGTTTTTTTTACTATAGATTTTTATAATCGTTATCTTGTTATTTCATAGCTAATAACTCTTTGACGGAGTGATACCCGAAAGCACTATATCTTGTGGTTGTTGTGTTTTATAACTTCCTTATTTTGTATTGTACGGCAGTGGCCGGAGGCGGTGAATCTTTACGCTTGATTGAGGTCAAAGGGAAACCGGTTACAGACTGCAACAGAAACGTTCAGGCCTGTGCGGTTATCATTAGCAAAGGTAGAATCCGGTTACACTCTATGATGCAAACAGAAGCAGAAGTATCCACTGTGGAACAAACAGACTCCGGCCATATTCTCATTGTCGAAGACGATGAACGCCTGGCCAGCCTTACTCGCGAGTACCTTGAAAACAATGGTCTGACCGTCAGCGTTGAGCATGACGGTGGCAAGGCTGTTGATCGAATCCTTGAAGAGAACCCAGATCTGGTCGTGCTCGACTTGATGCTGCCCGGTGAAGATGGTGTCTCCATCTGCAGGCGGGTGCGGGCTGATTTTCATAATCCCATCCTGATGCTGACCGCGCGCACCGATGATCTGGACGAAGTTCTGGGACTGGAGATGGGCGCAGATGATTATGTCGCCAAGCCTGTTCGCCCCCGCGTACTGCTCGCTCGTATTCGTGCTTTGCTGCGTCGCAGCGCACCGGTACAGGAAGACTTTGGTGATAAGGGGCGACTGGAGTTTGGTGATCTGGTTGTCGATGCGGCTATGCGTGAAGCCTGGCTCAAAGACACCAATATCGAGCTGACCAGTGCTGAATTCGATCTTCTGTGGCTGCTTTCTTCCAATGCCGGGCGTGTGCTGAGCCGGGAAGAAATCTTCGAAAAGCTGCGGGGTATTGAGTACGACGGCCAGGATCGCTCCATTGATGTGCGGGTGTCGCGTATTCGTCCCAAGATTGGTGATGACCCTATGCACCCACGTATGATCAAAACTGTTCGCTCCAAGGGGTACCTGTTTGTTCGTCCGGTTTAAACCGGGTCGGGCAAATAGCTAATGACGTCAGCAGACAGTTTGCTGGCTGATACCTGTCTCGTTAGAACCTCTTGAGTTGGAGATGAGCGAGTGAGCAGTATTTTTCTGCGCATTTACGGTGGCCTGTTGTTCACCCTGGTGCTGGTGGCCGTGTTGTGCGGACTGGCTCTGACCATTATTAATGGAGTCAGGCTGCAGGATTTTCGGGAATCAACAGCACGAGGCACCTTCCGTGTAATGAGTCTGGAGCTGGCGAGCCTGAGTGAGGATCGCTGGCCGGAACAACTGGAGGTTTGGGAAAACCGTCTGGGTGTTGCTCTCACTGTTGTACCAGATAAAGATGAAGGTCTTGGGCAGCAAACAGCTCGTCAGCTTCAGGCTGGTCGAGTGCTGGTGCGAGGAGGGGATGCCGGACAATTCGAAATATTTTCCGCCATCAATGATTCGTCGCTGTTGCGTGGAACACTCGAAGATATCAATGAGCAACTGGCAACCGGCACAGCAACCATTGTTCGGGATTGGCTGAGCCGCATACCTCCAGCAAGGCGATTACTGATACTGGAAGATCGTGCCAGCGATTTGTTTGGTTATCAGGTTACCCTTCAGAATCATTATCCTGGACGTTTTTCCCAGCGACAGCGCGGACTGCTTGAGCAAGGCATGTCTCTGGCCCTGTTTAATCAGGGTGGCCGTGCGATGAATATATACAGTCGTCTACCTGATACCGGCAAAGTGCTTGTGCTTGGGCCGATTTCTATGTTGAACCCATATCCCTTTAAGCTGCTGGCAACCATTGGCCTGTTTATTCTTGCGTCCATCAGTATTGCTATTTATGTGCTGGTGCGTGGGCTTGAGCGCAGGCTCAGCAAGCTGGAACGTACGGCAAGGCGTTTGGCACGAGGTGATCTGGATGCACGGGTAAAGCTTCATGGTGGTGATTCCGTTGGGCAGCTAGCGGCCGCCTTTAATAATATGGCCAGTCATATCCAGCGTCTGCTGAGTATACAGAAAGAGATGATTCGCGGTGTCTCCCACGAACTGCGCACACCTGTTGCCCGTATTCGTTTTGGGCTTGAAATGGTCGAAGATGCGCAGGCAGATGATGAGAGGAGTAGTTACATCAAAGGGATTGATGGTGATATTGAAGAACTTGATCACCTGATTGATGAAATTCTCACCTATGCAAAGCTGGAAGAAGGTGTTCCTGATATTCGTTTTCAGCGGTTGGATGTAGATAACATCGTATTAAGGGTTGTGGAAGAGCATCAGAGACAGAAGAGTAGCATTGTTGTTGAACACGTTCCTTGTCGTATGCTCGAGCCCCGCAGAAAGATTGATGTGGAAGAGCGTTATATTCATCGAGCTATTCAGAATCTGGTGAGTAATGCTTGCCGTTATGCTGATAGTAAGGTTCAGGTGCGCTTCAGTGTTGGTCACGACAGTTGTCGTGTCGATGTGGAAGACGATGGCCCCGGTGTTCCTGAAGATCAGCGAGAGCGGGTGTTCACTGCCTTTGCCAGACTTGATGATAGTCGCACCCGTTCATCGGGTGGTTATGGTCTGGGACTTTCGATTGTTCGGCGGATTATGCACTGGCATAACGGAAAGGCGATGGTCGGAGTCAGTGATCAGTTAGGCGGTGCCCGGTTCAGTCTGGTGTGGCCTCGCCGTCAGCGCGGGCGTTAAGAGCGTTTGCCGGAATGTCCAGGGTGCGGGTTGGGAATGCCATATCCGCCCCCTGTTTATGAATGATATTACCGATCTCCAGTAAAATTTCATGACGGGCATTCATATAACTTTTCCAGTCTGTGGTCAGGGTATAGAACCGTATCCGGATATCGAGAGAGCTGGTTCCGTAATCAATAAAACGCGCTAACACTCCTCTGACCTGATCCAGCGATTGATGATTGGCCAGATAGTCTTCAATCGTCTGGGTAACAGAGTCCAGTAGAGGGAAGTCCTTGTAACGCAGGCCAATAATAATATCGACTCTGCGGTTCTGCATGCGTGAAGGGTTCACCACTGCCATATTGGTAAACAGAGCATTGGGCACGTAAATTGGAGTGCGGTCGTAACCGCGTATACGGGTCTGGCGCCAGCCAATATGTTCCACAAAACCTTCAATGCCTTTGTCTTTTAGAAGAACCTTTTCTCCAATTATGAAAGGTCTGTCCATATGAAGAGTCAGGCCACCAAAAAGGTTGGCGAGCATATCTTTGGCGGCCAGACCAATAGCAAGCCCCCCCACACCTCCAAAAGCCAGAAGGCCACTGATACTGACGCCAAGGTTTTGCAGTAGGGTCAGTGCCGTGGCGATAGTCAGACCAAGCTGCATAAGCTTGATCAGTAACTCAGCAGTTGGCAGGTCTATTTTCAGGCGGGATCTTTCTGCTTGACGAAAGCTCTCTCGGGTCAGACGCAAATAACGCATTAACAATGCATAAAGTAAACAGACGACAACTATCTGGCGAATGGAGTGAATAGTCCCGCTGGCCTGAATGCCATAGTGCTCCATTACTAAATCAGCCGTTACACTTGCCCCCATAAGCAGAATGCCAACAACAATAACAGGAGTTGCAGCCTGGCTCAGAGTGTCATCCCAATGGCTTTTGGTGCGGGAAAATCGAGCGGTTAAACGATCCAGAATACGTTTACAAAGCCATGCCAAAGCTGAGGACGCGAAGACTGTTACCAGGCACTTGATAATGATCGGGGCGAGTTCAGTCAATTCCGATAGGGACATGATTCCTGGTTCCTTCCTCTGGAGGGTGGTGTAGAGAGAATTGTCAGAGGAGAGTCACAGGATAGGTATAACGAGACTGTTAGACCTGCTAACAGTCTCGCTTATTTAGAGGTGTCAGTTTTTCTGGCTAATATAGCTTTGCAGAGAAACGAGGCCATCACTTGCTAAAGCAACTCCGGTTTTTGTGCGACGCCAGAGAATGTCTTCAGCAGTTTCGGCCCACTCCTGATCAAGAAGATAGTCAACCTCCGCCTGATACAGATCATTGCCGAAGTGCTGGCCAAGGTCATCCAGAGAATGACAAGGAGCAAGAAACTTCATGCACAGCTCACCGTAACTGCTGGCAAAGCGGGTTGCCATATGTTCCGGAAGCCAGCTTTTCTCTTTGGCCAGCTGCTGAGCATAAAGTGGCTGTGAGGCTATAGAGCCACCCGGCAATGGGGTGCTGTCGGTCCATGGCTGTTGCATATCTGGAAACCATGGATGAAGTTTTTTCAGAGCAGATTCTGCCAAGCGGCGATAGGTGGTCAATTTCCCACCAAACACATTGAGCAATGGGTATTGTTCAGATTCCTGAGAAACGGTCAGCGTGTAGTCTCTGGTAATCGCTGAAGGATCATTCGATTCATCATTGCAGAGCGGTCGTACACCGGAGAATCTGTATACGATGTCGTCACTGGATATTTGTTTGTTGAAGTGACGGTTGGCAATATCGATAAGATATTCCACTTCATCACTGTCGGGGGCAACTTTGGATGGGTCGCCAGTGTACTCTACATCGGTGGTACCAATCATCGACCACTTCCCCTGCCAGGGGATCACAAACACAATCCGCTTATCGGCATTCTGGAGAATATAGGCTTCGTCATCATCATGGAGTACTGGAACCACAATATGACTACCTTTTATCATTCTGATGCCGTATTCCGGTTTGGCCTGCAGGCTGTTTTCAATAAAGTCGGCCACCCATGGGCCGGAAGCATTCACCAATGCCTTGGCAGTAACTGAGCGTTTGGTACTGTTGGTTTCGAGTTCGACTTCCCAACCTTTATTTTTGCGGTGAGCAGAGGTACAGCGTGTTCTGGGTAGAATGTCTGCACCCAACTCTTTGGCTGAAATAGCATTGGTGATCACGAGGCGGGCATCGTCAGTCCAGCAGTCAGAATATTCAAATGCACGAGTGAAATCTGGTTTCAACGGAGAGTGACCGTTGAGCTTGACACCTTTGCTGCCCGGTAATGTTTCCCGGTGTGCCAGTGAGTCATAGAGGAAGAGTCCCGCACGAATCATCCAGGCTGGGCGCAGATGAGGAGCGTGGGGCAGTCGGAAACGCAAAGGCTTCACCAGATGGGGAGCGTTAGCCAGCAGAACTTCTCGTTCACGCAGAGCCTCCCGAACAAGCCGGAATTCATAATGTTCCAGGTAGCGCAGTCCTCCGTGTACTAATTTACTGCTGGCAGATGACGTCGCTGATGCCAGATCATTCTGCTCACAGAGCAGTACTTTGAGGCCTCTGCCTGCGGCGTCTCTGGCAATACCGGTGCCATTGATTCCGCCACCAACAATGACTAGATCATAGATATCATCAGAATACTTTGTGTTTGCGCCACTGGAGGGACGGGAACTGCTGTCTGACTGCATGACTACTCGCTATTGGTTATTGGCGCTGTTTTCTTAGTTGTACTGCTTTATCAGTTGTACTGCTTTATCAGTTGTACTGCTTTATCGGTGATACTACTTCCTGGCAGCATAATGGGATTATGATTATCTCATTTTCGTACGGACACTATTGTATCTTCTGGATAGGAATTCTGTATGTCATTCTAGACATATAGGGTGTCTTTTTAAGTTGTATAAGAAATAAAAAGCAGGTGAGAAGGGTTATGAGGTCGGAGTTGTTGCGAAAACTGCTATGGTCGTTGGTTTTGGTAGTGGTTACCGGGTGCCAATCTGTGAGTACAACTCGTGAGGGGGCGGTTGGCGTAAACCGTGAGCAAAGTATGTTTATGTTGCTCAGTGAGCAGCAGGTGGAAGAACTGTCCGAACAGTCTTATATGCAGATGCGGGAGCAAGCTAAAAAAGAGAAAAAGCTTGTAAGCAGTGGTGCGACCGTTACCCGGTTACAAAAGGTTGCCGATAGGCTGGTGTCTCAGGTCGGTGTTTTTCGCCCCGATGCCAGTCAGTGGGCCTGGCAGGTTAGCCTGATTGACGAGAAAATCCTCAATGCCAGCTGCTTGCCTGGCGGCCGGATAGTATTCTACACCGGTATTATTGAAGCCTTGAGCCTGAGTGACGATGAAATCGCTGCCATTATGGGTCATGAAATCGCTCATGCTTTAAGGGAGCATGGACGTGAAGGCATGTCTGAAGCTTATATGATTCAGCTAGGCAGCACGCTGGTAGGTTCCGTGTTTGGTGCGTCTCGAGAGACTCTGGACCTGGCCAATAACGTTGTTCACTATGCCATGACTCTTCCCAACAGCCGGGAAAAAGAAGTGGAGGCGGATATTATTGGTCTGGAGCTTATGGCTCGGGCCGGTTATAACCCAGAAGCCGCTGTCACTCTCTGGCAGAAAATGTCTGCACAAAACAGTCAGCAGCCTCCCGAATTTCTTAGTACCCATCCGGCGACATCAACCCGTATAGATGGGCTTCAACATTACATTCCCAAAGTCCGTGGGTTATACGAACAGGTGCAAAGCGGGAAGGCAGGTTGATCAGCCAGTTTTCAGTGTGTTGATTGCTGGGAGGGATGACGCTCAGCGTTGGGTGTGTCGGCGGAGGGTGTTTGAGGAGGGTGTTCGAGGAGGGTGGCATATTCGTGTTTTGGTGAAGTAATGGTCTGAGAGGTGTTTTCATTGATAATGTGGCTTTTGGAGTTTTTTATTTTCTTACCCTCTTTTTTCAGTTGATTTTATGGGCGTGCCGACAGATTCCCATGGGGAGTCATAAAAGAGTATAAAAACAACAGGTATATGTCCTGTTGTTTTTATAGAAAAGTATTTAGGGGTTCTAATGGAGGGTTAGCACTTCTTATGTGTTTATCTATCAGGCGAAAGCAGGCACCATCATCGCTGATGGGCGCAGCCCGGTTGTATCTCCTACTTTGAGTGAGCTTTGCGCTGGTGTTTCCAGAAGAAGTTCTTCTCCTGAGCTTAATCGCAGCTTTAGCAGGTTATTTTCACCGCGAAAACTCATTTGGACGACTGTGGCCGTGTGGGGTGATGTTTGATCACAGATAACATGATTGGGGCGGAGAAGAACTGTTTGCTGTTCTGTGGGAATATCAGTGACAGGCTCGAATACACCGGCTGCTGTTTCAATCCGCCCCTCAAGGTTTCTGGTTCCCTTAATCAATGAGCCTTCACCCACAAAACCGGCGACAAAATCGCTGGCAGGTTGTTGGTAAAGTTCTCTGGCAGTGCCCCATTGTGCCATCTGGCCGTTTTGCATTAAGCCGATTTTATCGGCAAAGGCAAAAGCTTCTTCTTGGTCGTGAGTAACCAGAATAGAGCTGGTTCCTGTTTGCTTCAGCAGTTCACGCACTTCATGGCTTAATGATTGACGCAGTGATGCGTCAAGGTTTGAAAATGGCTCATCCAGCAATAACAATCTGGGCTCGTTGGCCAAAGCCCGTGCCAAGGCAACGCGCTGCTGTTGTCCGCCAGAAAGCTCCTGTGGGTAACGGTTGGCAAACTCTTTCAGCCCGGTTAGTTGAATCATATCGTTAATACGGGAGCGAGAGTTTTTTCCGGATAGTCCGAAGCCAATGTTTTTAGCCACGGTTAGGTGAGGGAAAAGGGCATAGTCCTGAAACACCATACCCAGCTGCCTATGCTCGGGAGAAAGAGTGAAGCCTGGCTGAGAGAGTGTTGATCCGGCGAGCGAAACGGAGCCGTGATTCAAGGGTTCAAATCCGGCAATGGCGCGCAGGGTTGTGGTTTTTCCACAACCACTGGGGCCAAGAAGACAGGCATGCTCGCCAGCCTGAACGTCAAAGGACAGGTTGTGAACGACCGTTTCGCTGTTGTAGGAACAGGAAATCTCACAGACGTCGAGCAAGTTACTCATTCAGCGCCGTTCCCAGAAGGTTTCGAATCAGTGGAATGAGACGCTGGGCAATTTCTGCCGCCTCAGTCTTTGAAAGAATTAACGGTGGGAGCAATCGGATAGTATTTCCGGCGGTTACATTAATCAGCAGGCCAGCTTTAAGAGCATCAGAAACCAGTTGCGCACAGGGGCGATCCAGTTCAATGGCAAACATAAGCCCGGCATGTCTGATATCAACAACTCCATCATTGCCTTTTAAGCCTTCCTGAAAAAGATCCTGAAGGTATTGGCCTGTTGTCAGTGTGTTGTCGAGCAGGCTGTCCTGTTCAATGGTGTCGAGTACGGCAAGAGCGGTTGCGCAGCAGAAAGGGTTGCCACCAAAAGTTGTGCCATGGCTGCCGGGTACTAGAATTTTTGCTGCTTCACCTTGAGCCATGCAGGCACCTATAGGGAGACCGTTACCCAGGCCCTTGGCGGTGCTGATAACATCAGGTTTGACATTTTCGTGCTGGCAGGCAAACCACTGTCCGGTTCGGCCATTACCGGTTTGAATCTCATCAACCATGAGCAGGCAGTCGTTATCATCACAGATGCTGCGCAGAGCTTTCAGGTAACCGGCATCAGGAATATTAACGCCGCCTTCGCCCTGAATGGGTTCAACAAGAACTGCGACAATATCTTCTCTTGCAGTCAGCTCTTCGACTGCCTGAGTATCATTGAAAGGAACTCTGTAAAAACCTTCCAATAGAGGGCCAAAACCCTGCTTGGCAGCAGCATTGGCTGTCGCCGTAAGAGTAGCCAGTGTTCGGCCGTGGAATGCGCCTTCCATCACAACAATGCCGGGCTTTTCTATGCCTTTCTGGTGGCCGTAACGGCGGGCGATTTTAATAGCGCATTCGTTCGCTTCTGCGCCGGAGTTGCAGAAGAAAACTTTTTCCATGCCAGTCAGGCCCGTCAAGCGTTCAGCCAGTTTTTCCTGAGCTTCAATACCATAAAGATTGGAAGTGTGAAGCAGTTTACTGCTTTGCTCTCTGATTGCTTGAACAACTCGTGGATGGGCATGCCCGAGGCCACATACCGCTATGCCAGAAAGGGCATCAAGGTATCGTTTGCCATCATTGTCTTCCAGCCATACACCTTCTCCAGTAGTAAAGGTAACCGGTAGGCGGTTATAGGTTTTCATCAGGCTTTCAGTCATGATCCTGCTCTGGCTTTTGCTTGTTGTAATCAGGGGAGAGATGCTTTCTGCCTGTGCAGTTTAGGCACAGGCAGAAAGCATCTTAGCGAGGGCGGGTAGTATTTGGCAACTGTCAGCCGTTGGCGGCTTGTCTCCTGTTTTTCGGCATGGTCGCGGCAGAAATAGGGGGCCAGCTCCAGACGTAAATGATTCCGGTATTCACATCCCAAGTGAACGTAGCTGTTTCGCCATGACAGCGAACCCGGTAAAACGCGTTAACCGGTAACAAAGCTTCAATAGTTCCGGGTTTGATATCTGTAGTTTGAACTTTTCTCCAACGCCTTTCTTTCCAGTACTGCACTTTGCAGAATTCGCTGGTGAGTCGCTCTTTTTTCTCTCTGAACGGACTTTCCAAGGCAAGCTCAACCGGATATTCAAGTTCGTTTTCCGGGCTAAGTATGGTGATGTGACCATCGTCGCCCAATATGGACAGCCATTTGTCCATCGTGCTAATAACGCAGTAACCATTCACAGCTTTATGGGCATAACCAATCACAGCTGGAACACCATAAAAACCGGGTTCTTCGCCATTAATATCAATAGCCCGCCAGTAGTCGCCATCGATGGTTGAGCAGGTATACGTCCCATAGCGCTGGCGCTCCATTGGGTATGGGACAACCGGGCGATACTGATTTGTTGCATCAGTAGCTGGTTCGGGAACAAGGTCTTTGTAACGTTTATGAAAAGGCTTGGTCTGAAGTGTTTCCAGAAAGCTATAACGCATAACTTTCACGGGTTTCTGGGTCAGGTTGAGGAGTTCACTGGTTTTCTCAAGGAGTCCGTGATCATTTAATTCCGCCATCCAGGACTGCTGGGTTACCGGGTTGAAATCCAGCGCTGCAGCAAGCCCTTTTCTACGTCTGTCAACGGTGCGAAGCCAAGGGTTGTTCAACTCTAAAGGTTCTTCACTGATGCGAACGCGCATCTCCTGTAAAAAACGATCCTTACGGGTAGAAACCGGGGAGAGAATGTAATGAAGGAATATCTCGGAGATATATCTCGCGTTGCAGTTGTTCCTGCTGCACCAGTGCTGGCAGGAGCGGGTGACCCAGTAGCTTAACGTGTCCGACCCAAGGTATTCCAAAATGTGATCTGGCATGCCTTCTATCAGTAGGCGGGCAGCTTCCTGTTGAAAGGCACTTGCTCCTGGCCCCATAGCCTGATGGGTCTTCTTTATGAGAATCTCCCTTGGGCTGGGAGGAGCGCCCCAGTTATGATAAAGGTCCAGAACGATCCAGGTCAGGGTCAGGAAAGAGACCAGACTGTGCACCGGGTGTTCTCGGATGCGAGCCTGCAGCCATCCTGCCGCCTGCTCGACAGTTTGTCGTTCAAGGTGTCGAGCAACACCATTGGGGTCGTTTTCCGGGAGTTGAGAGGGGCTTGATCCGCCGCCTCCATCATCACCGCCTCCACCTCCAGGTGGATCGCCAAAATTGTGTGTGTGTTCAGCCTGCATTTGTTCGACGATCGCCTTGCGGCGTTCCAATTGCATTTGAGCAAAGGTTTTTTGCTGCTTTTTTATAACACTCTCTGCATTTCCTGGCAGGCGTAGTGGCTCAATAGGTTGTCTTGCTTTTTTGCGTTTTATAGGAGGGGGCGGTTTTGATAAGACTTTCCCTGATTTTTGGGTAGAGTTTTCTGGGATGGAATCAAGTAATGGGCGGTCGCTTCCTTTTTTTATGCGCACCTCGTTGATGGCGGACGCTGCTGCAACTAGTTCTTCTACTGTCAAATTTCCCTGATATCCATAGCTCTGAGTTTCCGCATCCTTTGTCTTTTGGGTTGCTGCTGCTTTTAGGTGAGCCTGACTTTCAGCGCTATATAACTCCTCATCACTCAGTCTTTTGGCGCCACCAGGTAAGAATGTGTTGGAGTCAGGGGGGAGGTCAGCAACTGTTATGACCTTACCCGCTCGTTGATGACAGTGGGTATGCTCGGTAGTGCGGTGGCCGGTTATTGGATCGAAATTTAATGTCTCTAGTGCCTGCTTTGGGTCAAGTAATGCACTGTTTTCAATGGTGTTTTTGGATCTCTTTTCGGAGCCTTGCCAGTTGGGGTTGATATCAGGCAAAGTGAAAGTGATAGTTTTTTTCCTGAATGCCTGTTTCTCCATAATCTGTGTGGATGATAGATTGTCAGTGTCGTGTTGATCTTGAAGAATATAGTTTACTTCCTCGTTCAAGCTGAGCTGGCTAAGTTTGTGAACAACCCGGGTGTTGAGTGACGGGATATGCTCTATAACGACCAATCGGCCGTCGCGTAACTCTTCCGTTAAGCAGAGTAGGGCGAGCTGGCGGGCGTCTAATGTCACCTGCGCCTTGTCTTGCGCCCTGATGCCTTCCAGGAATGCTCGGAGGGGGAGGTCTTTAAGACGATGATAGATAGCCGCTTTGCCCCCCGATTCGCCCACTTGAATAGCTATCTCCAGCTGTTGTTGCATCTCTGGGGAGGTGTTAAAGGGTTTGTCTGCCTCTCTTGATGGTTGTGGTGTAAAGGTTTCTTCTTCGGTATTCGTTAGTTGGGAATACTGGTTGACAGTGAAGGTTACGGTTTTGTCTGAGCACACATACTTCTCTTCGGTGATAATCGCGTTAACGGGAACGAGTACTCGTGAAAGCGTAGGTTTCCCTCCCTTGTGATGGCTTGTGACTAGAAGAAGTTTGTTTTTTTGTTCGTCTGGGAGAGCCTGAAGCCGCTGAATCAGAGCAGCTGGGGTTTTGCCAGTGCCATCTTTTGAAAGTTTGCTCAGGATGAAAATTGTGGGATCTGCTTCTGACAGGTTTGCAAGTCCCAGAAATTCTCCCTTCTCATCAGGGAGGATTTCTGTGAGGTTCAGGGTATAGCTGAAAGATTTGTCAAGCATTGCAGTGGGAAGAGTGCTGGGGGAGGCCACTGCATTGTCGAGGAGTACAATAGGGGTGTTTTGCGTGTCAGAAATAACATACAACCAAGCTGTGGAGGCATCTTTATTAAGTATCGGGTGCCAGCTTAACAAGTTCTCGAGCATGCTCGGAGAGAAGTGCAGGGTATCTGAGTGCTGCCCATGGCCAAACAGTAGAGGGCCTGGGCCGGTGTTTCCCCAAAGTGGGATAACTGTGCCGGAGTGTGGGTCGAAAATGGCAAGCCTGAAAGCGGATTCCACGTTGTTGGGGTTGTGTAAACTGGAGTGTTGGTAGAATTTTGATATTGGCTTCAGTGGAGATTTGCTGTTGGTTCTTAGCCGCTCAATAATAGCGTTTTCCATGATATCCCGATTAGCGATGTTCTGCTGCTGATGATCTATATCCTGTTGCTCAGTTGGTTGGTTGGGGTGGGGCCAGCTTTTGTAACTCGGAGTTCTGGTTACGGCAAAAGAATAGGCTGGATGGAGGAGAGCCAGCCCCGTAACAATTTTTAAGAGAACGCTTAAGAGTATTTTAAAAAAGGCGGATATTCCTGCATTGGAAAACCTGTAAAGAAAAGGTTTGCACATGCTGATTTTCTGGCTCCTGCCGGATATGCGGTTTGGTGTTTGTAAACTGGCGGGGAGCAGTGTAGAAGGTCTTGGGAATCCTGCTGGTGTAAATAGCGGGATTTCTGTCCACTGGCGGGTCATGTATACTGCGCCGAGAATAACTTGGGATTGAGGTGGAGTGATGTCTGAAGAAGTAATGGAGCAAATTAAACAGCAGATTGAAAATAATTCAGTACTGCTGTTTATGAAGGGATCACCCCGTATGCCCCAGTGTGGTTTTTCCTCTCGTGCGGTGCAGGTTTTGTCTGCCTGTGGCGAACGGTTCGCTTACGTTGATGTGCTGGCGCATCCTGATATCCGGGCTAACTTGCCCAAATACGCAAACTGGCCAACTTTCCCACAACTTTGGGTTGGCGGGGAGCTTGTGGGTGGCAGCGATATTATCAGCGACCTGTATGAGCAGGGAGAACTGCAGAAGATGGTTAAAGCAGCGAGTGATTCAGCAGAAGCCTGATATCAATCTCAGAGAGTGTGAGAAAGAGTGTGAGAAAAAGTCGGTGTTTATTCACCGACTTTTTTGTTTGTGGTTTCTACCTGATTTCATGTTGTTTGTCTGTAATAGGCATCCTCTATCGCTAAACAATAAAAAAATCATGAGTAAATGCTCTGAATCTTGTGGGCGAGCCGAAATGCTATGTGTATGATGTATGTGTTTTTAGCGGCCCCTTCGCGTGTGACGCAATAGACTGATTGGGGCGTTTATTCAATCCATTTGACGTGGAGATAGGGAATGGCAGTTCTTGTAGGTAAGCAGGCTCCTGATTTTACAGTTCCTGCGGTTCTGGCTGACGGAACAATCGTTGATGAATTCAATCTGGCAGAAGCAATCAAGGGTCAGTATGGCCTGATCTTCTTCTATCCGCTGGACTTCACCTTTGTCTGCCCATCTGAGCTGATTGCTCTGGATCATCGTATGGATCAGTTCAAAGAGAAAGGTGTTGAGGTTATCGGTGTTTCTATCGATTCCCATTTTACTCACAACGCATGGCGTAACACTCCTGTTGAGAAGGGTGGTATCGGCCAGGTTGGTTACACTCTGGCTGCTGACATGCGTCATGACATCGTCAAGGCTTATGATGTTGAATCTGAAGGTGGCGTGGCTTTCCGTGGTGCCTTCCTGATCGATAAGAGCGGCGTTGTTCGCTCTCAGATTATTAACGATCTGCCACTGGGTCGTAACATGGATGAGCTGATTCGTCTGGTTGACGCGCTGCAATTCCACGAAGAACACGGCGAAGTTTGCCCCGCAGGCTGGCAGAAAGGTGAGAAAGGCATGAGCGCCAGCCCTGATGGTGTTGCTGCTTACCTGGCTGAAGAGTCCGACAAACTGTAAACCAGTTTCAGAATCTTTTCTTAAAGCGGGGTAGCCGAAAGGTTATCCCGCTTTTTTATTGTCTTGCCTCCCGGTTTTATCCAGACGTATAGTTCGCTGCATGTTTATTTGGGGTGTTTCTTATGGGTCAGTTTGAGCTGGATCACCGTCTTGCCAAGGACTGTATAGTCATTGGTGATTTTCCCCTGAGTCGTATGTTGTTGATGAATGACGCGCGTTATCCGTGGTTTATTCTGGTGCCCAGGGTTAAGGGTATTGAGGAGATTTTTCAGTTAAGGCAGTCTGATCAGGGGCGATTGCTGAAAGAGACATCCTACGTTGCAGAGAAACTCAAGGATGTGTTCGCCGCTGAAAAAATGAATGTGGGCGCTCTTGGGAATATTGTCCGCCAACTTCATATGCATATTGTTGTGCGTAAGAAGGAGGACTATGCCTGGCCGGGACCAGTTTGGGGGCAGGGGGCTGCCATGGCATATACTGACGCCCAGATAAAAGAGATTCGTGATCGTCTGGCAACGGTTTTTACCACTTGGCTGGTGGCAGCTGACAGCCTGCCTCAGGAGTAGATAGATGAAAGATGAACTTCTTGAACTGCAAACACAGCTGAGTTATCAGGACGATCTTGTGCAGCAGTTGAATGATGTGGTGGCACGCCAGCAGGGTGATATAGATCTTCTGCGCCGGGAATTTGAGTTAATGAAGCAGCAGTTGCAGGTGCTGATAAGTCAGCAGGGTGAAAGTGCGGAAGAGGAAGTACCTCCACCGCATTATTGATGCCTTTGGTGGTGCACAAAAAAGCAGGCGCTGAGCCTGCTTTTTTGTCGTTCTCAACAGGTTTGCAAATTAGTGGGATGTGGCAACATCTTCTGCCTGCAGGCCCTTTTCTTTTTCTGTAACAACAAAATCAACCCTTTGGCCTTCACTCAGAATACGGTGCCCTTCGCCTCTGATCGCCCGGTAATGAACAAAAATATCATCCCCGGAGTCGCGGGTAATAAAGCCAAAGCCCTTTGAAACGTTGAACCATTTCACTGTACCGGCTTCCCTGTCGCTATCGAGGGAGCTTTCACTGCTGGTGGCAGAAGGGGCTGCCAGTTGATGGAGGTTACAGAGCGCATGCAGAATGATTCCGCAAACTAGAAGGCTAACGATAATCAGAGGAATATAGAACGTTACCGGATTCACTGGCATGCGACTCAGGGCGCTGATGGCTGCAAGAACTCCAGAGAAGAAAAGAGCAACTGATCCAAGAGTTTGAAGCTGTCTGCGGGACCCTGAGAGGGGTTTCTGGTAGCAGCCGACGATTATGTTAACAGCAGCGGCAGCAAGCAACATAATCAGCGAGGGTTCGCTGGTGTAGATGTTTGCAGCAGAAACTACCGGAAACACCTCGGGGTGCAGGGCTGGTAATAAAGCAGGTGAAGCCAGATACAGGCCGGTAAGGATAAGGCCTGATAGTAGCTGGAGATATTTTAGGTTTTTAAGCAACATGTTTTTTCCATGCGTATCATAAATGTTATTGGTTTTATCAAAGATATAAAGAACTGCACTCTTAATTTAACGCGATTGTGGATCATGTCTCAATATCTTCGATGTATAAGGAGCAAACATTTATCAAAGAAAATTACCTTAGTTCGGTAAAAATAGATTAAAAAATACTCGCAAGCCGAAAAACCGTGGTTTATATTGGATTCGTAACCGGTTAAATTGTTCAGGGTTTTATCGCTCGAAGTCTAACGCCATTTGTGACAGTAATCAGTAACAAACTGTCAGAAGTTACAAAATGACTTTCATCGAGAGTGGGGATGTGTAGAGTCGTGTCGAGCGGATGAATCGTCGATCGGTTATGGTGAAAATGAAAATCTAACCCATTAAACCTGTATGCGTCTGAAAACGTTGTATGTAGTTTAAGTTGTGGTGAGTAGGTCAGGCATGTTGTAAGCAGGGGAAATAGGAATTCCAAAACTGTTAGAAAACGTGTTCGGAGATAACAAATGCCAGGTGCAGCTATCAAGGAAAAGTACACCAAGAGCCAGGTTCTTAATGAGATTGCTGAGAATACTGAGCTTTCGCGCAAGGATGTGAGCAATGTTCTTGATGAACTGACTGATCTTATTGAACGCCATATTAAAAAGCGCGGTTGTGGTGAGTTTGCCATTCCAGGGCTTTTAAAAATTGTGACCAAGAAGAAGCCCGCCCAAAAAGCGAAAAAGAATGTTCCTAACCCTTTTCGTCCCGGCGAGTTAATGGATGTTGCGGCAAAGCCCGCTTCTATTCAAGTAAAAATAAGACCTTTGAAAAAGCTGAAAGACTTCGCTTCTTCCTGAGGTTTGGCGCGTATCGACCGGATTCTGTTTTTTCAAGACTGAATCTGGTCGATATGAGTTTTAATGAAGAGATAAAGCTATCAGCGATGTAGGCCCTTGCTAAGAATTTTTTCGTAACTGGTGGGGAGGAGACGAACCAGCCAGTCGATAAGAAGTGAATCTGACCCAATCATTATCCGTTTTCTGTTGTTCAATATTCCATTGATCATCACCTGTGCAGCTCTTTGGGGCGTTGTTGTTGCCATCTGTTCAAAGTTGCTGGCAGCGATATCCTGATCTTCGTTATTATCCGGGCCAATATGGTAGCGGCCGTGCTTAACAATATTGGTTTTGATGCCGCCTGGATAAACGCAGGATACATTAATGCCGGTGTGTTTCATCTCCTGACTGAGGGCTTCAGTAAAGCCTCGCACGGCAAATTTGCTGGCGTTATAGGCTCCCTGAGTAGGAACGGCCATAAGTCCAAAAACGCTGGAGGTATTAACGATATGGGCTTCTTTCTGTTTCAACAGGTGGGGAAGAAATGCTTTGCAACCATAGACAACGCCCCAGAAGTTGATATTCATTAACCACTCCATCTCTTCAATATCCATATCGCTGATGGTTTGAGAGAGTGCGACACCGGCGTTGTTTATCAGTACATCAACGTGGCCAAATTTTTCAATGGTGCTTTCGGCGAACTTATCAACCTGCTCTTTTTTTGAAACATCTGTAGTACTGGTTTGGTACTGGCAGTTTTCAGGGAGCATCTCGCAAGTGAGTTTCATGCTCGAAGGATTAATTTCTGCGAGAGATAGTAAGCATCCCTGGCGAGCGAGCTCGATTGCAAGATGTTGCCCTATGCCTGACCCGGCGCCAGTAATTGCGACGACTTTTCCTTCAAGGGATCTCATTTTATTCCTGTTTGCACTGGTTTTATTATTCTTGATTTTTATTGTGGTTTAGAGCGGTCGCCCTTGTCCTGTGCACTATAAACGCTTCACAGGAATTGTTGAATGGTAGAGTTGCCTGACTGGTAATTTATTTAAAATAAAAAAGCCGCTATCGAGATAGCGGCTTTGAGGTCTGGTCTGGCTAAACCCTCTTTAGAATACAGCCAAATCGTAGGTTATAAGAATGCGTGAATCTTTCTGGGTTTTGTCGTTCGCGTTGGTTTTGGCATCATACTCATATTTGGCATGGCGCAGAGTCACGGTTAAACCATCCATTTGTGGAACAGCATAATCGAGACGAACATTGTACTCGCTGGTATCAACGTCACTATCAGAGCCAGAGTTGTCAATTTCACCATCCACGAACAGAGCGGAAGCACTCAGGCCCTCGATCATGTCCGAGAAGTCATAACCAACCTTAACTTTGTATGAGGTTTCATTGGCGTGGTTGAAGTCGCTGATTTGCACAGCGTTGTAGCCATTGAAGCCAGTGGAGTCTTCCCCTCCGCGCCATGGCGTTCCCGCGTCAGCAAATCCGCCTTTTGGATCGCTCACATCGGTCATGCTCAAGCTTGCACTCAGGTTTGAGTGATTCATGCCAGCGGTTAATCCGTGCCAGGAAATATTGTCCTTTTCACCGATTGATTTAATTATCTGGTTGCGCTTGTTGAGACCTATGGCCTCAATTTTTCCATATTGAGCGCCAAAGTTAAAAGATGTCATTTGGTCAACTTTGAAGGTGTAGCCAGCATCCGCATAGAGTGCTGAAGCAAAGTCGTTCTGTTTGCCATAGGCGAGCCCAAGGTTTAATCCGTCGACTTCATAGGAAATGCCGACAGTTTTTACATCTTCTTTCTTGTCTGAGACCAGTTCATCAGAGTTATCTATGACATTATCGCCATTAGAGTCTCTTCTTACAAAGATTGCATAATCTTCGTAACCTGACTGGTCACGTTTGTTGCCTGCTTTGGCAACGGCTCCATACACGGTAAAGCCTTCCATTGAGTAGTCAGCGTAGAAGCCCTCCGTGGTGCTTGGTAGTGAGCGGGAGTCGTTCTCGTTGAGTAGCGGTGTATCCATAACCATGCGGCCATATTTCGCTACACCGTTATCGAGCAGATTGATTTTCACAGCGCCAAAGTTTTTGCCGTAGCTATGGCCTTTATTTCTTCCGCCTTTTTGAAGGAGGTTGTTTGCTGTGGATGTGCCACTGCTTTCTGTAAGTTTTAGAGCGTAGTGTGAGCTTAAATCAACACCAATAATATTGGCGAAATATCCTGATTTGAAATCAGCGCGAATGGCTTGAACCCAGGATTTATCTTTATCTGATTTTGCTGTGCCGCTTTTCACATCTTTATTCATGTAGTAGTTCCGAAAATGAATATTCAGGGAACTATCATCCATAAATTGTTCAGCTTGTGCGGAAGTGGCAGCCATAGCTGCAACAATAGCAACGCTTAATGTACTTTTTGTTAGTGATTTCATTCTTACACCAGCTCCTTGGGTGTTGTTGTTTTTGGCTTTTCTTTTTATGGCAATTACCAAAACACATTGCTTCTAATCCTTAGAAACTTCTTACAACAGTGTGAAGCAAACGGCGTGCCTCCCCGGGCAACCACACATGAAACGCATGTGTACTTCCATTGTTCAATAGGTTTTTAGGAAATGCAACATAGAGATGTTAGGTATTTTAATAATGAATAGTCTTGTGTTATGGGGGTTGTACAATTACCAGACACTGGTTTTTTATTTCTTTTTTGTCAGTGTCTGGTTAGCTTATTTCAATCAGTGAATTAGATAAGAGGGATGGTGTAGTCAATAATTAGACGATTTTCATCTATAGAGTTACCTTTGGTGGCGCTCCTGACTGTGGCGTTTCTCCAGGTAATTGCTAATCCTTCAAGGGTTCCATTTTTAAATGTGTAGCGCAGGTCGGTATTGCGTTCCCATTCGCTCACTTTCTTGGTGTCTTTAAATTCGCCAGTTACATAGCGAGCCATAATGCTTAAACCGGGAATTCCCCAGTTATCAAAGGAGTAATCAACCCGGCTCTGCCATGACTTTTCATTTTTCTTATTAAAATCAAGGTATTGAACAGCGTTCCAAGTGATTAAGCCGTTGTCGTCATGGTTGCAGCCATCCCAGCAATAATCAAAGCTGTCTCCAATAACACTCTGGAAAGAGAGCATGAAAGACAGGTTGTCGAATGAGAGTCGTGATGCCAGGTTCCAGAGTTTACTGTCCAGTTTGCCATCATAATAGCGGCCGTCATCTTTGCTTGTTTGATAATAACCATCTAACAGTAGAGCGGTTTTACTACCCAGATCCAGAGTGTAAGAACCATTTAAGAAGTTTTGCTTGATATATTTATCCGCTTTACCGGTAGCGGCGTGGAAAGCTAAACCGTTCTCCAGAGCGAAAGAGGCACCAAGAATGCCGACGTTCCAAGTATCGCCATTAGCGTTTTTGTAGGAGTGGAAGCCGGATTCTGTTTTGCCTGAGGCCTTGTCTGAGAAAATGCCATAGAAGCCCAGCTTGTATACTTCCAGCTCTGCCAAAATACCCTGTGTGCTGGAAGGTGTGGTGCGGGAATTGCTGTCATTCAGTAGTGGTGTATCCAGAAGCATGCGCCCTGCTTTTAGGTGTGCGTTGATATTGTCATCGCCAAAGCGGGCTTTCAGGTAGGCTTGACCGATTTTGTCGTAGCTTTCCTGGTTAGCAACGACTTTGCCATTTTTTACCTTTGATGATTTTTGTCTCAGGGCGCCGGAGCCGAATTTGTCGTCCTCTCCGATAAGCTTTAACGCTCCAAACCAGGAAGCGTCAAAGCCGATAATGTCGGCAAAATAACCGGATTGTAAATCGACTCGTGCACCTTGGCTCCAGCTCTCTGCAGTGCCAGGCAGGGTGTTGCCTCTATTATCTGTGCTTTTATCCCTAAAGTCTCTGTTAAAGTAGAAGTTGCGCAGCCCGAGATCAATGGTGGTGTCATTCGCCATTGCGGTGAACATGTCAGGCATGCTTTGAGGTTGTTTGGCAATTTCGTTTTGGTCACGCCCCAAGGCTGGCTGCATAATCAACCCTGAAGCAAGAGTGGCGACTGCCAGCCGAGTAATGGTTCCACCTTGGCCTGCCGTCGCTTTTTTTTGCGTTGTTAGCGCTTTTTTTTGCGTTGTTAGCATTGTGGTTCTACTCCGGTTCGTTCCGATGATCTTGAAGATCGTGCAGGCTTATGAAATAGACAATGGCTGCGGTTTGTGCAAATTCGAGATGTATAAGCCGCAGGTTTTTAAGGCGAATATGTAAGGGTGCTGACTGATTCGACGACTCTGGGGGGTAAAACAGTGATGACAATCCCCGTTTCCCTTGTGATAATGCCCGGTCATTTTAGTGATCAGGCTTTTTGGGCGCTTAATTCATGCCTATATATGAGTATCTTTGTCAGGATTGTGGGGGCTCCCATGAGGCTATCCAGAAGTTTAGTGATGAGCCTCTGACCAATTGCCCTCACTGTGGCAAGCCGGAACTTAAGAAACAGATATCCGCACCCTCTTTCCGTTTAAAGGGCGGTGGCTGGTATGAGACTGATTTCAAAGGCGAGCAGAAAAAAAATCTGGCAACAACAGATAATCACTGTCCTAGCAAAGACACCAAGAGCGGCTGCGGTTCCTGCGCAGCAACCAGCGATTGAACCTGCGATTGGGATTAGGAATAGTCAGGCCCGGTACAAGCCGGCATAAAGCGAGAATTCGAGGTTAATCATGCGCAGCCATTATTGTGGCGATCTGAATCAGGGCCATAACGGCGAAACTGTAACACTATGTGGTTGGGTGCACCGTCGCCGTGACCATGGTGGCGTTATCTTTCTTGATCTGCGAGATCGGGAAGGTATTGCACAGGTTGTTGTCGATCCCGATACTGAAGAAGCCTTTGCACTGGCAGATAAAGCCCGTAGCGAGTATGTATTGAAAATTACCGGTCTGGTGCGTCCTCGCCCAGAAGGTACTGTCAATCCCAATATGTCTACGGGTGAGATTGAAGTGCTGGGTAAAGACGTTGAGATCCTGAACGCTGCCCAAACTCCTCCGTTCCAGTTAGATGGGTACACAGATGTTGGCGAAGACGTTCGCTTGTGCTATCGCTATATGGATCTTCGTCGCCCGGAGATGCAGGAAAAGCTGATTATGCGCAGCAAGGCGACCCGCCTGGTGCGTAATTATCTTGAAGATAAGGGCTTTCTGGATATTGAAACACCAGTGCTAACCCGAGCTACGCCAGAAGGCGCCCGGGATTATCTGGTTCCTAGTCGTGTGCATCCTGGGTCTTTCTACGCATTGCCTCAGTCTCCACAGTTATTCAAGCAGCTGCTGATGGTGTCCGGCTTCGATCGTTACTACCAAATCGTCAAGTGCTTCCGTGATGAAGACCTGCGTGCAGAGCGTCAGCCAGAGTTTACCCAGATCGATATTGAAACTTCGTTTATGAGCGAAGAGGAAGTAATGGGTACGACCGAAGATATGGTCGCTAAAATGTTCAGCGAACTGCTGAATGTTGATCTGGGTGAGTTCCCTCACATGACCTTTGCTGATGCTATGCGTCTGTATGGTTCCGACAAGCCTGATCTGCGTATCCCTCTGCAGCTGACCGATATTGATGACCTGGTTGCCGGTGTAGACTTCAAAGTCTTCAAAGGGCCTGCGAACGATCCGAAGGGTCGTGTTGCTGCACTGAAACTGCCCGCTGGCGCTGAAAAGCTGACCCGTAAGCAGATTGATGATTACGGCAAGTATGTTGGCAACTATGGTGCGAAAGGTCTGGCCTGGATCAAGGTCAATGCACTGGAGAATGGTGTTGAAGGCCTACAGTCTCCAATCCTGAAGTTCCTGGGCGAAGAAGTGGCCATGAATATCATGGATCGTCTGGAAGCCAAGAATGGCGATATCGTATTCTTCGGTGCTGATAGCGCTACAGTTGTGAACGATGCTCTGGGTGCGTTGCGCTGCAAGCTGGGTGCAGATCTTGATCTGTATACCTGTGAGTGGGCACCTCTGTGGGTTGTTGACTTCCCGATGTTTGAAGAAAACAGTCAAGGGAATCTCACAGCTCTGCATCATCCGTTTACTGCACCAACCTGCACACCAGAAGAGCTTGAAGCTCGCCCTGCTGATGCTCTGTCTCGTGCTTACGATATGGTTATCAACGGTTACGAAGTGGGTGGCGGTTCTGTACGTATCCACAAAGAAGATATGCAGCAGGCGGTATTCCGTGTGTTGAGCATTGAAGAAGGAGAGCAGCGTGAGAAGTTTGGCTTCCTGCTGGATGCTCTGAAGTTTGGTGCACCGCCCCATGCTGGCTTGGCCTTTGGTTTGGATCGTCTGTGCATGTTGTTATCTGGAACTGACAATATTCGTGAAGTCATTGCTTTCCCGAAAACCCAGTCAGCTTCTTGTCAGCTCACACAAGCGCCAAGTGTGGTTGATCAGCAGCAGCTTCATGATTTGAATATCCGTATTCGTCGTGATGCAGCATCTGCGACGAGTCACTGATTGTAAGCTCTGATGCTGGAACCGGGGATGGTTTTGACTGTTCCCGGTTTTTTTATATCGGCAAACTGCATGGTTATTGTGCACAGCCTAGGCTGTACGCTGTGATCGCGATATAATAATCGTTTTTCGTATTCCCGAGGATTGCCGATGGCCGGTCATAGTAAATGGGCCAACATCAAGCATCGCAAGGCTGCGCAAGATGCCAAGCGAGGCAAGATTTTTACCAAGCTGATTCGTGAGCTTGTGGTTGCTGCCAAAATGGGTGGTGGTAACGTTGAAGATAACCCTCGCTTGCGAGCGGCTGTCGACAAGGCGCTGGGCGCCAATATGACCCGTGACACCATTAATCGTGCTATTGCGCGTGGTGCCGGTGGTGATGATGATTCCAACATGGAAGAGATTGTCTACGAAGGTTATGGCCCTGGTGGTGTAGCGGTATTGGTTGAGTGTCTGACTGATAACCGTAACCGGACTGTGGCTGAGGTTCGTCATGCATTTTCCAAGCATGGCGGTAACCTGGGTACAGACGGTTCTGTGGCTTATTTATTTGAGCGCAAGGGACAAATCTTTTTTGAACCAGGTGCTGATGAAGATCAGATCATGGACATTGCACTGGAAGTGGGTGCGGAAGATGTTGTGTCCAATGATGATGGCTCCATTGAAGTGCTAACAGAATGGACTGAGTTCATGACTGTTAAAGATGCACTGGAAAAAGCCGGTTTAACTCCTGCAGGTGGTGAAGTAGCGATGATTGCATCCACTCAAGCGGAGATGGATGTTGGCGGTGCAGAAAAAGTTCTGAAGCTGATCGACCGTCTGGAAGATCTGGATGACGTGCAAGAGGTTTACACCAACGCTGATATCTCTGCGGAGATTATGGAGCAGCTGGGCTGACCTGTTTGTCTCTGCCCGTGTTCTGCGGGCAGGTTCTCCTCTTCTTTATCTTGTGTGTGCGCTGGTGGAGGGGGATTGAGGGTCGAGGAAATTTAAAATCTCCAGCGCTGCGTGAAAATGTTTGGCATGCAAGGTATCCGGCAGTTGGTCAAAATAACTGAGTTTTTTGGTTAAGTTTTCGCCGGTCACCTCGTATTCGTCGGTTTTAAAAACCGGGCTACCCATCTCATGGTGTTTTTGAAATAGGAACAGCCAGACAGCTAGTTTTACATCTTTGTTTGTTGTTATTTCTTCAAGTTTTGTTTCTAGCCTGCTTAGCCAGCCCTGTATTGCTTTATGTGAGGCTTTTGTTCCGTAACGACTTTGTTGCTGGTATTGAACATTGCAATGTGTGATGTCGTGGCGGTAAAAATCATGGAGACCCATTAAAGAGTCATCATGGAATCCCCAGCGGGAGACAAGCAGTCCCGCTGGCTTGATGTTGTAACGTAGAGATCGGACAAAAAAAGGAATGTCCAAAGGTTCGAAGCTGGGCCATATTAGATATTTATTATCCATGTCTGATTTTGGATAGTTCGAAAAGAAGAACGGAATGAGTTTGTCACGCAATTCATCTGTTGCCGTCTCTCTGTCGGAGAAGTTGATTTGACTTATATGAGAAAGGTTTCCCTTTATTGTTCTTCTTTTGTCTTTGTTTTTATTTATCGTTTCGATTCCGTCCCGGTATGTTTCATAAAATAGGATATATTGCATCACAAATGCGTAAATGTCTGTGTAGTGATATGTCTCGGCGCTTTCAAGGTGTTGTTGTATTCTCTGAATCAGTGATTGAATTTCCTTATGTGCATAGCAGTCATGGCGTTCCTTTAAGGCTTTCAACACAATACACATATTGATCAGAACGGTGCCTAACTCCTTACAGCGAAATTTATCTGGCCCTTGTTCCTTGAACAGCGTGTCAAGTTGAATCGCTCTTTCGGATAACTCTTGTTCATTTAAAGACATCAAGACACTGTCTGGAACAAGTGTGACTGATTTACCCCAGGCCACTTCTTTCCGGTAGCTCTGTAATGAAATTTCTTTTCGTGATAAGCATTCTTCGAGTGCATCTTTGTTATTCTGGCTGAGAGGGTAGGGGGTGGTTGTAAATAGAGTAAATACTTGGGGTAGCTGGACTTTGCCGGCAAGAATCGAAGTTACTCTTTTTTTGATGCCGGATAGCGACACTTTCTGCTGAGCCTGAGTGTGGCGACCAGGAAAGGCTGGTCGGCGTGGGCGGAGGTTGTAGGGCGTTGATCGTTGTCGGTGTGGTTTGGTGCGAATGGCAGGCATATCCCCCCCCTCTGATACTTCTCGTTTTCCCTATAGACATGAAATGGTGAGGATTGGTTCCTGAGGTATGTTGGCATTGGCAGTGATGTTATCTATATGGTCATTTTTCCTGTGCTCTCACTTTTCTCATAACACATTGACTCCCAGTGTTATCAGAAAAAGAACAACCGTCAGGGCAGTGACTACGGCCAGTGGCGTCAACCAATCCTTCATGACCCGATAAGCCTCTTACATGTGGCTGGTGAAAATATGCTCGACAGCTTAACCCTTGAGGCGAAAAACACCTGTTGCTTTTGGTTACCGGTTGCCGCGTCTTTGTAAGTTATTTTGATGGCGTGCTGTTCCTAAAAGATGAAGGTGTTGTATTAGCCCTTCACACATCCTGATTTTACTGTAAAAATAAACAGTGTTAATACTTTGCCTGAACAGGCTGGCTTTCATGTATGGCAATTATTCTTGGGATTGACCCGGGTTCCCGGGTAACAGGTTATGGGGTAATTAACCATAACGGGCAGACAGTTGAGTATGTAGACTCGGGCTGTATTCGTATTCAGCCGGGCGAGCTGCCGGAGCGTCTGAAACAGGTGTATGACGGTATTGATCAGGTTATTGCTGCCTGGACGCCGCAGATGGTTGGCATTGAGCAGGTCTTTATGGCTAAAAATGCCGACTCTGCCTTGAAATTGGGGCAAGCCCGCGGCGCAGCCATTGTTGCAGCAATGAACAGTGGCTTGCCGGTGAGTGAATACTCTGCCCGGCAGGTGAAGCAGGCTGTGGTCGGTACTGGTTCTGCGGATAAAGAGCAGGTACAGCATATGGTGATGGCGATGTTGCGGTTGAACCGTAAGCCGCAGGCGGATGCTGCGGATGCTTTGGCCGTGGCCCTGTGTCATGCTCATACTCGGCAGGGGTTGATTGGCTTGGCGGGGACTGGTGGGCGTCGGATTGCTCGCGGTAGATTGCGCTGATTTTTGTGCGAATTGTTTAGCGAAAGTCATTGCTGGGGATAAGCCGGCTGTCAGCATTTGAGATAACCTCCTGCGCTTTTCTGGGTGCTGGGGAGGGGAGTAGAACAAAATATGATTGGAAGACTGCGCGGCATACTCATAGAGAAAAACCCTCCCGGGTTGCTGATTGATGTGTCCGGTGTGGGTTATGAGCTGGAAGCACCGATGACTACGTTTTATCGGTTACCGGAGCTGGGTTTGGAAACCACGTTATATACCCACTTTGTGGTGCGGGATGATGCGCAGCTGCTGTATGGCTTTGCGGATAAGAGTGAGCGTCAGCTGTTTCGCACCCTGATTCGCGTGAATGGTGTTGGGCCAAAGTTGGCGCTGGCGATTCTGTCTGGTATGGAAGCGGAAATGTTTGCCCGCAGCGTTCATGAGCAGGATGCTTCTATGCTCACCCGTATTCCTGGTGTTGGTAAAAAAACTGCAGAACGTTTGATTGTTGAAATGAAGGATCGCCTGGATGAGTGGCAGTCGGCTTTGGCTCCCCTGGAAATGGCTGCGGCTGGTAAACCAGTTGCTGCAACTCCAAGTCATGACCCGATTCAGGACGCGATCAGTGCGCTGGTTGCTTTAGGCTATCGTCCACAGGAAGCCAGTAAAGCAATTTCTGCGGTTCAGGATGAATCTTTAGGTACTGATGAGTTGATTCGTCAGGCTCTCAAGGCGATGGTGTAGGCAGGAGCTGGCAGGAAAGCGAAGATGATAGAGAGTGATCGATTGATTTCGGCGCAGGAAGCGCCACTCGAAGATCGTATTGATCGTGCGATCCGCCCGGACAAGCTGGATGACTACATTGGTCAGCCAAAAGTGCGGGAGCAGATGGACATTTTTATTCAGGCGGCCCGTCTGCGTCAGGATGCCCTGGATCACACTTTGGTGTTTGGTCCACCGGGTTTGGGTAAAACGACTCTGGCCAATATTCTGGCTAATGAGATGGGAGTAAATCTTCGCTCTACCTCTGGCCCGGTGCTGGAAAAGGCTGGTGATTTAGCGGCCATGCTGACCAATCTTGAGCCTCACGATATTCTTTTTATTGATGAAATTCATCGTCTCAGTCCAGTGGTTGAAGAGGTGCTTTATCCGGCCATGGAAGACTATCAGCTAGATATAATGATTGGTGAAGGCCCTGCTGCCCGTTCCATCAAGCTTGATCTGCCACCCTTTACCCTTGTTGGCGCGACGACCCGTGCGGGGTTGCTGACCTCTCCACTTCGTGACAGGTTTGGCATTGTTCAACGACTTGAGTTTTACAGCGTTGCCGATCTAACAACCATCGTTCAGCGTTCAGCAAAGATTCTGAATATGGATATGGGTGTAGATGGAGCTGGTGAAGTGGCCCGTCGTTCACGTGGTACACCACGAATAGCCAACCGTTTATTGAGACGGGTACGGGATTTTGCTGAAGTGCGAGCGAATGGAAAGGCTACGGGTGAAGTGGCTAATGCCGCTCTGAATATGCTGGATGTGGATAACCAGGGTTTCGATCATATGGATCGCCGCCTGCTGCTGGCTATGATTGAGAAGTTTGATGGCGGGCCGGTTGGGGTTGATAGTCTTGCGGCAGCCATTGGTGAGGAGCGGGATACCATTGAAGATGTTCTTGAGCCCTATTTGATCCAGCAGGGCTATCTTATGCGCACGCCTCGGGGGCGGGTAGTTACCCGCCATGCTTATGAGCATTTTGGTCTTTCATTCACTGATGAGTAAAGCGCTGCCATGATCAAGAAATGTTTTTTACCTATTGTTGTTGGCAGTATGTCTGTTCTGGCTGGCTGTCAGTCTAGCCAGACTTCCCATGTCTATTCCCAGAGCGAAGCTCGTACGATTCAGGCAATACAGGAAGGCACTATTATTGAATTGGAGGCTGTGACTCTTGAAGGAAGCCAGAGTGGTCTCGGTGGTATTGCCGGCGGTGCGGTTGGTGGTATTGCTGGCAGCGGTATTGGCAGAGGTCATGGCAGTGACATAGCCGCTATTGGTGGTGCTGTTCTGGGTAGTATTCTCGGCAATATGGCTGAGGAAAAGGCAACCCGGAAGCAAGGTGTCAATATTACCATTCGTCTGACCAATGGGCAGTTGATTTCTGTTGTGCAGGAAGTTGATCCGAGTATGGTGTTCCAGAATGGTGAACATGTGCGTATTTACACCCAGAACGGCACCAGTCGTGTTGCTCCTATGTAACCCATAACGAAGAAGTTCAATGTGTTCAGGTATTTTGTAGATGTATCATTTTGTATAGATGGCACTACACAATGATTTTCCATGGTATAAGCCTATCAAGAGCTCACTTTTGTTTTGTGAGGGCTCTTTCCAAGTAGAGGTGTGGCTGTGGCCGATAAAGTTTTTAACTGGCCGGTACGTGTTTATTATGAAGATACTGATGCCGGCGGTATTGTTTACTACGTTAATTATTTGAAGTTTATGGAGCGAGCCCGGACGGAATATCTGCGTAGTCTCGGGTTCGACCAGCAAGCGCTGATGCATGACGGTATCCTGTTTGTTGTGCGTAATACCTCGGTTGATTATCTCAAGCCTGCCAGGCTGGATGACGCTTTGAATGTAACGGTCAGCTTGTCCCGCCGTGGGCGTGCCGGCTTTGATATGATTCAATCTATCTGGCGCGGTGAAGAGAAACTCTGTGAAGGCAAGGTTGCTATTGCTTGTGTCAGTGCCAACAGTCTTCGTCCGGTCGGGTTGCCGGTCAATGTGCGTCAGGCCATGCTGTTATCATCGCAAGACGGAAAGTCCTGAATGTTTTCTGCTTAATAAACTATCGACTTCAAGCTATCGACTTCAAACTAGCGGGCAAGTGAGGAAAGAGTGACAGAAGGTACATCAATGTGGGCGCTGGTGCTGAATGCCGGCTGGGTGGTTCAGTTTGTGCTACTGATGTTGCTGGTGGCCTCGGCGGTGTCCTGGGTGTTTATTGTCCAGCGCGTTATTGTTCTGCGTAATGCCCACCAGTCAGCGGTTACCTTTGAAGATCGCTTCTGGTCAGGCATGGATCTCGGCAAACTTTACCGGGAAGTACATGGTGACAGTGATCCTGATGGTGGGATGGAGCGCATCTTTATGGCCGGTTTTCGTGAGTTCACCCGTCTGCGTGGGCAGGGCGTGGATGCTGATGCCTTAATGGATGGTGTTCAGAGATCCATGCGCGTAGCTGTAACCCGCGAGCAGGAAAACCTTGAAGCTCACCTGCCATTTCTGGCAACTGTTGGTTCAACTGGTCCTTACGTGGGATTGTTTGGAACCGTTGTCGGGGTTATGAATTCTTTCCGCGGGCTGGCCAATGTTCAGCAAACCACCCTGGCTGCTGTTGCTCCTGGTATTGCCGAAGCCCTGGTAACTACAGCTGTTGGTCTTGTTGCCGCTATCCCTGCCGTTGTTGCCTATAACCGTTTCAACTCCCGTGTTGAGCAATTGCTCACCAGCTATGAAACCTTTGCGGAAGAGTTTTCCAGCATTCTGCACCGTCAGGTTCATGCTCAGGTTGTGCAGTCTGCCGATAAGCGCGGGGAGAGTTGATTATGGCGCGAGGTGCCGGGCGTCGTAAGCCCATGTCAGAAATTAATATGGTGCCGTTTATCGACATCATGATGGTTATGCTGGTGGCTTTTATGGTGTCGTCCCCCATGTTTACTCAGGGGGTTCAGGTTGACCTGCCAAAAACCGACAGCAAGCCTGTAGAGATTCCCAAGGGTGAAGAGCCACTGATTGTCTCCATAAAACCAGATGGTTCTTATTATCTGAGTCTTGAATCTACAGGCGATAAGCCGCTTTCTCTGGATGTGCTGACTGATCGGGTCAGTAAAATCAAAAAAGCTCGTCCTTCAACGTTAGTATTGGTAAAAGGTGACAAGGCTGCCAGTTATGGTGCGGTTGTTGAGGCGATGGCTGTACTGCAAAAGGCCGGAGTCAGTGATGTTGGCCTGATTACTGAGCCAGGGGAGCTTAACTGAGCGTGAAGGAAAAGTTCTTCTGGCGGATGCTGGGTGGTGTCAGAAAAATCTTACGGGGGCAGGGAAGTAATGCCTGGACAATTCCCGTCTTGTTCTCAGTTGTATTGCACACCATTCTGGTGATTGGGTTGTTTATGATTATGCCTTCATCAGAAGAGCGTACGATTAATCCCACCCCCAGTTTTGTCAGTGCTCGTATGGTTACCCTTGAGCCTGAGGCAAAGCCAAAAGCCAAACCGAAGCCCGCACGAAAAGTTGCTCCTAAGCCAAAGCCTGTTAAGGCGGCACCTGTTAAGAAAGCTCCACCCAAGCCTAAGGTGGATAAAAAATCTATCGCTTTAAAAAGAAGGCAGGAAACAGAGCGTAAACAACAAGAGCGGGAAAAACTCCGTAAAGAACAGGAGCGTCTCGATGAGTTGCAAAAGCAACGTGAACAGGAGATGCTGGCGGCATTGGCCAGAGAGCAACAAGCACGCATGCAGGCTGAGCAGCTAAAGGGTGATCAGGTGGCAGTGGCCACCTATGCAGGTGTTATTAAAAACCTTGTTGAGTCGCTATGGTCACGACCGGCTTCGGCGAAAAGAGGAATGAAGGCTACATTCCGTATAAAAATGCTGCCGACCGGAGAGGTCATCAGTATTTCCATGATTTCCAGTAGTGGTAATGGTGCTTTTGATAGGTCTGCATTGCAGGCCATAGAAAAAGCGCAACCATTCCGGGAGATTCAGCATTTGGAAAGCCGGCTGTTTGATCGAGATTTTCGAGAGTTCAGATTTGTTTTTGATCCCAGGGATTTGCTGAAATGAGAATGTTGGCGCGGTCTGTTCGGTTCGCCCTATTCGGGTATTTGCTTCTGTTGGTGAGTCTGGCTCGTGCTGAGCTGACTATTGAGATTACCCAGGGTAATGATCAGGCAGTGCCTGTAGCGGTTGTTCCTTTTTCCTGGAATGGAAAAGGTGTTCTGCCAGAGGATATAGCCGGTATTGTTGGTAATGATCTGCGTTTAAGTGGGCAGTTCGCGCCACTGCCCAACAATCAGTTCCTTGGTTTTCCATCAAAGGATGATGAGGTTTACTTTGGTGACTGGAAGCGCCTTGGGGCTTCTTATCTGGTCGTAGGGCAGGTGACTGAGCAGCCGAATAATCGTTACAAAGTGAACTATGAGCTATTTGATGTACTGGGCAAAAAATCAGTTGTTCGGGGTGAGGTTTCAGGCAACCGCAATCAGTTGAGGTCTGTTGCTCATAATATCAGTGACGCCGTTTATCAAAAAATTACCGGTGTACAGGGTGTATTTTCTACCCGTATCGTCTATGTCGTGGCCAAGCGTTACAGTATCGACAGAACAGACTACAAACTGGTTTATGCAGACATGGACGGTTATCGTGCTGTGCCTGTTCTGCAATCAAAAGAGCCTATTCTGGCTCCAAGCTGGTCCCCCGATGGTCGTAAACTGGCTTATGTTTCTTTTGAGACCGGGCGTCCTGCGATTTATATTCAGGAGCTGGCTACTGGTCGACGTGAACGTATCAGCAGCTTCCGTGGTTTAAATAGTGCACCCAAATGGTCACCTGATGGCAAAAAAATTGCCATGGTGCTGTCAAAGTCTGGCAACCCTGATATTTACGTATTGGATCTTGCAACACGAACCCTGACCCAGGTGACACGTCACTTTGCCATGGATAACGAACCTGCCTGGATGCCAAACGGTAAGAGCCTTGTATTCACATCTAATCGTGGTGGTTCAGCTCAGTTGTATGAAGTGACTCTGGCAAATGGCGGTGTTAAACGCCTGACATTTGAAGGTCGCTTTAATGCGCGGGCTCGCGTATTCCCAGATGGCAAGAGTCTTGCCTTTATTCACAAAGGCAAAGGGGACGAATCCTATAATGTGGCTGTTCAGGAACTGGGTACTGGACGTATGCGTATTCTGTCGTCTTCACCTTTTGAAGATGCCCCAGACGTATCCCCCAATGGTCGTATGTTGATTTACTCCGCCCAGGGTGGTGGTCAAGGTGTGCTGGGCATTATTTCTGCTGATGGGCGAATCAGTTTCCGGCTGCCTTCCAGTGAGGGGGATGTTCGTGAACCTGCGTGGTCACCATTTTTGCAATAAAAGTACGTTTTTTGTTGGCTAAGTAGGAGTTGACCCTTTTGGTGTTCTGGTTTGCCGAGGGCAACTCTGGTACCTTAATTGAGTTTTTTATCATGATAACTCGGGAGTCCAAAATGAAGTTTGCCCATATCGCCAAAGGGGTCGCTACGGGATTAGCCGTTCTCTGGCTGGCTGGTTGTGCCTCTAATACTCAGACTTCTGGGTCTGGCGCTGAAAGTGGTGAAGTTGCTGGTGGTCATCAGACTGCTGCTGTAACTACCCCTCTGGTTGATCCAGCAGTTCAGGCTGTAATCGACTCTGGCAAGGTTAACGGTAGTGCTGAGCAGATCGCAAATCTGTTGAAGCAGGATACAGTTCACTTCGGTTTCGATAGTGACAAACTCAGCTCTAACGATATTAAAGCTCTTGATGTGCAGGCAGCTTACCTGACCAGCCCTGCAGGCTTGAACAGCAAGCTGGTTGTTGAGGGGCACACCGATGAGCGTGGCACCCGTACTTATAACCTGGCACTGGGCGAGCGTCGTGCAAAAGCTGTGAAAAGCTATCTGGCTCTGAAGGGCATCTCTGCTTCCCGTGTTGAGGTTGTGAGTTACGGCTTTGAAAAGCCTGTTGATCCTGCTCATAACGATACGGCATGGGCGAAGAACCGTCGTGCAGTTATCGTTCCTGTAGAAGGGTAATCGCAAATGGCGGCAAGGAATGCTTTGCTGGGTCTGATGCTGACTGCTCTCACAGTTCAGGTTTATGCTGAATCTTCTCCTATTCCGGTAGTGAGTGCTGGCGGCGAACGTGCACCTGTGCCTGCTTCCAGAGTTGTTGCCGCTTCATCTCCGGTCTCAACTCTGACCGTGACCGAGAATATCGCCCAACCTGCCGGTCTCCTCAACCAAATCGAAACGCTTCAGCGTGAAGTGATGGAACTGCGTGGGCTGGTAGAAGAACAGGTCAATGCTATTGAGCGTATTCAGAAAGAGAATCGTGATCGGTATCTGGATCTGGATCGGCGCATCAGTCAGCTGGCTTCTGGGCAGCAGGCAAATTCTGCTAACCCTTCAAAACCTGCAACGACTGATGTTTCCGGGGCTTCTGCTTCGGTAGCTGCTAATGTATCAGTGGGTATGGCAGAAGCGGCTGCAGAAAAGGCTGGTGAGGCTTTATATCAGGATACTTTTCAGCTGATTCGTGATCGTAAGTTTCCTGAAGCCATCGCGGGTTTGAAAACCTACGTTGAAAGGTACCCATCCGGTACTTTTGTCGATAACGCTCAGTACTGGCTGGGTGAGGTTTATCTTGCCCAAGGCGAGTTGAAGGATGCGCAGGCCGCATTTACCCAGTTGGTTGAAAAGTATCCTTTCAGCGATAAATTGGCCGATGCAACTTACAAACTGGGTCAGGTTTATGACCGTCAGGGTGATCGTGCTAAAGCACGCGAGTATCTGCAAAAAGCGATAAACGATTTCCCAGGAAGCTCAGCGGCACGTTTGGCTGATGTTTATTTGAGGAATCTGGAAGGGTAACCTCCAAACTGAATTCCCGATATGTGTAATTTCGCATTTTTCGAAAGCTTTTCGGAAAATGCTGGGGTTGCACGTTATTGGCAGTTCTGTAAGATACGCATCGCTCCGGTTGAGAACGCTGGAGGTGTAAAGCGTGGGTCGTTAGCTCAGTTGGTAGAGCAGTTGGCTTTTAACCAATTGGTCGTAGGTTCGAATCCTACACG
>NZ_CAMZOG010000027.1 GCF_947331445.1 Parendozoicomonas sp. Alg238-R29 | reverse complement strand
AGCACAGCACTCATAATGCTGGGGTCGGCAGTTCGAATCTGCCCCTAGCTACCATATTGTTATTAAGCTTCTCAATGTTTGGGGTGTCGCCAAGCGGTAAGGCAACGGGTTTTGATCCCGTCATGCGCAGGTTCGAATCCTGCCACCCCAGCCATTTTTCTTATTCAAATGTTTTATCCTTTCTCCGCAACTACCCTGGTTGGCGGATTTTGTCGTTTATGGCTTTTTTTTTCCTGTTTTTTTCCGATACAAGATTTCGTAAAGATATTTTTACGTATCTTGGTAGGTGAAAGTCGCGCAACTTCCTATATAATGCGCCGCGTGTGGTAAAGGGACGGCCAATAACAAACCAGCAGGGATTGCGTTTGGGCAGGAAAATAGCCGTGATTTGCCACCGTGCCAAAAGCACATGCAGGTCAGCCGGGCTGAGGTCAGCAAGCAGAGAGCAGAAATAATGACGGCAAAGACCTATGACGTACTGATTGTGGGAGGGGGCGTATCCGGAACGGCGCTGCTGTATGAGCTGGCTCGGTATACGGATCTGGATCGTATAGGCCTGATCGAAAAGTACAATGACTTTGCCACAGTCAATTCTAAAAGCAGTAACAACAGTCAGACTATTCATTGTGGCGATATAGAAACCAACTATACCCTTGAGAAGGCACTGAAAGTAAAGCGTACCGCCGGTATGTTGGTCAATTATGCCAAGTCACTTCCTGATGACGAGCGGGATCAAATCATTTTCAAATACCCCAAAATGGTTTTGGGTGTGGGACATGATGAGTGTGATTTCCTCAGAAAGCGTTTCGATGTATTCAAAGGACACTATCCAGGCATGACCCTGCTGGAAAAAGAGCAGGTAGCTGAGGTTGAGCCACAGGTTATTCATACCGAGTCAGGCCCACGAAAAGAAGAAATTATTGCTCTTGCTATTACCGATGATTACACCGCTGTTGATTACAAAGCGATCTCCGAGTCTTTTGTCAAACAGGCTCAGAAAACTGATAAAGATATTGATTTGATGCTGGAGACCGGTGTCCACAGCATTGAGAAAGAAGGTGAAATTTTTAAGGTTCAGACCAATAAAGGCGAGTATCAGGCGCGCTTTGTTGTGGTTTGCGCTGGTGGTCACAGTTTGCTGCTCGCCCAGCAGATGGGTTATGGACTGAACTTCTCCTGTCTGCCTGTAGCAGGCAGCTTCTACTTCACTCCGCAGGTTCTGAACGGCAAGGTATATACCGTCCAGAATGACAAGCTTCCTTTTGCTGCCATCCATGGTGACCCGGATGTGCGGGTACCTGGAAAAACCCGCTTTGGGCCAACCGCTCTTCTGCTGCCTATGCTTGAGCGCTATAACAGCAAAACTATTCCTGAGTTCTTTAAGGTTCTCAAACTGGATGGCTCTGTTTTTAAAGTGTTCTGGGATCTGTTCAAGGTTTCTGATATCCGGAACTATATCTTTAAGAATTTCCTGTTTGAAATTCCGTGGGTACGCCGTCGTTTGTTCCTGAAAGACGCTCGTAAGATTGTTCCAGGCCTGAAGCTGAGCGATGTGACCTTTGCCAAGAAGTTTGGTGGTATTCGCCCTCAGTTGATTGATAAAGACAATAAAGAGCTGATGCTGGGTGAGGCTCGCATTAACCCTGGTACAGGAATTATCTTTAACATGACTCCTTCTCCCGGTGGTACCAGTTGTTTGGGTAACGGTGAGAATGATCTTCGTGAAATCGCGAAATTCCTTGGCTGTGGCTTTGATGAAGAAGCCTTTAACCGGGAGCTTCTCGATAGCTGATATCTTGTTTTCCATCTCGGGAATCCAGATTTTGTAAAACAAAAAAAACGACTATGCGACCATAGTCGTTTTTTTTGGGGCTATACCTTTCTGCATGTAATTTTCCTCACAGGTAGGAGGAAGCATGCGAAAGATTAACCTGATTGGCACAACATCCGCCTTATTGCTGCTGTTCATGTGCAGAGCTCAGGCCAGTGAAGAGGCTGCTGGCCTTCCGGTCAAACCTTCTAATCTTGCAAACAGCATGTCGTTTGTGGCAGAAGCCTCTGGATCTTCGGATAACGATGACTCGGGTAGCTCTCATTTGCCGACTGTCAGTGAGGATGCGCCCCCAAAAGAAAAGAAGCGTGTAAAAAAAACAATAAGAAAGAAAACTGAGAGCGTTTTTGAGTCGGCTGTGCCGACTGTGTCTGGCTCAACTGTTAGACTAATATCGCAAGAACTATCTGCTCAGGCGGGACCACGAGCCACTCCTTCTGTTGAAATGCCTGTAGAGCCACCGTCTTTAGATCTAGCCCCCCACGACTCTTTGCAGCTGAACCCTGATGAGGAAAAAGCGATTCTTGCCGCGGTGGAGAAGGGCAAAAAAACAAAGAATTCCTGGTCAGATGTAGAGCTTATCGACTTAAGGAAAAGAGCTGCACGGGACGTTCTGGCTGGCAGGATTCGGGGTATGTACGGGAACGATGACACAGAACAGGCTGAGGGTGCTAACGGTGTGTTTCTTATTAAACTGACGGATGCTAAAACTGAGGCGTTCAATCTTGTTATTGATGTTGCCGATCTGCTCTCTAAGGAGTCTGCTGCAGCCAGTGTAGAAGCTGAAGAAACAGGTGAATCAAGTGTTCAGCTTGAGTCACAGTCAGTCAGTCAGTCAGAGGCTCTATCAAACCCAACAGAATCACTGCAGGTCAGTGAACAGGAATCTCGATCAGAAGCCCCGGCTAAACCATTAGTTGCTCCCTCTGACCCGACAGGGGAGGAATCAGCAAAACTCGGGGAAAAAATTCTAGAGCAGATAGCGCCTGCAAAAACTGTGGCTATTGACCTGAAACTTTTTAGAGTCAAAACGCCAATCTTTATGTATGGGGGGCTCAGGTATCTGCTAAGTTGGGTGGGTTTACACTACTTTCTTGACCCGCTGCTCACCTCTTCGACGAGTTTTAAACGGGTGTTGGTCGATGATAAAGATCAGTCTTTATGGGAGGCGGAATACTTAGCCTCGCCTGATGGAAGTTATTTTGTCACTTTTCTCGGGGTTATTGAGGAATCAGAAGAGAAGACGACTTTTGCTTATGCCAAAGTGACTCCAGAAGGATCAGGGGAGCAGCTGTCCACTATGCGTATGGAGCTGTTTACCAGTCTTGAATCGGTAGAGGCTGTTCCTGTTCTGTATGAAGAGGATAGGCTCTCAAATTCGACTCTGGACTTCTCACTCTTGGGGCCTCAATCCGTTCAAGGACGGGAGATTAGATATTTGCCTGGAAATAATACAAAGGTCCGTCGTGGCGTGGGTAGTGAGGATGTTGAATCAGATTTTACAGGGGCCGTTGCCATGAATTTTGTTGTCCCCGACTCTCTGGGAGATGATTTGTATTTAAAACACAATGGCCAAGGTCGTTTATCTAAAACTTTTCAGGAAAATTTCACGATTCAAAATATGTTTCTACCGGGAAATCGGGAAGGATTATTTCCTTTGCTGAATCCTGACGCACTGCACTTTATGGCTTTAAGAAAATTGGAGACTGGAAAACTGGCAGCCCTAAGAGAATATGGGGCTGTAGATGACTATTATTATTCTAGCAAAGATGGTAGCGTCGAATATGTACCACTGGTGCTTTGGCTGGCCAGAACGGATACAGGAGATTTTTTCTATAGGCCGAATATCCTGACAGGGTTCGCTGATATTTACCGTGTCCAATGGCGCTGAGTTGTTCAATAAGGAGCGCCGATTATGGCGCTCCTTATTGAACAAGGGAGTTATGTCATCACCTGCAAATAACGTTCAGCCTGAGTATGCCCCTTCATTTCTTCCTGAAGGCTTAAACCATCTGGTCCTTTGGCATTTGTATCGAACCCTGCTTCTTTAAAGAAAGTGATAAAGCGGGCAAAGTCATGACTGCGAAGAGCTCTGTATGCGCGCATAAGGATGAAATAATCTCTGTTAATCCCTTCTTCGCCTTCAAGGTTGAGCAGCTTCCTGATGCGGTCATCAGACAACTCTTCACCGATAACTTTTTGCTTATCTTTTTTCATACGTCTGCACTCCAGATAGAACTTTTCAGCAATTATTATTCGAGATGCGGCATTTTTCTGGCGCTCATTGTATCCAGAGGCTGCGGTAAGGCAAAGGCATTCAAGAAAGTGTAAGCCCCACACTCATCATCAGAAGCTGCCGATACAAGATGGATAGAACTTTAATGGCTGCTTGTATTCATGGATTCACTTGGGCGCTCGAGTGGTGTTGAGTCTCGTCAGGATCTTGGGACTCCAGAAAAAACCGGACAGGGAGAGTCGGTCAGGACCTCTTTTTCCAGTGGGAGTCGTTCGGTATCTCATTCCGGTGTGACTGTTTCTCTTAATGAACAACAGGATGTTGATACAGAAAGCACTGCCAGCGATACCGAGTTATCCCAGCGTTCCATAGAAGATGTAACAGATAAAAAGCCTGGCCGAATGAAGCAGGCTACATCGTGGTTAGGTGGTAAAGCCAAATCAGCAGGCATTTCCTTGAAGGATGGAGCGGTAAACAAACTTCGCTCTGGGCGTGATGCTGGTAAGGCCCTGGCTAAAGGTACGGCTCACTTTGCTCAGCATCCTATGCAGTCCACAAAAAGTGCTGTGAAAAGTACCGGGCAATATGCCAGTAGCAAATATCAAGCGGCAAAAGGGGCAGGTTCTGCAGCTAAGAAAGTCACAGGGGCGGGCCTTCAGGCTTTAAAGGAGAACCCAAGGGGAGCTCTGAAAGCTGGAGCTGTTTATGTGGGAACAGGCATTAAAAGCCGGGCTGTTTCTTTTCCCGGGAAAGCCAGGAAGCTTATTCCCTCTCGCCCCAAAGGTCTTACTCTTGCCAATGCAAAAAAACTGCTTAGCCGTTCAGCAAAACAGACTCCACCATCGCCGTCCGCATCGGTTAAACAGGCTGTCGGTACGGCAGGTCAGAAACTGGAAGCCATAAAAACGCAAAGCACTGAAAGAAGCGATACTCTCCAGCAGGCAAAAGGTGCGAGAGATAATACCCAGCTATTGAACAAGTTATTGGATGATCCTGCAGTCCTTAATCGCAGCAGAAAGGATTTTACCGTGCGTTTCCCTGGTGGAGAGGTTGTTCAGATTTCAGGTTCTGGTGTGGAGCGAGCTCAGAGCGTAAAAGACGCCGTTGGTTTTGCAAATAAGCACCGGGCAGAGATTCGCAGAAATAAAGAGGGTTTTAAACAGCTTGTCAACGATTTGAAAAAAGAAAACAAGAAAGTGGATGCGGAAGATAAGCAAGCGATTTCCAAAGAAAAGAAAACAGCTTTAGACGCTGAGAAAACCTCTTACCAGAAAGCGGCAGGGAAGTTAAAAAGAGAACGTGAGGACATTCGTAATCTTGTAGGCCAGCTAAAAGGCGATATTAATAAGGAGATGCAGAGGGAGAAAGAAAGTATTAAAACTCAGAAAGATACTTTGACAACAAACCTCACAGCCGATACACAGCTTCTAAAAGCACAGGAAAAGAGTGTAAAAAAGAATGAGAAAGCCCTTGAAGGTGAACTTAAAGAGTTGAAAAGTCAGCTTACGAAAGTAAAGAAAGAACTTGCCAAGTTTGATAGTCGTCTTGATCGTAATCTTACCACTTATCAGCAAGCTTCTACCGAAAGCCGCAGAGGTGTAGCGAAGAGTGAGGTTGGTAGATTGAGCGCAGCAATAACAGAAAAGCAACTGGCCTTTGAGGAAGCTCATCAAGAAATATTAGGGCAAATCAGTGAGCTGACTGAAACGGTGGATCAGGAGAAAGTGGATTTAAAGGGTACGTTTTCTGCACCGGATAGCCAAATCCAAAATTTGGAACAGCAGTTAAAAGATGCTGAAGAGCAATTGAAAGAAAATACGCGCCAGATTAAGCGGTTACAGCGTGATTATCAGGCTTCACAGAAAGAAATCAAAAAGCTCAAATAATCAGATACGGTGCAGACCTTTTGTTCTGCACCGTACATCAAACTGTTATCAGTGGCCTTTCAGGGCGTAGATACCAGGAGCATTACGCCAGTAACCCTGGTAATCCATTCCGTAACCAAAGATATAGCGATCCTTACATTCCAGACCCGTGAAATCACTCTTTTGCCCGGGGCGGGCTTTGCGGTCGTGGATTTTGTCTACCAGTACACCGGAGAGAACTTCTTTAGCACCAGCCTGTTCGCAATGCTCAATAATGGCCGCCAATGTATGGCCCTCATCAAGAATGTCGTCTATCACCAGAACGGTACGGCCAGCCAGCTCCTGCAGAGGGGGAACTTTCCAGTCCAGTTCACCACCGCTGGTGGTATTGCGATAGCGGGTGGCGTGCATGTAAGAAGATTCCAGAGGGAACTTCAGGTGAGTCAGCAGCTTGCCGCAGAACACCAGGCCACCATTCATAACGGCAAAAATGAGAGGGTTTTTATCAGCCAGCTTCTCTGTGATCTTTTCAGCCATACGACGGATGGCATCTTCTACTTGTTCTTGAGTATAAAGACAGTCAGCTTCATCAAAAACTTTCTGGATATGGTCCAGATCAGTGGACATGTGGAGAGCCTCTCCTCAACAGGATTATGTTTGTGTCAGCAAGAAGTCTGATACATCAGGTGCGAAAACATACAGGGGATACCCTTATGAATCAATGTCATAGATTTTGTGGTTTTTCCGAAGTTTTGGTGTGATGAACAGGCAATTGTGTCGGATGATGTTGGAGTAACAGAGTGATGAGGATTAGAATACCGGGCTGGTCATTGCCTACATAATTTACGGCATATTAATACTGAGGCATTCGATGAGCGTTCGCGAAATTACTCACCCTCTCATTCAGCACAAACTGGGTTTGATGCGTGAAAAAGATATCAGCACTAAAGGGTTTCGTACTCTGGCCAGTGAAGTCGGAACCCTGCTGACTTATGAAGCCACCAAAGATCTGGGGCTTGAAGATACTGTGATTGAGGGCTGGAATGGTGACATTACTGTTCAGCGCCTGAAAGGTAAAAAAATTACAGTTGTTCCCATCCTGCGTGCCGGTCTGGGTATGCTTGATGGTGTGGTAGAGCTAATCCCAAGTGCTCGTATCAGTGTCGTTGGCCTGTACCGGGATGAAGAAACCCTGGAGCCTGTGCCTTATTTTGAAAAACTGTGTAAGCAAATCGACGAGCGTATGGCTCTGGTGGTAGATCCAATGCTGGCTACTGGCGGTACTATGGTTGCTTCTATCGATATGTTGAAAAAAGCAGGCTGCCAGAATATCCGCGTACTGGTTCTTGTTGCTGCACCAGAAGGTATCAAGAAGGTTCAGGAAGCCCACCCTGATGTAGAAATCTTCACCGCTTCAGTTGATGATTGTTTGAACGAGGACGGTTACATACTGCCTGGTCTTGGCGATGCCGGTGACAAGATTTTTGGCACCAAGTAAACCTTTTTTGCCGGTTACAGCTCTGTAACCGGCATCTCCTGATTCTGTTGCTAGACTGTGTGCCCCCGGGCTATGAGCCCTGAATACGGATTTCTTCCGATGGCATCAGAAACGGACAGTCCCTACCAACATAATCCCTACAAAAAAAGTCGCCTGAAAATTGCAATTGCCGGTGGGCAGATGCTTTTTGTTGCCTTTGGTGCCCTGGTACTGGTTCCTATTCTTACCGGCATAGATCCTAATGTGGCTATGTTCACGGCAGGTGTTGGTACGCTGATTTTTCAGGTTGTCACCCGTTGGCAGATTCCTATCTTCCTTGGTTCATCCTTTGCTTTTATCGCTCCTATTCTTTACAGCGTAGAGATCTGGGGTATGCCTGCGACTCTTGGGGCTGTTGCTGTTGCCGGTATGTTTTATCTGTTTCTTAGTCTCATGGTCAAGTTGAGAGGAAGCGGTTTTCTGTATCGCTTTTTTCCGCCGGTTGTTGTTGGCCCTGTCATTATGGTGATTGGCTTAAGTCTTGCTCATGTTGCCGTAAATATGGCTATGGGCAAGACCGGGGATGGTGCTGTACAGATTTATGAGCCAACAAAGGCGATAATAGTTGCTGCGGTTTCCTTGGGAACAACCATGCTATTTGCTGTTTTTGGCAATGGCTGGTTTCGGCTGGTAACAGTACTTGGCGGCGTTATATGCGGTTTGTGCATGGCAGCCTTTCTGGATATCACCGACTTTTCCGGTGTTACCACGGCGGCGTGGTTTTCTGCTCCCTCATTTGTGGCACCAGAATGGAACTTCAATGCCATTCTGTTTATGGTGCCGGTGGCTGTGGCCCCGGCTATTGAACATCTCGGAGATATTCTGGCGATAAGCTCGGTTGTGGGTAAGGATTATGTAGAAAAACCTGGTTTGCACAGAACTCTTATGGGGGACGGGCTGGCAACGTCTTTTGCCGCACTTGTTGGTGGGCCTCCCAATACCACTTATTCGGAAGTTACGGGCGCTATTATGTTAACCAAGATAGTGAACCCGCAGGCAATGACATGGGCCGCCGGCTTTGCCATTGCACTGGCTTTTCTGGGTAAGCTGGGAGCTGTACTTGGTTCTATTCCCGGGCCGGTGATGGGAGGGATTATGGTTCTTCTCTTTGGCTCTATTGCCGCTGTTGGCCTCAATACCATTGTTAAAGCACGGGTGAATATTGCGGCTCCCCGTAATCTTGTGATTGTTGCGCTGGCACTGGTTTTTGGGCTGGGAGAGCTAAAGCTGGGAACGGATATGTTTGCCCTGCAAGGAGTCAGCCTTGCCGCTATCACAGCGGCACTGTTGAATTTTGTCTTGCCGGAAGACTGTCATCAGGACAAAAATCATTACCCTTGACGCGCCATGCCTGAAGGGAGCCGTTGCCAATTAGAACTATCGTCTGGAAGTTCCGCCTGAGGTAGAAGGTTAGACACCCATAGCCACCGATGTTGGTAATTGCAGGCGTCTCCAATAATTGGTCATGCTCAGTATGTCTGACCAGTGCCACCTGGCTGGCAACAGGGATTCGCCGTTCTTGGCTGCCCCCAAACCTATAAAACCTCCAGCCAGCATGCCGCCGCCAATGATCGTCGCGATGGCCAGAGATGGTATGGCAAACGGAAGAATCGAGCCAAAGGTTGCCAGTGCACAACTGGCTAGTACAGCTGTTGCGCCCGCATAAATGCTGACACTGGCGACATAGTAACCAAGGATTTTGGCTTCGCCCCAAGTTTTCATAACATTACTCCAGCGCCCTTTGGATTCAGGTGCTGGTGTTAAGCTGGTATCTCTGCCATTTTCGATATGCGCTTCAGGGTAATCGACTTTAGATACCGCCGTTTTATGGTTTTCAAATCGAGCGTTGGAAAACCACTTGTTGGCTGCGTGCATACCCTTTTTTGTACTGCGACCCGATTCCAGCTGTGGTTTTACCAACTCATAGGGGCGACCATTTTGGTGATAAACAGGCTTGGAGTGTCCTCTTCTGCGGGATGTTTTACGCTCATGAATGTGAGCCTCATCGCTGCTGTACCCGATGGAGTCATAACCGCTCGAGTTGCTATAGGACTGATAGCCAGAAGCATTTGATCTTTTCATCCTGCTTTCAGGCGAGTGAAATCGTCTGGTTTTACTTTTGCGTTTACGGTTTCTGGAACGTGAACGAGGCACCCTCCGATGATCTTCACCAAGTGCAGAGCCGGTGGGCTTTTGACGCGAGTAAGTTTCAGTTTTGGTCATCATTGTCTGCCTCCTTATTCTCTGTTAGTTAGTGAAGTATCCGGCGGATTGCTTCATTCTTGCCGGATGTAGTTTCGATGAATGAGTCCAGGCCGCTGATATGCAACAGGTCCAGAATTGGCTGGCTTACATGACAGAGAACCAGTCTTCCTCTGCCTCTCATATATCTGACCAAATCAGATAGTATGGCCAAGCCATCGCTGTTCATTGAGATAAGTCCCCTGCAGTCGAGAATAATGCGGGAGTGCCCATCTTCTACCAGAGTGTCGATGGTATTCTGCAGGCGGTCAGCATTAGTGGCTCGAATGTTTCCATCCAGAGCAATGATTGCCAGCTCCTGATATTCTTCGAGTGTTAATTCTAATGCCATGGGAACCTCCTGTTCCGATACATCTGTTTCCAGTCACGAGCTCAAGGTATCGATTTAGTTCCCGGCGGTCTGTTAGACAAAAGGCTGTAAAACGGAGGGAGTAAGACTTTGGTATTAAGGGGGACGTGTTTGCTGCAGGAGATAAAAATGAAGGAGCCATGAGGCTCCTTCATTGGGTGGTTGGCGGTATTACCTGATTAGCTCAGGTTCACAATATCGCCATTCCTATCAATATCAATCTTCATATACCCTGGCAGAGAACCCAGACCAGGCATTGTCATGATTGTGCCACACAGGGCATAAACAAAGCCGGCACCCGCCGAAAGTCGTACTTCACGGATAGGCACTTCAAAGCCAGTAGGTTCGCCTTTCAGGCTGGGGTCGTGAGAAACAGACAGTTGGGTCTTTGCCATGCACACAGGCAGGTTTCCATAGCCTTTCTCTTCCAGCAGGGCGATTTGCGCTTTAGCTTCATCACTGATAACGGCTTTGCTGCCGCCGTAGCCTTTGGTTACCAAGTCATTCAGCTTGGTAGATATGTTGTCTTCAACATTGTACAGATAGTTGAAGTAAGGCCTTTTCTCGTTGCAAACACGATCAATCTCGTTAGCAACAGCCATGCAGCCCTCACCACCGTGAACAAAGCCTTCACTGATAGCCACACCTTCGGCACCCAGCTCTTTGGCTTTTATCATCATCCAGTCAAGTTCTTCCTGAGTGTCATCAGGGAAACGGTTGATGGTGACAACGCAAGGCAGGCCGTACTTCTTCACATTATTGATATGAAAGCGCAGGTTGCTGATGCCTTTTTCCAGTGCTGGCAGATTTGGATCAATCATGCCGCGATCCAGATCTCGCCCTGCGACGACCTTGAAGTCACCGGAGTGAGATTTCAGACCACGCAGTGAGCAAACCAGAGCCACAACATCAGGAGCCTTGCCACCGGCACGGGCTTTAATGTTGCAGTATTTTTCAAAGCCCATATCGGAACCAAATCCGGCTTCGGTCACAACATAATCTGCCAGTTTCAGAGCGATCTGATCAGAAACAATGGAAGAGTTACCGTGGGCGATGTTGGCGAATGGACCCGCGTGTACAAAGCTTGCGCCGCCTTCCAGATTCTGCATCAAGGTTGGTTTGATAGCTTCTTTCATGATTGCAGTCATAGAGCCGGCTACCTGCAGGTCTTCTGCGGTAACAGGTTCGCCATCATGGCTGTAAGCCATAATCACTTTACCAAAGCGCTCGCGCATATCCTGCAAACTGGTAGCCAGGGCGAGAATTGCCATCAGTTCAGAACCAACGGTGATATCAAAGCCTTCGGAGCGAGGAACACCGTTCATGTTCTTTGGTGTGCCTGGAGTCTGCTCACCTATAGTAATTTGACGGAGTGCACGGTCGTTGTGATCAACAACACGACGCCAGGTGATGCGTGCAGGGTCGATACGCAGAGCTTTCATGCCAGTACGCTTTTCAAAAGCTTCGTAGCCTTCGCGCTCTTCGTGGAATACACGGGTATCCAGTGCGGCAGAACCCAGGTTGTGGGCGCTGGAGATGGCGTGGATATCACCGGTCAGATGCAGGTTAAAGTCTTCCATGGGAACAACCTGAGCGTAACCGCCACCGGCTGCACCACCTTTAATACCAAATACTGGCCCCATGCTGGGCTGGCGAATACAGCTGATGGCATTCTTGCCAATAGTATTCAGGCCCATGGTAATACCAATGGTATTAACGGTTTTACCTTCACCAAAAGGAGTTGGAGTGGTTGCAGTTACCAGAACCATGCGACCATCTGGCTTATCTTTCAGTTCTTCGAAAGAATCAAGACTGACTTTTGCTTTGAAATGGCCGTAAGGTTCAACATGTTCTTGTTTTAAACCGAGCTTGTCTGCCAGCTCGGTAATACGCATTAGGTTCGCGTCCCTGGAAATTTCAATATCCGACTTCACTTAGCGGTCCCCCAGTTGAATCTCACAAGAGTGCCATAAGCTGTCTCTCATGAGAGCAGTTGTATGTTTTAGCCCTGGATGTGTGGAGAATGCCTGAGTCGGAGGTTATAAAAACTGATTTGAATCAATGATTAGGAAAAACCGCCTTCCATGCCTATTCGCAATTTTGCAGTGGTAAATCTCTGTTCGTTGTGGATTTTGCGGAATCTGGCAGGTCTTGAGACTCATTATTCCATGTCTGATTTTTCCAGTGATACCTGACTAGATATATCAGTATGCTGGTTATTGCCGGTTGAATCGAAAAGGAATGTGAAAACGATGTACGCAGTGATTTTCAAAGCAGAAATCAAGAATGGTTGCACATAAGAATATCTTCGTCTGGGTGCAAAGTTGAGAGAACAAGCAGGCTATTACTCATTGGAAAAGGGTATGGAACATATGCCTGGTCAGGCTAAGAGTTTGAAAATAGCTGGCAAGCTTGTGTACAAGTAGGTCTGACAGGGTGGTTATCAGAACTGAGAATAGGGGCGTAATTTGAAAACTGTGGTGTCTGTAATGTTTTAGAGGGTTTTAAAGATAAAAGATAAGGGTGGGAATGATTATGGAAAGGCTTCAAGTACCAACAACACATTTATTGTGCAGAGATGATCTTTCTCAGGAAAAGCAGGCAGTGCTTCAGGAGTTACAGAAGGCTGTTGCATCTAAGAATCGAACCGTTTCGGGGCTTGATCTAGCTTTAAGTACCGAGATTAGGAAAAGACTTTCTATTAAGGGGGCGGATGTTTCATCCGCGCTTTCAGGGTTACCTAGGTCTCGACTTCGCAGCGGGGCAGTGAGTACCGGTCATTCCTTAACCCGATCAGCTGTTTATTTGCCTGCGTTAGGAAAAAGCGCCCAAGGGAAGGATAAAACGTCTGAAACCGATATTAAAGTGCCGTTCTTGATGCATCGCCCCTTATACGTATTTGAAAAAGACTGCACCGGAATTATGCAGTCGGTGAGCGATGGGCCGGTCTGTGGAACAGGCTTTTTAACAGAGTTTTTGCCGCAGGTTTTCCGGATATTGGTGTGCGAGTGTCAGTCGTGTGCAAGAGGTGAACAAACGACTCAAGAACTTCAGAATATGCTTAATCAATTTCAGTTGGCTATTGCTAAATGCATTCCCCATAAAAAATCCAAGAGCAGGCATATGCCGGATGAAGCTGATGCCAAAACCGACGGTCATAGACTTATGGTGGAGATGAAAGGTGGACTGGCCACTCGGCTGTATATTTTGAATTCTATTCTTGGATCGGACTATAAAGGAGATCCTGCGAATGTGGTTTCAGAAATCCCGGGGACTGTGTTTGCCCTTTGGATACCAGCGATATCAGCGGCAGTTGTGAAGAAGGTGAAACCGCTAGTAAGAGAAGAAGAAAAGGAAACATTGATAGCTCTTGCTGATTGTGCAGAACGACTTGGCAAGGTAGCCGCGATCGTGAAAGGGCGTCCTGATGGTTTACCTGTCTGTGTTGAACTTTATAAAAAATACTTAGCCATGGTTGATAAACTAGAGATGTTTTGTCCTAAAGGGCAACGTGATCTTGCAGGGTATGTTGTGGAAATAGGAAAGGGGAATGTTATTCACACTCCGGCTGTTGTTGATGCTAAAGCATTTCAGGATCTTACAGAAATGAGTAGGAGGTTCGAGCGGGTTTTGATAATCCTTGACTCATGTCCGCACAGGGAATCAGGTAATCCCTGCGGTCAGAAAATAGTTGATGTGGCCAATTTACTACTTGAATCTGGAGCCTGGAGTGAAGAGTGTGTGTCAAGGTTTGAAGAACTTGTTACTGCAACGAAAGGTTTGCCCCCTACCACCGGAGCAGCCTTGCCAGTAGCCAGCGCTGGGGAATTTGATTCAACCGGGTATGTTGCTTTGGCATCAAAATTTGCCCTGATCGAACCATGCCAGAAAAACTTTGCCACTCTTGAGACTGAGATCAAAAAGAATATAGAAGCCAGTAGGAGACCTCCAACTCTGGTAATAACAGATAGTGACGACTTGTTTTCAGAAAGCTGATTAAAGCTTTACAAGTAAGCGTCTTGACTTCGAGTTAGTGAATACTCAATAGCCCATAAACCTTCTCAGGGCCGCCTATACAGATAACACTGCTCCAACCCCAGTGCAGCATAAACCTGATCAATTTCACCCATAAAGCGATTCATCGTTCACAAGCTGGGATTGTCAGGGTGATCAGAATGCAGGAAGCCAAACTGGCTGGAGAGATAAACTTCGATTTCGTGGGGCGTCAGCTTTTCTGCAAGACACTCATGGGTACAGCCTGAGCCACTGTACAGGGTGAGAACTTTGATAGAACTTGCACCAACGTTCTGTATTCAGGCTTTTTATCCGTTATCGAGAGTGGTGTAGCGAACACCTGGTAAATCCGCTTTGGGTTTGTTGGTAACCATTATTATTGATCCCCACTGATTCGCTGGTAATCAGCTTGGATGGTGAAGGAAAGGCTGCGGGAAAACTCTTTCAGGGGAAGATACAGCTTGCAGAGATCTTGTTTTCCTATAAAGATAGACTGATTAGTCGGTTTGTTTGGGCGAGCAGTTATGTCAAAGCGAGATCAGATACTAGAAGCATCCCTGAAGTTATTCATGGAGAATGGTTTTGAGAAGACTCCTACATCAGCTATTTCCAAAGCTGCCGGGGTTGCTACAGGAACACTTTTCCATCATTTCAAAACCAAGGAGGACTTGATCAGCGCCCTCTATTTTGAGATTAAGATGGAAATGCGCAACCTTCTCATGGGCAACCTGAAAGAAGGGAGTTCATTGAAGGAACAAATTTTGTCTATGTTCGCAGTGATGATTGACTGGGCCCTGGAGAGTCAGGATAAATTCCTCTTTCTTGCCCAGTTCGGGGAATCTGCGTTTATTACTTCCAGTACCCGGGAACGTATTGATGAAGCCTTTGGTGGCGGACTCAATATCCTTGGAGAAGGCGTTTCCTCAGGTGTTTTCCATCAACTGCCTGTAGAGCTACTCAGTCGGCAGCTGGCTGCTCAGTTGTTCACCAGTGCCGGGTATGTTCTGGATAATCCTGATTGCTGGCAAGACCAGAACTTCAGAACTGCACTTCTACAGTATTTCTGGAACAGCATCGCAAAAAAATAAAAAAATTTTAGCAAGTTATAGACTGATTAGTCGGTCATCGGGTTGGTAACTATGAATAAAAAGAAAATATCGATTTGGCTGTTTGCAGGAGTTTTTATGGTTGGATGTGCAAAGTTTACGGGCTTCTCTGGCAGAGAAAACGACCGCTTTGAACAGTCACCTCAGTTTTCACAAGAGGCGGGCAAGTTTCGTAACCAGGTATCTACCAACCAATTCAGTTTCGGAAAACTATGGGGAGCCACAAGGGAGGTTCTCTTTAACAAACACCCGGAAACTACTCCTGCAGATGGTGTTGCTATCCAACCGTTAAACATTTCTGCGTTTGAGGTGAGTGAAAATCAAAGCCCCCGTTTTGCCAGGTTAGGGCACTCAACTCTTCTTATTCAGTTGGGAGGTAAGAACTGGCTGACAGATCCGGTGTTCAGCAAGCGTGCGTCTCCAGTCCAGTGGGCTGGCCCAAAACGTTTTCATGAAGTGCCTGTTGATATCGAACAGTTGCCGGATATTGAAGGGGTGCTTATTTCCCATAATCACTATGACCACCTGGATTACGGAAGTATTCAAATTCTTAAGGATTCTGTGAATCACTTTATCGTTCCACTGGGTATTAGGAGCCAGTTGCGAGAGTGGGGTGTTGATGAGAGTAAAATCATTGAACTGGACTGGTGGCAGACAAAACAGTTTGGCGATATCGAGTTGGTATCCACTCCCGCACAGCATTTCTCGGGTCGAGGATTACTGGATTCAGATAAAACTCTCTGGAGCTCCTGGGTTATTAGAACGAAAGATCACTCGCTCTACTTTAGTGGTGACACTGGCTACTTTGCTGGTTTCAAAGAGATTGGTGAACGCTATGGACCTTTTGATTACGCATTTATGGAATGTGGTGCGTACAATCGCCTGTGGCGTGATATTCACATGATGCCAGAAGACACTTTGCAAGCGTTCAAAGATGTGCAGGGTAAAGTGTTAGTTCCTATTCATAACGGTACATTCGATCTATCAAATCATGCCTGGTTTGACCCTATGGAAAGAATTACGGCTCTGGCGCAGCAGGAAAATATTCAGACCCTGCTGCCTGTTATTGGGGAAACCATTTCTTATTCCCAAACATTAAATAGGCCAATGGAAAGTTGGTGGAAGAGAAATTCAGCCCAGTAGTAAAAATCATTATTTCTAATAATTATTCAGGAGATATTTCCATGACTCATTCCGTTTGCCAGAACAGCTGGACCAGCGACAGTATTCAGGATTTATCAGGAAAGGTTGTTATTGTTACCGGTTCCAGTAGTGGTATCGGGTTAGAAACAGCGCGTGTTATTGCTGAGAAAAATGCTGAGGTTATTGTCGCTGTTCGTAATCCAGAGAAAGGGGCGGCAGCAGTAAAGCGTATTAAAGACGAAAACCCTGGGGCAAAGGTCAAGCTGTTGCTTCTTGATCTGGCGGATCTGTCTTCGGTGCGTATGTTCGCAGAAGAGTTTAAATCACTGTATCAGCGGTTGGACATTCTCATTAATAATGCAGGGGTAATGACACCTCCTTACAGCAAAACCGCTGATGGTTTTGAGTTACAGATGGGCACCAATCATTTAGGGCATTTTGCTCTGTCTGGGCTGCTAATGGACTTACTGATTAAAACCGAAAACAGCCGCTTAATTGTGGTGAGCAGTATTGCCCATAATTTTGGCAACATTGATTTTGATGATCTGGCTTGGGAAATACGTTCCTATAATCCGATGAACTCTTATGGGGATAGCAAACTGGCCAATCTTTATTTCATGAGTGAGCTTGTTCGTCGCCTGAAAGATCGGCCTGGTGCCCCTTTGGTTGCAGGTGCGCATCCTGGTTGGACAGAGACTGAGTTGCAGCGAACCAATGCTTCAAGGCACTTCAATAAAATGTTTGCGATGAAGCCTTGGAAAGGAGCGTTGCCAACATTACGAGCCGCCTGCGATGCAGATGTGCACAATGATGACTTCTATGGGCCAAAAGGTCTTACCCAGCTGAACGGTTTTCCGGTAAAAGTGAAACGCAACAAGAGAGCACAAGATCATAGTATTGCTGCAAACATGTGGGATGTTTCGGAAAAACTGACGGAAGTGAAGTTTTTCGGTTGAACCTGTCAGGGTTGCAAGGAAGGAATGTTTGGAGAGTCAGCAGGATCTGACTTTCCAAACATTTCGCGCATAAGTTATCCCAGTTTCTTCTTCAGCAACTGGTTAACCATGCCAGGGTTGGCTTTACCCTTAGACGCTTTCATGGTTTGGCCAACAAAGAATCCAACCATCTTGCCACGCTTGGCTTCATCAGCAGCTTTGTACTGTTCAACCTGCGCAGGATTATTGGCCAGAACTTCATCGATAATGGCTTCAATTGCGCCGGTGTCAGTTACCTGTTTCAGACCTTTCTTTTCTATGATTTCATCAGCGGTTGACCCTTCACCTTTCCACAAGGCTTCGAACACCTGCTTGGCGATCTTGCCGGAAATAGTGTTGTCCTTAATGCGGGCAATCAAGCCACCAAGAACCTCTGCAGACACTGGGGAATCTTTGATTTCCAGATCATTCTGGTTCAGGGTTTTTGCCAATTCACCCATGACCCAGTTAGCAGCCAGCTTGGCGTCACCACCAGCTTTCGCTGACGCTTCAAAGTAATTGGCTGTTGTGACTTCACCAGAGAGAACTTCCGCATCGTAATCCCCAAGGCCCAGATCGCTGATAAAGCGTGCCTTACGGGCTTCCGGCATTTCCGGCATGTCTGCACGCAGCTTCTCTAGACGACTGTCTTCTATCACAACGGGCAGAAGATCAGGGCAAGGGAAGTAACGATAGTCGTTCGCCTCTTCTTTGCTACGCATGGAACGAGCCACATCAGTATCACCGTTATAGAGGCGGGTTTCCTGAATAACTGTGCCACCGTCTTCTATGAGTTCGATCTGGCGCTCAATCTCTTTATTGATAGCCCGTTCCATAAACTTGAAAGAGTTCAGGTTTTTGGTTTCGGTACGGGTGCCAAGCTCCTCCTGCCCCATGGGGCGAACGGAGACGTTTACGTCGAAACGCATGGAACCCTGAGCCATTTCCCCATCACAGATACCGAGAGTGGTCACAATGGCGTGTAGCTTGCGGGCAAAGGCAACGGCCTGTTTGGCGTTGCGCATATCGGGTTCCGTTACGATTTCTATCAGCGGCGTGCCAGCACGGTTCAGGTCGATACCACTCATGCCGTGAAAGTCTTCGTGCAGGCTTTTACCAGCATCTTCTTCCAGATGGGCGTGGTGGATGCGTACCCGGTGTAGAGTGCCATCTTCTTGAGGGATATCTACATGGCCTGCGCCAACAATTGGCTTTTCCAGTTGTGTGGTCTGGTAGCCTTTTGGCAGGTCTGGGTAGAAGTAGTTTTTACGCTCAAACACGTTAATCTTATTGATTTCAGCATCAATGCCCAGACCAAATTTAAGCGCCATATTAATAGCTTCGTCGTTGACCACTGGCAGAGTGCCGGGTAAGCCAAGATCAACGGCACAAGCCTGGGTGTTGGCTTCAGCGCCAAAGGCTGTTGAAGCTCCGGAGAAAATTTTGGTTTTGGTTGCGAGCTGTACATGAATTTCCAGCCCGATCACGGCTTCCCATTGCATCGTTATACTCCCCTTAAATCGCTTCAGGCTTTTGTTGATGCCAGTCGGTCACCAGTTGGAACTGGTGACCGACATTCAGCAGACGTGCTTCTTCAAAGTGAGGAGCAATTATCTGTAGACCCACGGGGAGGCCATCTACCATACCCGCAGGAACGCTCATGCCAGGCAGGCCTGCAAGGTTGGTGGAGATGGTGAAGATATCACCCAGGTACATGGCAACAGGATCATCAGCCTTTGAACCAATGGGGAAAGCTGGAGTAGGAGCCGTTGGCCCCATAATAACATCCACGTCTTCAAAGGCTTTCAGGAAGTCATCCCGGATCATGCGACGCAGTTTCTGTGCCTTGGCATAGTAAGCATCATAGTAACCGGCTGACAGAGCGTAAGCGCCTACCATGATTCGGTTTTTTACCTCGCTGCCAAACCCTTCGCCACGGCTGCGCTTGTAGAGATCTTCCAGGTCGGTTGGATCTTCACAGCGGTGGCCAAAGCGAACACCGTCAAAGCGAGACAGGTTGGCGGAAGCTTCAGCGGGGGCAATCACGTAGTAAGCTGCTACACAGTGGTGAGTTTGTGGCAGGCTGATTTCCTTAACTGTTGCCCCCAGCTTTTTGTACTCTGCTATAGCGTCACGAACAACCTGTTCAACCCGGCTGTCCAAACCTTCGGCAAAGTACTCTTTTGGCAGGCCAATGCGCAGACCTTTCAGTGGCTCGTTCAGTGTTGCGGTGTAATCCGGTACTGCACGATCCATGCAGGTGGAATCTTTGGGATCAAAGCCAGCCATAATATTCAGCATCATGGCGGCATCTTCAGCGCTGCGCGCCATTGGGCCGGCCTGGTCCAGACTGGAGGCAAAGGCGATCATGCCCCAGCGGGATACGCGACCATAAGTTGGCTTCAGGCCGGTAATGCCACACATACTGGCAGGCTGGCGGATAGAGCCACCAGTATCAGTACCGGTAGCGGCAGCGGCTAAGCGAGCGGCAACAGCTGTGGCAGAACCACCGGAAGAACCGCCTGGAATCATGTCACGATTCCAAGGGTTTTTAACCGGGCCATAAAAGCTGTTTTCATTAGAGCCGCCCATGGCAAACTCGTCCATGTTCAGCTTGCCCAGATTGACCGTACCAGCCGCTTTAAAGTTGGCTGTTACTGTGGACTCGTAAGGGGCAATAAAGTTATCCAGCATTTTAGAACCGCAGCTGGTTTTAATGCCTTCTGTGCAGAAGATATCTTTATGGGCCAGAGGAATACCGGTTAGCGGAGTAGCCTGACCTGCGACTATTCTCTCGTCTGCGGCTTTGGCCTGTTCCAGTGCCAGATCAGGGCACACGGTAATAAAGGCATTCAGGTCATTATCAAAGGTATTGATACGATCGAGATAACTTTGTGTCAGTTCAACACTGGACACTTCACCGGCTTTCAGCGACCGGGAAAGCTCTGCAAGGCTTTTTTCGTACACGCTTGTGTTTGGCATAGTGTGTAATCTGTGAGTCAGTATGGCGGCAGGACGGATGTGGGTAGAGCCGGTAAAAGCTGTTACTCAATCACTTTGGGAACGAGGAACAGGCCATCTTCAGTGGCTGGTGCATTGTTCTGCAGCTTTTCGCGCTGATTAGATTCAGTAACTTCGTCTGCTCTTAGCCGCTGTACCGCATCAAGGGGATGGGCAAGTGGATCAATGCCATTAGTGTCGACAGCCTGCATTTCATCAATCAGGCCCATAATGGCCGTGATTTGTTCGGTTGTCTGTCTGACCTCATCCTCGCTGATAGACAGCCGGGCAAGGTGAGCGACGCTCTCTACGGTGGAGCGGTCGATCGCCATGAAATGTTCTCCGCTGGAATGAACGCAATTAACACTCTTTCTGTGATGAGTGTCGGGTTATGCACAGCTTGCGCTGCAATTTTTTAGTGAATCGGCCTAATTTAGGGGGTTGTCTCCATAATCTCAAGGTTCTTTTGCTAGGGTATGCAAGAGAGGTTCAGCAAACAGAATGTCAAGATGACGGAGATGTGCGTCTTGCCGGGGGTGCAGACGATTGTTAGAGTTGGCAGATTATGCCGAAAATCTACGATATGTTTCCTTTTTGCTTATTTGCTGGGCAAGTTTTACAGGAACACGGCAAAACAATTTGCGTGACTGTGTGAAAGGCTTTACGCAGTTACAGTACAGAAGCAGGCAGCCTTATTTGCATGTGGTTGTTTACTGTACAAAGTTAAAATGGGCGCAAACCTTTTGTTTGCACAAGCCATCCTGGGCGCAGGTGTCGTAAAATACCCGCAGCAGGACCCACTTATTGAGAATGCCCTCCGCAGGGGCCACAGGACACTATGTTAAAGAGATTGCGCGGACTGTTCTCAACAGACTTATCCATTGACCTGGGAACAGCTAACACCCTCGTCTATGTGCGTGATAAAGGGATCGTACTGGATGAACCTTCAGTGGTTGCTATCCGGAATCTGGGAACCCAGAAGAGCGTGGTAGCTGTCGGTATGGACGCAAAGCGTATGCTGGGGCGTACCCCTGGCAGCATTACTGCCATTCGCCCCATGAAAGATGGCGTGATCGCGGACTTCGACGTGTGTGAAAAAATGCTGCAGCACTTCATTAACAAGGTGCACGAAAACAGCTTTATCCAGCCAAGCCCACGGGTTCTGGTTTGTGTACCCTGCAAGTCTACGAAAGTTGAGCGGCGCGCAATCCGGGAATCTGTGCTGGGCGCTGGTGCTCGTGAGGTTTACCTGATTGAAGAGCCTATGGCTGCGGCTATTGGTGCTGGCCTGCCAGTTGAAGAAGCCAGTGGCTCCATGGTTGTTGACGTGGGTGGTGGTACGACAGAGATCGCCATTATCTCCCTGAGCGGTGTTGTTTACTCTGAATCTGTTCGTATCGGTGGTGATCGTTTCGACGAAGCCATTGTAACTTATGTTCGTCGTAACTATGGCAGCTTGATCGGTGAATCGACCGCTGAGCGTATTAAACAGGAAATCGCCATTGCTTACCCAATGGGCGAAGTTCGCGAGATTGATGTTCGTGGCCGTAACCTGGCAGAAGGTGTGCCCCGCAGCTTTACCCTGAACAGCAATGAAGTTCTGGAAGCTTTGCAAGACAGCCTGAACTCCATCGTTCAGTCAGTGAAGAGCGCTCTGGAACAGTCTCCGCCGGAGCTGGCTTCCGATATCGCCGAGCGTGGCGTGGTTCTGACTGGCGGTGGCGCGCTGATGCGTGGTCTGGATACTCTGATCAGCGAAGAAACCGGTTTGCCGGTTATTGTTGCTGAAGAGCCTCTCACCTGTGTAGCTCGTGGTGGTGGCCGTGCGCTGGAGATGATGGATCGTCATCGTATGGATCTGCTGTCTACAGAATAACCTTGCCCCTCAGGCCAGTGACTTTTTGCTGGCCTGAGCGTTTTATCTTCCACCGCTTTCAATTACCACTTTGAGGAATATTCAGAAATTCCTTGAGGGTATCTAATACCAGTTTCCTGTCTCCCATGATTGGCTGCAACATTTCCAGATAAATATCATGGTTGCTGACTGTCGCAACAAGATGACCCTTACAGGAGTTAGAAGAACTCTTTTCAGGAGGCAATGGGCTAGGCGTCGGTGTACTGGAGTTTGAAGGTGGTCTGACTGGCATAACACACTCCCTGTGATCTATAGCTGAGTATAGATCTCTGTCCATAAGATGTAATGGATGTCTTTTTACAGAAACTTATAGAAATTATAAGGGTCTAGCTGTGAGTAAATACTGACTTTTGGCTGGCGACTTGCTTAACCACAAAAGCCAGCATTCTGTTACAAAACACTGCTACAACCGTGGAGTAATAGTTATTACAGTGAACTGACAGACCAGAAACTGCGATTTAACAAAGCTGGCTGTAAATAGAGAAAGGGGATTACGATGGAATCACTGAAAACGTTACAGGAAATTGCCGGCACCGCCGATCCAATGTTTGGTGCAGCTCTCATTACCGAAGATGGTTCAGAGTTGCCTATCACCACTGAAATGATTGACGAATGTATCAACCAGATTGTTTGCAGCGATGATTCTCCCTTGTATCACTGATACAGCTAAAAGTTTCCAACTGGCAGGAGTGCGAAACGTCCCCGCCTCCTGCCAGTACTTTATTCCTCGCTTATGGATTTTATTTTGAACAGATCCATAAGAATGCAGGCGACAAGCGCCGTACCTGCAAATCCTGCCAGAAATATCATCGGCATAGTGGCATAGCCGAGAATATTCCAGATCAACCATTCTAAAGAGCTCATTGTGTCACCGTGTTTTCCTGAGGTGTCCAGGGTTCAACATCACTCATATCAGGCAGTCTGTGGGCTATGCCTTTGTGGCAATCGATACACGTTGCCTGACCATTGGCGAGAGCCGTACTGTGCATATAGGCAGCACGTTTAGACTGTACGGAGTAATCCATATACTCAAAATTATGGCAGTTCCGACACTCTCTTGAATCATTGCTTTTCATCCTTGCCCACTCTCGTTCAGCCATAGAGTGACGGTGCTCGAGAAACTTCTCCCGGGTATCAATTTTGCCTGTGATCTTGCCCCAGACTTCTTTACTGGCCTGTACCTTACGGATAATTTTATAAGTCCACTCATGGGGAACATGGCAATCCGGGCAGGTCGCACGGACACCAGAACGGTTACTGTAATGGATGGTGGGCTTGATTTCCTGAAACACGTTATCACGCATTTCATGACAACTTGTGCAGAAGGCTTCGGTGTTACTGGCCTCCATTAAAGTGTTAAAACCACCCCAGAAAATAACCCCCGCCATAAAGCCAAAAGCCAGAACAACCCACAGAGCCAGTGCTACTGGATAGGTTAATTTATTCCAGTAGCGGAGACACCATGCTGGAATAAGATGCTTGATCTTCATGGTTTCAGGCTCTCAACAGGATCAAACAGATTTTTGATCAGAGGAGGTGCGTTCTTTTGGGGGACATGACACTGGGTGCAGTTGTAGCGACTGGGTGAAACATCAGACAAAAGGTTTCCGTCCCTGTCCCGGAAGTGAGAAAAACCAATTGGAGTGGCCTTGAACTTGTGGGCATTATCAAGGCTGTGGCAGGCAAGACAGGCATTATTGTTGGCTGATATCTCATAGCCCCGTATTGCATGGGGAATCAATGGTGGTTGCCCAATATAGTTGGGTAAAAATTTCCCGGCTTCTTTGGGGAAATCCTTCAGCCGAGGGGGCGTTTTGTCATCCAAAAGCGGAGTTTCTCCACGCAGTGATTCGGGGCCACTTGATAAAGATTGGTCGGTAGCGATAACTGCCGTTATGGCTACCGATGAGCAAAGCACAGCGGCTGCAACTGTTCTGGCTATGGGTTTGCTGAACATAACTACGCCCTCTCAACTTTAACGGGGCACTTTTTAAAATCCGTCTGTTTGGATAATGGATCAGTGGCATCCAGAATCAGTTTGTTAGCCAGCTCTGAGGCATCAAAGAAAGGTATAAAGGTTATCCCCCGGGGCATACGGTTGCGTCCGCGTGTTTCTACCCGGGTGAGAATGTCACCTCGTGGAGAGCTGACTTTGACCTCACTTCCCCTTCGTAAACCCCGCTCTCGGGCATCATCCGGATTCATAAACAAAATGGCATCAGGAAAGGCTTTGAACAGTTCTGGAACTCGTTGGGTTATGCTGCCTGAATGCCAGTGTTCAAGAACCCTGCCAGTACAGAGCCACAGGTCATATTCTTTTCCCGGTACTTCAGGTGGTGGCTCATAAGGCAAAGCAAACATCCAGGCTTTTCCATCTTTCTTTCCGTAGAAGCTGACTTCCTCGCCGGCTTTTACATAGGGGTCGTACCCTTCTCTGTAGCGCCACAGGGTTTCCTTGCCGTTGACAACAGGCCAACGCAATCCACGAACTTTGTGATACATATCGAAAGGCGCCAGATCGTGACCATGACCTCTACCAAACATTGCATATTCTTCAAACAACCCTTTCTGCACATAGAAACCAAAGTGTTTGGATTCCATGTTCTCTTTATCTGGGTTTGTTTCACTTAAAGGGAACTTGTTCACCTGCCCGTTGGCGTATAGAACATCGAACAAGGTTTTTCCTTTATATTCCGGGTTACGAAGTAGTAACTCTGAAGGCCAGACTTCATCGGTTTTAAAGCGTTTAGAAAACTCCATTAACTGCCAGAGGTCACTGCGAGAGTCACCGGGTGGATTCACCTGTTGGTACCAGAATTGGGTACGCCGCTCAGCATTACCGTAGGCGCCTTCTTTCTCAACCCACATGGCTGTGGGCAAAATAAGGTCGGCTGCCGTGGTGGTTACAGTGGGGTAGGGGTCAGACACCACAATAAAGTTTTTTGGGTTTCGGTAACCGGGCAGAGTTTCCTGCTCCAGATTGGGAGCCGTCTGCATATTGTTGTTACACATAACCCAATAAGAATTTATTTTGCTGTCTTTGAGCATACGGTCCTGCAGTACAGCGTGATAACCGGGTTTACCGGGAATCGTTCCTGAGGGCAGCTTCCAGATTTTCTCTGCTGTTCTTCGATGCTCAGGATTCATCACCACCAGATCGGCAGGCAGGCGATGTGAAAAAGTGCCGACTTCTCTGGCGGTGCCACAGGCTGAAGGCTGGCCGGTTAATGAGAATGGGCCACAGCCTGGCTTGGATATCTTTCCGGTTAGCAGGTGGATGTTGTAGATAATATTGTTCATCCATACACCGCGGGTGTGCTGGTTGACACCCATGGTCCAGAGAGACATAACTTTAGAATCCGGATTCGAGTAATACTCTGCCAGTTCCAGTAACCCCCGGGTGCTGACCCCAGACATTTTGGATACTTTATCCAGAGTGTATTCACTGACAAACTTGGCGAACTGGTCGAAAGTGATTGGTTTTGAAGCGCCGCTGTCCGGATTTTTAGCTTTCTTTTGCAGAGGATTTTCTGGCCGCAGCCCATAGCCGATATCTGGGGTGCCCATTCGGAAATGAGTGTGTTTATCTATAAAGACTTTGTTCACACGGCCCGTAGTAATAATGTGATTACAGATAAAGTTACCGATAGCCAGATCGGTTTGAGGTTCAAAAATCAGGGTGTGGTGAGCAAGGTCGCAGGAACGGTGCTCATAGGTGGAAAGCACCGCTATACGGACATGGTCGTGAGCAAGAGTGCGTGCTGCAACGCGGCTCCAGAGAACCGGGTGCATTTCCGCCATATTTGAGCCCCAGAGCACGAATACATCAGCATTCTCAAAGTCGTCATAGCAACCCATAGGTTCGTCCATGCCAAAGGTGCGCATGAAACCACCCACAGCAGAAGCCATACAGTGTCGTGCATTTGGGTCGATATTGTTGGAGCGAAATCCAGCCTTCATCAGTTTGGAAGCTGCGTAACCTTCCCACACAGTCCACTGTCCTGAACCAAACATTCCAATCCCCGTAGGGCCGATATCCCTGAGAGCTTTTCGAAATTGCTTCTCCATTTCATCAAAGGCCTGTTCCCAGGATACCGGAGTAAACTCGCCCTCTTTGTGATACTTGCCATCCTTCATCCGCAATAAGGGTGTTTGTAAACGATCTTCTCCGTACATGACTTTGGGGAGAAAGTATCCCTTAATACAATTCAGGCCACGATTAACTGGCGATTCGGGATCTGCCTGTGATGCGACCATTCGACCATTCTGAGTGCCTACAAGAACACTGCATCCGGTACCGCAGAAACGGCACGGAGCCTTATCCCAGCGGAGTTTTCCATCACCTTTGTCTGAGGCAATTAGTTCTTCTGAGGCAGCAGCAGGAAGTGACAGCCCTGCAGCACTTGCCGCTGCAACAGCAGCGGAGTTTCGAATAAATTCACGGCGACTTTGCATGGTGAACGCTCTGGTTGAACTGTTGATAACCTTTACAAGCAATGACGAAATTATTCGCAGTGGGAGTACGCCAGTGACACATCGACAACACCGCCAATAGCGCGAATAGAGTCCATATGATGATGTACCGGAATCGTTGACTCGGTCTGGTTTTCGATAGTGACAGCCATACGACCACGGGCATCGCTAGCGTGGATTAGCAGTCCGGGAATAGTATTAAGCTGCTGGCGTACATCGGTGGTTTGTTCCGGTTTTGAAAGAACCACAAGTCCGCAGATATCTATTGGCTGTTCTGCAGTCGCATTCATAGTTGTACTCAGGCCATTCGGTTTTTCTTTGCTTCATTCCGTATGGTGATTGCCTTGACAGGGCAATTACTCACACAGGCTCCACATCCGGTGCAGCTATCACTGTTAACTGTCGGTGTGGAAATACCATGAGCAGAGTAGTTCAAATTTATGGAGCGTGACTCACATTCGTCAGCACATCGGCTGCAGGTAATGTTTTGCAGTGAAAGACAGTTGTCTTGTATGTGTGCTGTAAGTAGCCAGGGAGGTTGATCTGGTGTGTTTTTGTGAAGTGCACCGGTTTCGCATTCATTAATGCACTTTTCGCAGAATGTGCACTCTCCGTTTTCAAAGTTGATTTCAGGAAAGCCGCCATCCCCAGAACCGATAATGTTTTCCGGGCAAATGTTTATGCATTTGTTGCAACGGGTGCAGGACTCCAGAAACCTTTTTTCGGGCTGTGCCCAGGGCGGGTAGAAAGGGGTTTGTCTATCCCGATCTGTATCGGAGGAGTGCAACCTGCCAAAAAGCAGGTTGCGTTTGTTTCTATCAATCATCAGAGCTTAGCCAGCAGGCTTTACTCCCTTGTCTGCTTTCGCCTGCTCTGGTGGGTAGTTATTGATGCTACAGGGAATATTAAAATCTGTGCTCATCATCTGACAGGCTTTCTCAGCAATGGCGTAGTGAGCTTCAGCGCTGGGGTGAACGCTGTCTGCAAAGAAAGGCATCGTTTCATCGGAATCGTAAATTCTTGCGCCTAGAATATTCCAGGTATCATCAAAGGCTCGGTTCTGTTTCAGCTCCTGAATGACAAAGTTCTCAGGTTCTTTCTTTGCAGTTTGGGTTGTGGCCAGATCGGTGCCCGGAACGGCTATATCAAGGATTGGGTTGGTGATATCCCATTTTTTTTCGGCTTGCAGCTCCTTGAACATTTTGTTGCCATCAATGGTCATCACCTGATAGCTGTTGCTGCCATGAAACTCTTCACGCAACAGGTTGAGACGCATAAGAAGGCTGGTGTTGTAACGTTGTACCAGGTCGGAGATAAACAGGGCTTCTTTGTTTTTGGGTTCTGAACGGTTGGGGTGATAGCGAGGTGTGTCAGAAATATCTGGCAGCAGAACAACGGCAACTCGCTGTGCTCCGGCAGAAAGAATATGCCACACATTCCGGGCATGCTCTTGTGCTACATCATCAGGATCCGACCATTTGTTGAGGAAGTCATTGGCACTATTGAAGAAAACCACGAGGGTGTCTGGTTCGATAATGGAGTCACCCGGGTTCGGCGTGTGGCCATTGTCTTTCTCAAAGATATTTCTGCGCTCGTTCAGGTAGGACTGTATGACCAGAGATTCACAAGGAGGAATCAGGCTGCCCTGAAACAACATGGTGGTATTTGAAACCAAGCCGTCTGTCAGATCGTCCAGAACACCCATGGCTTCAACCTTGTCGGCTGCACATAGCGTCCAGCTGCCTGCCATGGCCCGATTATCCAGTTTTACCTGATGATCTTTGTTAGACATCATTTTGTAGAGGTATTCCACCCACACCTGATCCATCTCTTCACCGGTGGTCCATTTTCCGGTTACGTAATATTCAGGGGCAGGAACCAGAGGAATGGCATCAGCAAACCTGCTGGTGATATTGATCAGCTGATCGTTGCCAAAATCCAGCACAACTCCAGTCATATCTTTTTCTATCAGGTTGGTCAGGTAGTGGAACTGCCGATTCAGGGAGTCAAAGGCCTTGTAGGAGAGAGAGGAGGGATCAAGACCTTTCTGACGTTTCTGAACCCATTCGGTAATGCGCTCCACGCGTTTCAGCACGTTTTCATCAAAATGATCTTCAGCTTTGTCCAGATATTTCAGGGTCAGGTTGAGAGCTGTGCCCAGAGACTTCACCACGCTGGCCCGAACATTGTTCATAACCCGGCCAGTAAAGCCTTTCTCCTGACCCTCTTTGCGAATCTCTTTCGCCACCAGGTCAAAGTTGGCTTTGATATTATCAATGGTCGCACGGCGTCCAATAATCTGGTCAAGATTCGTGGGACGTGTGATTGTTCCGTCCGGAAGTGCTGCCGTCTCTCCCCGCAGTGTACGGAGCAGGTTGTAGGTAGAGTGGGCGGTTTCCGGAGGGCGGAAAGAGTCTCCGTTGCTGTCACTCAAACTATCTCCAAAAACAACCAGTTTTGCTGGCTGCCAGAGATCCGGTTTCGTGGTAACCGGTGACCCGATATCCTGACTGAAGGCAAAGGACGAAAATGATAATACCACTGTCGTCAAAACAGGTTTCGTGAAAGTCTGGGCTAATATGTTTCGGTGCATTGCTGCAGAACCTCCCGGAATGATCAGGAAGGTTTAGCACAAGGTTTGGTTTTATGTTTTCCAAGGCTTAAATGTGGGAAGTAACGGTTCTTATAGACCAATGTCAGGGAACCTTCTGGCCAGAAGTTTGTCCAACCTGTTATCAGATCTAACTGATAAGCTTTGGGGGAGCCAAAATGCGAATAGCTTATAAATCCAGAGAAGGTTTTGGTACAGATGGTTTTTCGCAATCAGGCATCAAAAAAGGCCCTGATATTCCCCTTATAGAACCTGCCACTTTTCAAGGCCATGCGTGCGCTCCTGAGAAAGAAGTTTACAAGTACACTGGAGACACTCACTCTTTTGAGGAATTCCGTGGTCATGTTCTGTCTCAGGGTAGGCACAATCATAAAGTATTTATTGGGAAAAAGGGCTGCTATAGAAACCATAAGGATTATTTTGTCCTATCCCGGCATGTCAATGGCCATCAGTATGTATGCGCTGTTTCAAAAGAAACGTTCCGAGCTCGAGGAAATGCTTATCTACGCCGTCAGGGTAAGCTGCTGGTGGAGAAAATGGATGGCCAGCGCAGTGCTCTACCCCGCAGGAAAAAGAAACCGATACTGTCAAAGCGAATGATTCGAAAGGAAGCAACCCGCAAACAGGATGATGTGCTTTTGACAAAACCCGCACTGGGAGAAGAGAGTTCACCCACCCGTGCAGAGTTTAAGGGTTTCTGTGAACGTAAACAGGAAGTTTATACCAGAGATATTTGGCTAAATGGCACGTATTGCAGGGTTTTGGTAAACCGTAGGATGAAACCATTTGTTCCGATGAAAAGTGGTGAAGTTATTAGTGTTGAACCTGTAATGCTTTATCAAACTGCATACCTTGACGCTGCAATTAAACTTTATGAAGAAATGTGCAGAGATAATCTTGCACCTCTGGCGCCAGCTGAGAGGGCAAAAGTAAGTGCCGGAAAGAATTTATTCCGAAGCAAAATCGGCTACTTTGAGAAACTACTGAGGAAGCAGTAGCCAGTTCTTGTGTTATACCTAACCGGTTGCAGAGTGCGTTCCAGGGCTGGCTCATATGCAGCAGTCTGGATCTCATCTGTATAGGGTGCTTTATCCAAGAACTCAGATAACCGTTACAACTCAGATAGCCGTTACGCCGTTACATTGGTGCCCCATCCTGTATTTTCTTTGGCAGCTCTGCTGGGTCACTCCCTGCCGGTCGCAACAGCCACACAGAAGTACTGAACTTTACCAGTCATATCTCCTCTCTCAGATTTTTCCTGACGAACGGGTATGTCACTGTTCCACTGGATCTGGTGATGATTGTTGGACTTATTGCTTACATTCGGCAACCGCTCAAGCTTCACATAGGTGTGGGTCAGCTTGCTGGAGGTTTTCCCATGGTGGTTTAAGAGGGGCGAAGCCACGTTGATTATATCTGCCAAGTTGCTCTGGGAGAGTTCTGCCTGATCCGGAGTCACGCTTAGATAATTCTTGCCGATAATTCCTCGAAAGGGTCGAAGAGAGTCACACTATGCCATCCCATCAGGAGCTGTTTGAGGATCTGATCGCTGCATTATCAAGCAGTATCGGGCAGGAACTGCCCATAGAAGATGGAATATGCGCCATTGAGAATCAGATAGGTGAAGTGGTTATTAATATCGAGTTGCCAGAATCCAGCGAGCAGCTTCTGCTTCATCGAATGCTGGCCCCCGTGCCTGCCCAGCCCGATGTACGCGAAGCCCGCGCTCTGCAATTACTGTCATTGAACAGCCATCAGATGCAGATGTCCGGACACTGGTTTTGCATTGACCCTGACGGCCAGGCTATCCACCTGATGACAAGCCGTCCCATCAAAGATCTTGAGGTGGGTGAGTTTGAGAAGATGGCTGAAAACTTTATTGCAATGGGATCAGATTTGTCAGAAATTCTTCAGGGTGAAGAGATCGAACTGATCAATTCTGATGCCATCCCCAATGAGGGGATCGCACCATGAACATCGGGGGGAGCGGGTTATCTCCTATTGATCCCTCAAAAGGGCAGTCCTCCCTTCCTGAAGCAGGCAGGTCGAGTACGGGAGAATCAACCAGACCAGGGGGAGCTGGTGGGCGGCTACGTGATCGTAACCTTCATCCATCCAAGCAAAGAAATCATAGGATTCGCCAGCAAGTCAGCCGAATGCTGGGCAGAAGAGGTGCCATTTCAAGCGGTGGTGCCGCAAGCCTGCGTCCATCCTCTCCTGTTCCTGCCAGCTATAAAAAAGAAGTCCCGCCACCTACAGAAACAACTGATAAGGTTCAGTTACATGTCTCTTCTCAACTGGCAGCTCTTCCATACCATCAGGATATCAGTCGTGTGAAAGATGCTGCCAGCAGTAAGCTGGAGCCTGGAGCTGATTTCTCACGTTTGGGTAACTGGGATATTGACAAGGACTTAAGCTCGAAACTGGCAGAGTCTGGAGATTATAAGCTGCGTGAAGATACCGGTCTGATCAGTGATAAAAAAACAGGCCTTGTTGCAATGGTTGTAAAAAACCCTGAAACAAAGGAAATTCGCCTGATCTTTGGAGGCACCACTTCTGGAACCAAACAAGGTGGCCTGAATAAGAGAATGGTACTGAATGGTGGTTCAACTCTTAAGCAGTGGGGAGCCAATATTAAGAATGCTATTTTTGGAAAAACTCCTCACAGCTACCGTCAGGCAAAAGCACTGACCGATGAACTTTTGCGCTTAACAGACACTAAAAGCTCTGGTTATGAAGATTATTCAGTTGTTCTTTCTGGACATTCAAAAGGGGCTGGCGAAGCAACTTATGCGGCTTTAAACAGAGCACAGCCACTCAAGGCTGAATGTTTTTGCAGTGCTCAATTGGGAAGTGGCATGCAAAATGAACTTCCAGAAAGCTCAAAAACAGATGCCGACAAGTACGTTTCTCATTACAACATCAAAGGTGATGTTGTGCCAAAGCTGGGCAATATGCGCAATGGCCTTGGGCATATTGGGAATGTGACAACCTTCTCTGCCGAGCATGCCTGGAACAGCCCGGTTCAACGTCATGACCGTTTTGATCTTCATATAGGTCATTATGCTAACAAGCCGATTGAAGCTCACTAAAAATCATAATCAGAATTTTGAGCAGTCGTACTCTTGCCGGATGAGCCAGCGCTTTTGCCAGCGCAGCCGACTCCCGCTCTTCCGCCTCGTTAAACTATTCTGGAAAAATCTTTTATCCGCGTAGCGGAAATCTCGGAGGCTTGCCCCCGAGTTGGACACCCTACAATGGCTTCAGCCATTGTAGGGTGTCCTATTTGTGGAGTTACAGAGAAACTCACACCATGTGTTTAGGCTAATGTACCATTTTGTATGGATTCCCAAGTTTAGAAAAGTATCTCCCTCAAAGTTCTTACAGCTGATCTTTCTGCTTCAAAATTTCATTGGCAGCTTCAAGCCCTTCCTGCACTTTTTGCCTCTCTCTGGCATGGGCACCAGCTGTTCCTGTTATAAGATTGAATATCAATCCGGCAAGCTTTAGTCGGTTAAACTGTCCCGTAAAGGCATTCAATACTCCATGAACAGTATCTGTTGTTTGCTGGAGAATCTGACTCAGCCTGGTAACCTCAGTTTCAAGCTTTCGATTGTTAGCTCTTGCAGTTGTCAGTTCTATCTCTGTAGTAAGAGCATTCTGCTGCTGTTCTTGCAATTGCTGTTTCAGCGCAGCATTTTGCCTTTCGAAATCCATTCTAAGTTGAGCCATTTTATCTTCAAGATCAGATGCTCTGGTCTGACTTGCCTTCAGTTCCTGATCTCGCTTTATTACCAATCTCTTTTGGGCGTCAAGTTCAGATTGGTGCTTATTCCGACTTTCCTTCATAACACTGGTTAAGCGCGTGTTCTCTTCTTGCAAATGACTTATTTCAGCTTTACTTGCACCGGTCTTCTGTTGGCTTGACTCTTGTAGCTCCCTTAATTGCGCCCTTAAACTCCCGGCCACAGCTTCACTGTTTCTTTGTAACTGTTCTTCAAGCTCTGAAATTCTTGTCTGACTATCAGAAGTAATACGACCAACTTCCCCCTGCATTTTCTTCTGCTCAACTTTCATCTTTTGCTCCAGTTGCAGCCGGCTTGTTCGAGCTCTTTCATAAGACACTTGCATGTCCTTCAGTGCCGCTCTCAACTCGCCATTTTCCTTCTGAACACCTTCAACTTTTACTTTTGAGTCTTCTTCACTTTTCTCATATAAAGTCTTGTAATGTTCTTTTTGCGCTAAAACAAGTGTTACATTTCTTTTAGCCTTCTCACATTCTGCCTTCTCTTTAGCAAACTTATCTTGTTCAATATCAAGTTGATGCCGCAGCTCTTCAAGCAGTCCTGCCAGCTCGGCTTTTTCAGCTATCAGCTTGTCTGTTTGTGACGATAAATTCACCTTATGGGCGCGAAGGCTTTCCAGTTGATCTTCTGTTCCAGACCATTCTGAAAGCTGACGCTCTAGCTGCTCTTTTTCTTTCAAAGCGCTCCTGCATCTGCGTTCACTATCTTGCTTCGCTTTCTCAGCCTTCTCTAGTGATGCCTTGATATTCTTTAACTCAGCCTGACACTGACTCAGCTCCCACTTGTTTTGTTTAAACTCTTGATTTAATATACTTGAGTTTGAACCAACTTGCCGCATAGTTTTCTGCAACCCATCTCGCTCATGAATAAGATCATGCCGCTCCTTCTCCAAACGTTTTGTATCTGTCAGAAACCGTGAAACCTGATCATTATTATGCTGAGTCAGTTCGTCATTACGCTCTTTTTCGCTTGCCAGACAATTGCTCAAATACTCACATTCACTTTGTAACCTTGTTATTTCTTCTAAAGATTCTTTATGACTATGCCCTTGAGATGCCTGTTGCTGCCTCATCTCACGAGTTATTTCTGTTATTTCCTGCTCTTTCTGCCTTAAACGGTGCTCAAGGTTACGACAAGCCCTTTGCTTAACCGCCAACTCTGACTGAAATTCTTGAGCTTTATCATTCAGCTGACTTTGTGCTACAAATCGCTGCTCTTGTTCTGTGTTAATTGTATTTTCCAGCTCAAAAATCTTAGATTGATATTGATTAAATGCAGATTTTTCTTCTCTTTCTGTAACCTCCAACTGTCCTTGAAGTTCTTCCAGCTGGTGCCTCATTTGTGTAAGAGAATCACGAGCCTCCAACTTGCTCTGCTCACCTTCCTCTATAGTGCTGTCCAATAATATTTTGGCATTTTTAAGCTGTCTTTTAACATCTTCACACTCTTCAGTAATTTTCTCGTTAATACACTCAAACTCTTTTAGATTACGTGAGATATCAGCCAACTCATTTTCAAGTTTCTCAACTTTGTCTTTAACTTCTACTTCAATACCAAGCCGTTCCATTAAACGACATAAACGTTTGTTAGATCCTGCTCGGGCTAAATCTCCTACCTTTTCCTTTATTTCTTTTTTCTTATCAAAGTACTGCTGGACACGATGACCTTTCGCTGTCTCATCAGCATTTTTTTGCCTGAGTTCTTCCTCATCAAAAGTATATTTTGCTTCAAGCTGATCGAGCTCATACTCAACTTGTATAACTGGATCAAAACACCGGCCAATGTGGTAACAGAGTGCACAAATCGGTTGAACAGCTAATGTATTGATAGCCTTTGCTGAGTATTGGCAGAAAGGAATAACAGGAACCACCCAGGTACCCGTAAATCTAGCTGTGGAAACAGCATAGGCTCCAAACTTTGCACAACAGTCTGGCTGGTTATCCGGGCCATCCTCTCCCAAATAGCCATCATCTCGACATGCCAGCTCACGAATACCTAAATCTTGATAATCCATGTTAGAACCTCCCTGCTCTGAAAAAAGTAAACCTGAACAATCAGACCTGTCAGAGAAGTATTCGTTCGTACAGCTAACCCAAATAGACAGAGACAATAACCATGACGGTTAGAATGACTAACAATTGAGGTGCTCAGTAAAGAAAAAACCTCATCAAGAGGGCTAAAGGCGCTTTACCAGTACGACATTGCTACTGTGGTGCTTCTACTCTGGATGGCCTGCCAGGATTTTAGGGAAAGCCTGAAAACCAATCATCTGACATTCTCTGTTACTCGTGTTGCTACAACAGCCACTGGTGTTCGATGACTATCTGGCAGGCCATCGCTCTGTTAATGATCCCACTGCTGCGCTGTTCTGGGTGGCTTTCTCATTGATGACCAAGGCTCAGTGCAAAACGGAAAGTCCTACAACTCTGGTGTTCTATCCGTTTGATCTGTTTGCTTTGACCGTGCCGTTTAACCTGTTTATCTCAATTCCCGTACTGGCGCTGTCTGAAGCAAGCATGTGGTTTCTGCTCCTGATTGCATGTGGGTTAACAGGCTTTACCAAAGCCTACCAGAGTCCAGAGGTAGCCTATATCCAGCCATTTGATCTGGCCAAGTTACCGTTAAATGTACTGATTGGTTTCCTGGTGATGGGATCGGTACCTTCCGGTGAACTGTGGCCACCCATTAAGTAGGGAGAACAGCTGCTTTTCTAATCTATCGAAAAGCCGCTGTTTCTGAATTCTCAAGACTTTGCACCTAGCTCCAGCAAAGGTCTGAAAGATTGCAACAGAGTGTCTATACTCTTGCGAATCCGCTCCAGTGTACTGTACTGGACTTGAGTCTGAACAGTATTCCCTCCCCTTTGCTTTCGCATAGTCTTGATAAGATCATCAAGCTCATCCCGGGTTTTCAATGGGTTTCCTGCAAGGGCTCTTCGTAACATCTCAATCACAGCGATAAAGGTACCCGTCCTTCCAACTCCAGCCATACAATTTACGGCTATAGACTCTTGGTCTTGGGTCAGGTTTTCTACAAGCATGGCAAGTGCAACAAGATCAGCGGGAGAAGCACTACCATGATCAGGCCAGTTACGCATACAAACCCTTTTATGGAGATACTTGTCATCAATCAGCAAGTGGTGAACTTCAAGCGTACCGCCCTGGAGTTTTTGGGTATGTAAATTCCTTACTTCGTATCCCCCATATTTGAGAATCGCCCCTACTTCTCTGGGGAAAGGATCACCTATTTCACCTTCTCTCGTTAAAGAAACTGACACGTTCACGTTATTGTCGAGAATAGCCCCCCAATAATTTCCCACATTTTTATGTGGAGCCTGCAAGGCCATATAGCTACCGGCTGGCATCATCACTGCACTACCGGGATAGCATTTTTCACCACGAACTCTTACAGCACAGCGAGACAGTGTTGGAATATCGTCAAACAATGGATGTGCTTTTTCAACAAATGACCCCTGAGCATTGAGGTCAGAGTCCCTCTCAAGTTTCTCTTCACTTATATCACCAAAATGCAGATAGGCGTCTGAGTCCAACGCTTGGTCATTACAGAGATCAAGGCCAACCTCCTGTTTTCCTTTGGCTATCCGTTCATCGACCTGATCACTGATTGCCACCTGTTTTCCCTTTAGTACTTGAATCAGCAATTCTTTTTTCGCTGGAGCGAATATTGGTTTCGCCCCATCTTCTTGAATTAACCTTTCCAAAACTGGCACAGGTAACTTTTCAAGTTTACCTGGCTTGAAGCTTTCAGTCTTCGCAATAATGGGAATGAGCAAATCAATCATGGGGTAGGCGCACTGGGTTAACCGTTCATCGACTTTTTCAAAAGTAGACTGTGCAGGAAAACAATGAAGTCCACATAGCGCTACCCAATCATCTACTGTTTCGGGAGTCTTTACTTGTATAGTTATATTGTCTTCATGGGACACGAAACCTGCCAGAGCGGCTCGTCCAAGACAAGAGTCTTTCTGCAAAGCCAAACAGACTTCTTCCGCCTCCTCGCATGGCAAATTTTTAATACAATATTGGAGATATATGACTCCTGCTCTTCCAGCCTCTTGAAAAACGTGTTTGTGCTTTAAAATATCATCCGCTGTCTTCAATTTTAATTGCACAATACCTTTGGCCACAGCACAGCGAACCATATATTGTTTGTCGGGGTTTTTATCCAAAAACGCCTTAGAGTGCGCAAAGAAATCCAGAAGTATATTCAGGCAGGATTCATCAATTCCTTTCACAGAGGTATCCAAAGTGCCAGCTGCTTGAAGTTTTGAACTGTCTAAAGAACGTAAAGCATCGAGTGTCTTACAGAATTTTTCCTCTACTTTCCTTTTTTCAATCCACTTTTGAAGAACTGCCCCAAAATGACCACAACTAACAACTCTATGCTCTTTAATGTCTCCTGATGCATATTGCACCTGGATTTTACAGCCTGCCTGGAGATCATTATCAGTAAGAGGGGCATCCACAATAACTTGATATTGGGGTATATTCAGCACTAAATCCGTATCGCCAACGGCTGATGTGAGACGATCGGCCAACACACTGGCATCTACCTGCTCTTTAGCCGTTTTTTCCCTGTTTGCAGCCGCCGATGCCTTAGCATTTGTTGACCTGCCTAAATGCGCCTCAACCGTACGCCCAGCTATCGTTGCCTTCTTGATCCGAACAGGTAACCTTGAAGCCTGTGCATCTGTTAGTGTGTCTTTACGCTGAGCATTGCTTCTTTGGTTTTCAATATCACTCTGAAGCCCTTGGGCTTCCTGCACAGTGAATGTGATATTTCCTGTTAATTTAGGCATAACCGTCTCCTCAATTTTTTTTGGTACAAGATGGAGTTAAAGACAACTTGTATGGACATTTGTTAGCTTCCTATGGCTAACATCAGAGTTAGTATTTGCCGCAGGCTCGCTCACAAATAGAATTTATAACGTGAAAATAACCCTGACTCGCCCTGATGGTTTCCACCTCCATCTCCACCTCCACCTCCGTGACGGAGCCGCTCTGGCTGCAACCGTGCCAGTTACAGCCAGAACCTTTGGCCGGGCAATCGTAATGCCTAACCTGAAACCTCCGGTCACCACAGCAGCTCAGGCTGCAGTCTATAAAGAGCGTACTCTGGCGCATATCCCTGAAGGTTCTGACTTCAATCCACTGATGACCTACCTGACAGACAGCACCTCACCGGGGATTGTTCGTGAAGCCTGGGCTGCCGGAGATGTGCATATGCTCTCAAGCTGTATCCAGCAGGCGCTACCACGAACTTCGATGATGGTGTCACCTCCCTGGAAAATATTTATTCAGCCTTGGAAGCCATGATCGAATGCAACCTTCCTCTTCTGGTCCACGGCGAAGTGACTGGTCAGAATATTGATATTTTTGATCGGGAAAAGGTATTTATTGAACGCTATCTCCGGCTTCTGGCGGAGCGCTACCCCGAACTGAAAATTGTGATGGAACATATCACCACCGCAGCCGCATTTGTAACCTCTGCAGGTGCCAATATCGCTGCCACCAGCGGCAGCTCAAAGTTTTTTCTGGGTACTGACTCAGCACCACATACCAGGGAAGCTAAAGAAAACCCCTGCGGCTGCGCCGGCTGTTATTCTGCCTTTGGGGCACTGGAGATCTATGCTGAAGTCTTTGATCAGGCAGGGGCTCTTGACCGCCTTGAAGGCTTCGCCAGTTACTTTGGAGCAGACTTTTATGACCTGCCCCGCAACAGTGAAAAGATCACTCTGGAGAGAAAAACACAACCGGTTCCGGATTCTTTGCCAATGGGAGACAGCAAGGTCGTTCCCCTAAGGGCCGGTGAGCATTTACAATGGACGCTTTGTACACCGAATTAAGGCTATGAAGAACCTCCCCTTTCATTAATCATTCAATAAGGTGTTAACACTTCTACAACTCAATTCAATTCAATTCAATAGCTCCAGTTTATGGAGACTGGGCGAGTTTCAGCTCTCAGATAGTCTCTAAAACTTCAAATTTACGAATTGCAAAGGTAGGTATTGCAAAGGTAGGTATTGCTTGAGAAATGATTAGGGGGCATACCTGAATATTCAGGTAGGTAAAGAGCCCATACAGTTCGATGGGCTCAGTTCGATGGCCTCATTGTTGCGTGAAAAGCCACACTTCGGGCTTATTAACGAGTCGCGACTTGCTGAACCATGGCATCGGCATATTCGCCGGTCAGCTTATCCATTTTTTTGAGAATAGACTCAGTCGTCACTGAAATAACAGTGGGAACATGGGTTCCGCTCTTTTCCATTTTGAAGCCTGCTTTGGAGAAACGCCACTGGCCATCAACCTTCTTGAGCTGCTTGTTGATGGCAGCTGTATTCATGGAAGACTTTTGAAGAGCGTTCAGAGCCTGTTCAAATTCATTGACGGCCATTCCCATTTCCTTATCCAGTGTTGCGCGCTGAATTCCCCAGGTTTGGGCCATGTAAAGCTTGGCAATGCGCTGGCTAAGCATTCGTTGGCGTCCAGACAGGTTCACCAGCTTGGCAGCTTGAATGTTGGTATGAACTTCGATTGCTTTTACCAATTCCTCACTGGCTTCCAGCAGGCGATTACTTTCTTCAATAACCTGAACAGCCTGATCTTTGCTGGGTTTACTCATGACATTCAGGCGGTACTGTTGCCAGACTTTGGAAACATCCATCAGGGCTTTTTCGACCTGTGGCGTGGAAGCAAAGTCCTGTAAGTCCAAAAAGTTCTTTTCGAACCGAGCGACGCTAGCGTCCAGTTCTTTGGCTGCTGCTACGGTATTGACATCCATTCCCAGCATCAGCCAGGCTTTGGCCATGCGCTGACTCAGCATACGTTGGCGACCGGCTTCGTTCATGGCTTCTGCATTGTTAAGCTCGGCCACTACATTGTTAAGCTCGGCCACGACGGAAAATGACAGTGTCGCAGTAAGTATCGCTATGCACCCTGCAATAGCTTTCCATAGACGTCTGCTGTTCATAGACTTGCGTATCCCATTCCAATTGTTGGTTATTTTTATGGATGTTCGAATATGGCCAGCTTGTGGCTGACCATATTGAGCGCTATCTGTGTGCGCGGGTATTGTATGTATTCTTTACAATATCTCCAGAAAAACTGTCTAATTAGTCAGTTTTTCCTGTTACCTCCAACAGAAAGCAAGCTACTACAGCAGTAGCAAGAAACCCGCCAATGAAAATCATCGGCATGGCAGAATAACCAAGTACATTCCAGATTAGTGATTCCATTGCGCTCATTGGGAATCCCCTCCTTTTCCGTGAGCTGGTGAAATGGAGCCCCAGCCTTCAACGTTGCGCATATCAGGCAGTTCGTGGGCAATACCTTTATGGCAATCGATACAGGTGTTGCCATCTTTGATCGCTTGGTTATGGATATTCATTGCCCGGCCGCCCTGTTCGGAGAAATCCATAAACTCAAAGTTGTGGCAGTTTCTGCACTCTTGTGAGTCGTTGGCTTTCATTCTTGCCCATTCTCGGGTCGCCATTGCTAAACGGTGATCCAGGAACTTTTCACGGGTATCGATAGTGCCAGCAATTTTTCCGTACAGTTCTTTACTAGCCTGAATTTTACGGACGATTTTTGGCCCCCACTCTTTAGGTACGTGGCAATCAGAACAGATAGCCCGCACACCGGAACGGTTGCTATAATGGATAGTTGTCTTGTATTCCTCATACACGTTGTCACGCATTTCGTGGCAGCCAATACAGAACTCTTCCTGGTTGGTCATCTCCATGCTGGTATTAAAACCACCCCAGAAGATAATGCCGGCAGCAAAACCAAAAACTAAAATTAAGCCAAGGCCAACAGAGGTTGGGCGACTGAGTATTTTCCAATAACGTTTGATAATAAATTCTTTAGCCATTGTCCCTCTCCGTTTAGTTATCCAGGGATTCAACAGGCTTGAACTGGTTGTCGATCAGCGGCTTGGCATCAGCCTGAGGCACGTGGCACTGCAGGCAGAAGTAACGGCCAGGGGCTACGTCGGCCAGCTGGTTGCCATCGCGGTCGTAGAAGTGAGTCACACTGATGCGAGTGGCTCCCCACTTTTTCGCATTCTTCCAGCTATGGCAGGCCAGGCACTTGTTTACGTTCTTGTCCACTTGATAGCCACGGATGTCATGGGGAATCAGAGGGGGTTGCTGAACAAATTCACGGTCCATCACGCCATCTTCATCAATGTTCTTTTTCAGCGGCACAGCGGGCGCTTCAATATTAAGGTCATTGTTGCGAATGGCAGTGTTGCCAGCTGGAGCTGCACTGGTCAGAGAGACGACACAGCTCAGGCAGAGGGCAAAAGTGGAGGCTAGGTATTTCACGGTTCTTTTTTGTGTGCTCATGGCTGTTTCACTCACTTGGCCAATGATCGTTGTGTGTCTGGCTGATCCTTTACGGTGCCAGGCATGTTGATTTGGTATTCAAAAACCTGCTGGGCGCAGACATCAATGCAGCGACCACAGCGGGTACAATCCAGTGGTTTTAACACCGGACTTTTGTTTTTTGAGGGCTTCAGAGCTGGTGGAAGAATGTGTGGTTCGGGACAAACGGCGTAACAGTCCATGCAGTCATTACACTTATCACGTCGTGCGGCGCTCATTTGTACCGGGCTAATTTTTCCGGTAATGCCATAAAAGGCTCCAAGTGGGCAAAGGTGACCACACCAGCCTCTCTGGCTGACAATCAGGTCAAACAGGAAAATGGCAAGAATCAAAATCCAGCCTGTGCCCATACCGAAGAGAATGCCCCGGTAAGCAAGAGCTATCGGATTGATAAACTCCCACACCAGAACACCGGTTACGGTGGGCAGAACCAGCACGAGGGCAAGTAGCCAATATCTGGCTGACCGTGATAAGCGGTAACTGCTGCGAATCTTAAAGAGACGGCGGAAACTTCCCGCTAGATCAGTTACCGGGTTGATAGGGCAAACCCAGCTGCAGAACACCCGACCACCTAGAAGCAGGTAGAAGCCACCTACCAGCAAAGCACCCAGTACAGCTGTCAGTTCCAGAGGATGAAACGCAGCCAGAGTTTGCAGAGCCAGCAGTGGATCGGTCATAGGAACAGTATTCAGCAGGCGACTGGACGACAGGTTGCCATCAATAACCCGGATACCCACCACAGGTGTCAGCAGAAATAACCCAAGAACGCTGATCTGAGACAAACGACGCAGAATCAGGAACTTGTGAGCTGTCCACCAGCCCAGAGTTTCCGTTGTTTCCTGACCGGGAGTGCGCTCTGCTTTCTGGGATGCTTTCATAGCTTGGTTCCCTCTGGCAGCCTATCTGGCAGATTAAGAAGATCGGGCACCAGTGCTTTGCCAGCCTTTTCCTCTTCTTCCCAGCCCAGTCGGTAGTGTTTACCCAATTGCCCTACAGCCAGCTCTTGGGGCAGAACCCTGATGGCTGTTTCTTCCAGTACGCAGGCCTCTTCACACTTACCGCAACCGGTGCAGATGTCCGGATTTACGTAAGGTTCAAAGGCTGTATGCACCTGAGTACGCTTATTGCGGGTACGCTTGAGAGTGATGGCTTCATCAATCAGTGGGCAAACCCGATAGCAAACTTCACAACGCAACCCCTGCAGGCTCAGGCAGTTCTCCCGATCTGTCAGCACTGCAACACCCATGCGAGCGTTGTTTATATCTTCCAGCGCAGGATTAAGGGCCCCGCTTGGGCAGGCTTTTACGCAGGGAATGTCTTCGCACATTTCGCAGGGCACGCTGCGGGCTTCAAAATAAGGTGTACCGGAAGCCACTGGGTCTTCTGGTTTTGCTAACTTGAGAGTGTCCCAGGGACAATCCCTGACGCACAAACCGCAACGCAGACAGGCTGCAAGGAAGCCTTGTTCAGGCAATGCGCCGGGTGGGCGCATTGCCTCAGCTGCATGAACTTTCGACTTTTCAGCAATAAACGTCAGCCCCAGGCCGAGAAGACCTGTAGCACAGGCCGCCTGTGCGGTATCTGTGAGAAACCGCCGACGGGTTATTGCTTTACCTTTGTCGTTTGTTTTGTTCATGTCCCTTGTCCTGTGCAGAGCCGGGATGTAAATCCCGGCCTAACCGGCACGGAGTTATCTGCTTTAAGCTGGCATTATCTTCACTGCGCACTTCTTGTAATCCGTCTCTTTGGAAAGCGGATCGGTAGCGTCCAAGGTGAGTTTGTTCACCAGTTGGCCAGCATCGAAGAAAGGCATAAACACCAGACCTTTTGGTGGGCGGTTACGGCCACGGGTTTCGATACGGCTGCGGACTTCACCACGGCGGGAGACAATCTTCGCTTCCATTCCACGACGCAGGCCGCGAGCCTTGGCATCGTCTGGGTGCATAAAGATCACCGCATCAGGGAAGGCGCGATACAGTTCGGGAACACGACGAGTCATGGTGCCAGTGTGCCAATGTTCCAGAACACGGCCGGTGGACAGCCACAGGTCGTATTCTGCATCTGGCTCTTCAGCCGCGGGTTCATAAGGCACGGCAAACAACCAGGCTTTGCCATCAGGCTTGCCGTAGAAATTCATTTCTTCGCCCTTCTTCACGTAAGGGTCATACCCTTCGCGGAAGCGCCACAAGGTTTCTTTGCCGTCAACAACGGGCCAGCGCAAACCGCGAGCCTGATGGTACATATCAAACGGTGCGAGATCGTGAGCCTTGCCACGACCAAACTTGGCATACTCTTCGAAGAGACCCTTCTGGACATAGAAACCGAAGTCATCGTTCTCCAGATTCATGCGGCCTTTGAAGTCACTGGTTGGGTATTTATCGACCTGACCATTTTTGTAGAGCACTTCATACAGGGTTTTACCCTTGTACTCAGGTGACTTCGCCAGCAGCTCGTCGGACCAAACTTCTTCAACCTTGAAGCGTTTGGAGAATTCCATCAGCTGCCACAGATCGGAACGGGCTTCACCCTGGGGTTCAACCTGCTGATACCAGAACTGGGTACGACGCTCGGCGTTGCCGTAAGCACCTTCCTTCTCAACCCACATGGCTGTAGGAAGGATCAGGTCAGCGGCCTGGCCGGTTACAGTTGGGTAAGGGTCGGAAACAACGATGAAGTTGTCTGGATTACGGTAACCAGGCAAGCCTTCCTCGTTCATATTGGGAGCGGCCTGCATGTTGTTGTTACACATGACCCAGTAGGCATTGAGCTTACCGTCCTTGAGCATGCGATTTTGCAGAACAGCGTGGTAACCAGGTTTGGCGGGAATTGTCCCTTCTGGCAGTTTCCAGATTTTTTCAGCGTAATCCCGGTGTGGCTTCTTCTTCACCACCATATCTGCTGGCAGACGGTGGGAGAAAGTGCCGACTTCACGGGCCGTACCACAGGCAGATGGCTGGCCAGTCAGAGAGAATGGGCCGTTACCAGGTTCTGAGATCTTGCCGGTGAGCAGGTGGATGTTATAAACAATATTGTTCATCCACACGCCACGGGTGTGCTGGTTCATGCCCATGGTCCACAGAGACATCACTTTACGCTTGGGATCGGCGTACAGCTTGGCCAGCTCTTCCAGTTTTTTTGCAGGAACGCCGGAGATTTCAGACGCCTTCTCAACAGTGTATTCGCTAACAAACTTTGCGAACTCGTTAAAATCAATTTCTTTGGATGCGCCACTACCGGGGTTGGCTGCTGCTTTTTCCAGCTTGTGCTCAGGGCGCAGGCCATAGCCGATATCAGTAACACCCAGACGGAAGTGAGTGTGTTTCTTGATGAAGTCTTTATTTACGGCATCATTCTGGATCAGGTAATTACACACGTAGTTACCAATGGCCAGATCAGACTGTGGTGTGAACACCATGCCGTTGTCGGCCAGTTCGAAAGAACGGTGTTTATAAGTGGACAGTACAGCAACTTTTACATGGTCGTTGGACAGTACACGATCAGTGATGCGGGACCACAAAATGGGATGCATTTCCGCCATATTGGAACCCCAGAGTACAAAGGCATCTGAGTGTTCGAAGTCGTTGTAGCAACCCATTGGCTCATCGATACCGAAAGTACGCATAAAGCCACCTACGGCAGAAGCCATGCAGTGTCGTGCGTTTGGATCGATGTGGTTGGAACGGAAACCGGCTTTATAGAGTTTGGATGCAGCATAACCTTCCCAAACTGTCCACTGACCGGAGCCGAACATGCCCACAGGAGGCATCTCGTCAGAGTTGCGGGTCTTGGCGAGAGCGTCTTTCCACTTCTCCGCCATGATGTCGAAAGCTTGATCCCAGGTGATGGGAGCGAACTCGCCGTTCTTATCGAACTGGCCATTCTTCATCCGCAACAGAGGTTGGGTCAGGCGATCTTCGCCGTACATGATTTTGCCAAGGAAGTAACCCTTGATGCAGTTCAGGCCCTTGTTAACTGGTGCTTCCGGGTCGCCCTGGGTAGCAACAACACGACCATTCTTGGTACCTACCAGTACGGAGCAGCCAGTACCACAGAAACGACAGGGGGCTTTATCCCAGTGAATCTCGGTTTCTTTGCTGCTGGTAATCAGGTTGGTGGCAGACGACGGCATGCTCATACCGGCTGCTGCTGCGGTAGCGGCGACCGCGCTGGACTTTATAAAGTCCCGGCGATTCTGTTTCATGCTTCACTCCAGGCATCATTGTGCGTGTACACCAGCGCGGTGGAAATCACCCCCTCCACGTGGCTGATTTGGGTGATGGTGTCGACCATCGTTTTTTGTCCGGACTGTTCTTCGACAGTTACCACCAGCTTTCCTTCTGGAGCGGCTGCGTGAACTTCAACGCCGGTTATGGTATTCAGGTTGGTTTCTACATCTGCCAACTTTTTAGGGTTGATATGAACCACCAGGCCGGATACTGAAACGGCTTCTTGATCCATGATGTTTGCTGATGGAGTCATAACGTTTTCTCATTAGCAGGGAGCACGGCTATGGCTGACACTGGGCAGCTTGCTACGCAGGCGCCGCAGCCATTGCAAAGTTCGGTTTCAAGGTTTGGCAGAGCAATGCCGCCGGGAGCAAGGCGGAACTGGATGGCTTCCTGCTCGCACTGTTCGCTACAGGTGCGGCAGTGCACCTTGTTCTGGGCCAGGCAGTTGCTCTTTATTTGAGCGGTGATCTGCCAGGGCTGATGACTGGTATTCTTGCTGATCGCCCCATGGTTGCAGGCATTCACGCAGGCTTCGCAAAATGTACATTCAGCGTGGGAAAAGTCAGCTTCAGGAAATCCTCCGTCCCCACGTTTCAGCAGATTGGTTTCACACGCGGTAATACAATCGTTACAGCGTTCGCAGCTGTTGAGAAATTGCTCTTCTGGCAAGCTCCATGGTGGACGTACAGCATTACACGGGCTGATTTTTGCCCGGAATAATCGTCTGCGAGAGTGATTGATGGCCTGCTGCATATGTTGTTTTTAAAGTTGCTTGAGAGAGCTGAAATAAGCGATACAGCGACATGGTAATACTGTTGGAAATGATAAAAAGAGGCTTGAAAGGGGAGGAGTGGGAGGGAATACCCACTATCTACCTCTTTAGGGGTAGAGTAAAAAGACAAAGAATCCTGACAATAGCGTTACCATTTATAGAAAGAACAATAAGCTGCTGTGATTTGTGAATCATTGGTGGTAGAAAGCAAAAAATAATCAGTATTTGATCTGTATCAATTTTCCCGATGGCATTCTTAAGATGACGTTAAGGCGTAAGCTGCTCCTCATTCTATGTTCGATCACTTTACTTTCTGCAACAGCGATCAGTATTTCTTTGTGGTCCGCAAAGGTGATGGAGACCGATGCAGCGGCAATTAATGAAGCTGGGTCTTTGCGTATGCAATCCTGGCGACTGGCTGAACATGTGGTGGTGCCAGAGTTTATTACCGTAGAGATACTGGCACCGTTGGTTCAGGTATACGACAAGAGTCTTGAGCTGGATGCATTGGTAGTTCTCGGTTCATGGGACAATCATATCGGCTTCCAGTATCGACAGATCGTCAATGAGTGGCAACAGGTTATGCGCCCTATGCTGGAACGTCAGGATTTTGGAAACTATGTGCAGGCGGTTCCTGAATTTGTTGACCGTATTGATGCCCTTGTCGATGCTCTTCAGGAAAATACTGAGAATAAGCTGAGGTGGTTATACACAACCATGGTCATTTCTCTGGCTATGCTGATTGTTATTTCTGTTTTGGTTATCCGGGATGTCCAGCGCAGTCTTCTTGATCCGGTAGGAGAGCTTGTTAGAGCTGCGAACCGGGTGCGTACAGGAAACTTCTCCATTGCACTGCCTTATACCGGAACCAGTGAGCTGGGGCAGTTAACCCAGACTTTTAATGGTATGGCGGGGGAACTGCAGGGACTTTATCAAAACCTCGAACATCAGGTTGAGAGTCAGACGCTGGCTTTAAGTCGTTCTAATTCTGCGCTGGAGCTCTTATATGACTCCTCTCGCACTCTTGGAAATAACCCTTTTGATCGACCAAATATGACCACTCTACTGGCCCGTTGGCAGAAACTGCTGGGGCTGAAAGGGTGCTACCTGTGCCTGACAGGGGTTTCTGGTCATGAATGGTTGCAGCGCGTAGAGCACGCTTCCAGTCAGGCTTCAGGTTGTGAAGGAGATCGTTGTCTGAGTTGCCTGGACGGTTGTGGGAACAGTGGTGAATTGGAACCTACACAGGTTCCGGATACCAATACCTTCCCTGTAGCGCTTGTTAATGACGAGCACAGTTATGGCTTTCTTCGGGTGATACCGGTTCAGGGCAGTAGTCTCAACGAGGAAGAGCGCCAGTGGTTACAGGTTTTTGTTGATATTCTTGCCACTGCTCTGAGTCAGAGCCGACAGCATGAACACGAGCACAGAATCCTGTTGATGGAAGAGCGTGCGGTTATCGCTCGAGAACTTCATGACTCTCTTGCTCAGTCGTTGTCCTATCAGAAAATCCAGATTGCTCGAATCAGACGGCTGCTGCCAGAAATTGAAAGTGCTTCCAAGGCGCAGACGGTGGTGAGTGAACTGCAGGATGGCGTAAACAGTGCTTATCGACAGTTGCGAGAATTGCTGGTCACATTCCGCTTAACCATGGCGGAAGGCTCCCTGAAAGAAAATATAGAAAGTACGCTACAAGGTTTTATCAAACGTGCTGATGATATCCACTTTGAGCTGGATTACCGCATACGTTTTCAGCCGATGGGCGCCCATCAGGAAGTTCATGTGTTGCAGATTATTCGGGAAGCGTTAAGTAATGTTGTGCAACATGCCCGGGCCAGCCTGTGTCGGATTAGTTGTTATCAGAGTGACAATCAACAGATTGTGGTGATGGTGGATGATAATGGTCGTGGCATGGGGGGGAATCCTGAACGCCATGGCCATTATGGGCTAAGTATCATTCGTGAAAGAGCCAGTAGCTTAGGTGGTACGGTGCAACTTTTACCTTCTCCTCAGGGCGGCACACGGGTGCAGCTGAGTTTCAGCGCAAGCTCGGATGAGACCGATGCGGCTAAAGCGGAAAGTCTGGAGCTGGAACAATGAATTCAACGGTACTGCTGATAGATGACCACCCTTTGTTACGCAGAGGGTTAAAACAGCTGATGAATGACTATCCAGATCTGGCGGTGATTGGTGAGGCCAGTGATGGCCAGCAGGGGTTGCAGAAAGCGGTGGAGCTTGATCCGGATCTGATTCTTCTCGATTTAAATATGAAAGGTATGGACGGGCTGGAGACTTTGCGTGCCATTCGACGTCAGGGAATCACGACACGAGTTGTTATGCTAACAGTATCCGATCATCGTGATGATGTGGCCGCACTGTTCAAAGCTGGCGCTGATGGTTACCTGTTAAAAGATATGGAGCCCGATGAGTTGATAGAAAGAGTTCGGGACGCGGTTAATGGGCAGTTAGTTGTTGATGATCGTTTAGCGGGCGTGCTGGCTTCAGTGCTTCGGCCAGATCGTGAAGAGGATAACCCGCTGGAGAGTTTAACGGGCAGGGAGCTTGGTATTCTTCATCTTATTGCCGATGGTATGTCGAACAAACTGATTGCCAGAGAGTTGAGTATCAGCGAAGGCACAGTAAAGGTCCATGTAAAACATTTGCTGAAGAAACTGGGAATGCGCTCCCGGGTAGAGGCGGCTGTGTGGATGGTGAACCAACAAAAACGCTGACTTCTCATTCGGTTTAACTGAACAAATGACATGAAAAGGTTGTTAAGGGGCAGGGCTAACAAGGCCTAATTCCCTGCAGCCTGCTGCATTCCTACTGCTGAGAAGTGATAAAGCTTGAGCCTAAGAGACTGTAGATAAAACTGTGTTTATGCCTATTTCTATTTCTTTATGACAATACTTCGGACAGTTTTTCATAACCGCTTGACCATGAGAGAAATCAGCGAAAATAGAGGAATCTAACGCTCTGTT
>NZ_CAMZOG010000026.1 GCF_947331445.1 Parendozoicomonas sp. Alg238-R29 | reverse complement strand
AAGAGTATTAAAGAGTATTAAAGAGTATTAAAGAGTATTAAAGAGTATTGATGTGGTCGTTGAAATTGTATGTCTGACGGCTGAGAAGTATCAGGGTTAATCCCCTTTTCCCGGAATCCCTTTCGTAGAGAACACGACCAGAAGCTAAACTGCTTTGGTCGTGTTTTTGCGTTAGGGGGCCTGACAGTTTGAAGCAGAGCTGCAAGGCGATATGTTATTTGCCCAGATTCATGGTAACGCTGGTCGCTTTTTCCTCTCCAGCTATTTCTGGCATTTTGGAGAGGGCTGTTTCTTTTCCCAAGTTCTATGGTTTGGCCAGTAATGCGGGATATCAGTGGGCGGATAGCATGTTGGGAGGGACTCTGGTTGAGTCGGATATGCACTTGCCATCAGTTGGTTTGGCGTTTGTAGCCAAAGCCAATTTTGTTACAAACGGAGCCGTATCAAAGGGTGCCTTGACCAAGCGAAACGCAAGGCAACTGCGAAAGTGTGGGCCTAACTTTTTATCCCCACATTCATCTGGAGGTTTTTTTGACCCTTCTTGCGTAAAAAGAACGGATTCCGGATATATATCTTCTGATCCACAAACATCACCAACAACCCGAGATAAGTCAGGTGTTTCTGATGTTTTTGGGAATCAGATGGAATCTTTAAAACCAGAAAGCACATTGAAGACTCAAGAGAAGCCAGACCTTGCTGATGTTTCCGGGAGTCAGGTGATACCTTCGAAACCGGAAAGCCCATCGGAGGCTCAAAAACGGCCGGTTTTTCCGAGCCCGTCAGGATCTTTTGAATTTGGTCGACTCAGGCAGCGTTTAATAAAAACTGCTCCTCAGGTCAATGACCTTGTGCAAGAAGCGGAAGCATTGGTTATGACGGCTAAAAATTCGGATGTGGATGCGGGGTTTATTCGTAGTATGGAGGCACTGTCTATCACTCCTGTAACAGCTGCTGTAAACACTGAGCTGATCAATACAACACAGACGTTGCCACAGGAAAACCATTCACTCCAACAGATTACGAAAGAACTAGATGGCATCACATTACTGGATGAAGGTTATAGATCTCTGTCGCCATTTGAGCGAACGGTATCCCATGAAGAGGAGCGAAAGCCTGCTGATGAGCAGACCAGTATTGATTTGCCTCAGGAGGTGCAACTGCTGACAGGTGTTGTGAAACCTGAAGACGACATGAGCATTTCACTGCTTAAGGATTTCATGTCGCGTTCCGGAGCTCACAAAGGGGTGATGATGGAAATCCTTAATGGAGTGCTGAAACGTAATGGCATTAATCCCAAGGAGATACTCGAAAGTCGAGCTGGCAAAGAGACGATGATGAAGCTGGGCCGGAGCCTGACTCAGGTTTCCAGTTATATCAATACAGTTCTTGCCTGGGGAGCTTATACCGGAACTGCTTATCTTCTCTATCGCATTCCTGGTGACAGTGTGACAGCCATCATCGTGGTAGCACTGGAGACTTGTGAAAAGGGAGAAACCTTGACCGGAGAGGTTGTAACCTATCAGGTTAACGGCCAGCATTACCTTCCCCATATATTGATCGCCGCTATCTATCTTGGCCCTGTTTTTATGAATACATTTCTTAAAACAATCTTGGATAGGCTGGGAAGTCAGCTCATTTATCGAGCTTCGTGCCATGTGTGTAAAGTCGATGATTGCCTGTTTCTGGATAGTGAAACCTGCGCTTTAGCGAATTGGGAGGCTTATCAGTTTTTTACAAAAACTCAGAGACTGCCTCGGGACGATCAGATGTTTATTAAACATCTGCTACGCAAGTCAGAAAATGAGGAAGATATTACCTGGGTTGATTCTGATATTCCTCTGAGCGCAGGAATTGCTGATATTGTTGACGGGTTAATTGTTAAACGCAATGCAGGGTACACCACTCATGCTCTGATTTATGGAGGCATGACAGCTTTATGGGTCACACTATGGGTTTTTCAAAGACCCGTGGAGGTGTACATCACAACCAGCCTTGCTAACGCGACCATAGATTCAACCGGTAATACAACGAACTGCACCGCTATTGGTAGCGGTACGGAAGCAGAGGTTGAAGGAATGATCACCGGTTTCGATCCTATGTGGGCCGGTTTTGTAGGAAAGCTGGCCACAGCATGGACGGCTATCTATATCATCCCCAGTCTGGTTCCTTTTGTTCAGGTCGGGGCTCGGGGGGTGCTGAAGTTAGCCACCAGTGGCGTGAAGTGGTGCTTTTCCAGAAAGGAGAAGGGGCGGTAACCTGAAGGCTTGTATAGAAAAGTACCTATTTGGTTCACGTTTTTGCTCTCAGCATTTAGAATACCGGATTTTCCGGCCTACCCTCGTAATACTTTCTCAAGTGGAGCCACTGGTTCGATGACTACCCGCCGCGAATGTGCAAACGCTATCCGTGCCCTGAGCATGGATGCCGTCCAAAAGGCCAAATCAGGCCACCCCGGTGCCCCCATGGGCATGGCTGACATTGCCGAAGTGCTGTGGAGAGACACTCTCAAGCACAACCCAAACAACCCTGAGTGGGCCGACCGTGACCGCTTTGTGCTGTCCAATGGTCACGGCTCCATGCTTCTGTACTCCCTGCTGCATCTCACAGGCTACGACCTGAATATTGAAGATCTGCAGAACTTCCGTCAGCTGAACTCCAAGACTGCTGGCCACCCAGAGTATGGTTATGCACCTGGTATCGAAACCACTACTGGCCCGTTGGGTCAGGGTGTTGCCAATGCTGTTGGTATGGCGGCCTCTGAAAAAGTTCTGGCTGCTCAGTTCAACCGCCCTGGTCATGACATCGTTGATCACAATACCTACGTGTTCCTCGGCGATGGCTGCATGATGGAAGGTATTTCCCATGAAGTTTGTTCTCTGGCTGGTACTCTGGGCCTGGGCAAGCTGGTTGCCTTCTACGATGACAATGGCATTTCTATCGACGGTGAAGTGGAAGGTTGGTTCACCGACGACACCGTGAAGCGTTTTGAATCCTACGGTTGGGAAGTGATTCCTGCTGTTGATGGCCACGACCCTGAAGCCCTGATTGCAGCTATCGCTCAGGCCAAACGCAACACAGACAAGCCAACACTGGTTTGTTGCAAAACCGTTATTGGTTTTGGTTCCCCAAATAAGAGTGGCAAAGAAGATTGCCACGGCGCTCCTCTGGGTGATGATGAAATCGCCTTGACCCGTGAGCAGCTGGGTTGGAAACATGGCCCTTTTGAAATTCCCGAAGATATTTATAAGGAGTGGGACTGCCGTGAAAAAGGTGCTGCTGCCGAATCTGAATGGAACACCCGCTTTGAAGCTTACAAAGCCCAACACCCTGAGCTGGCGGCCGAGTTCGAACGCCGCGTTTCTGGAGAACTGCCAGCAGACTTCTCTGATCGCGCTGCCGAATATATCCGTAGCTGTCAGGCCGAAGGTGCCAAGGTTGCCAGCCGAAAAGCTTCTCAGAATACTCTGAACGCTTTTGGTCCAATGCTGCCAGAATTCCTGGGTGGTTCCGCTGACCTGGCGGGCTCCAACCTGACAATCTGGAATGGCTGCAAGTCCATCACCGGTGAAGATGCCAGCGGCAACTACATGCACTACGGTGTGCGTGAGTTTGGTATGACTGCCATGATGAACGGCATGGCGCTGCACGGTGGCTTTATTCCTTACGGCGCTACCTTCCTGGTATTCATGGAATACGCCTGTAATGCTTTGCGTATGGCGGCACTGATGAAGATTCGCCAGATTCAGGTTTACACCCACGACTCCATCGGCTTGGGTGAAGATGGCCCGACTCACCAGCCAATTGAACAGCTGGCGAGTATGCGTGCGACTCCTAACCTGAACACTTGGCGCCCATGTGACACCGTAGAATCTGCAGTGGCCTGGAAGCATGCTGTTGAGAACAAGACCGGCCCAAGTGCACTGGTTTTCTCTCGTCAGGGGCTGCCCTGCATTGATCGTAACGATGAGCAGCTGGCTAATGTTGAGCGTGGTGGTTATGTCCTTAAAGACAGTGCTGGTGAACCAGAACTGATCATTATCGCCACCGGCTCCGAAGTTGAGCTGGCTGTGAACGCTTACGAAGCGCTGGCTGCTAAAGGCAAGAAGGTGCGTGTTGTATCTATGCCTTCTACAGAAGTGTTTGATGCACAGGATGCTGCTTACCGTCAGAGCGTTCTGCCTGTTGAAGTTGGCTCCCGTATCGCTATCGAAGCGGCTGCCGCAGACTTCTGGTACAAGTATGTTGGGCTGGACGGACGCATCATCGGTATGACCACTTTCGGTGAATCTGCACCGGCTGCTGACCTGTTTCGTGAATTCGGCTTTACTGTCGAAAATGTGCTGACTGTTGCTGAAGATATGCTGGAAGATCTGGACTAACTTCAGATCCGCTTAGCAATCCGATTCCAACTCAAAGCGCCCGCATTTTGCGGGTGCTTTTTTATTACGGCAAGTATGCGCTGGTACTCATACCGGTGTCTTGGGCTATAAGCCGTGCTAACGCCTGGCATGAAATGTTGCCGGTCGCATTAAGGGCTTTCAGAAAAACGGCCATGTTCTGCAGAGTGGTAATACTGTTTTGGGCTTTAGTCCACAACATTAAGGCTTGGTTGATTCCTCCTGAGGCTGCTGTGTAAGCAGCCGTTTCGATATCATTCTCATCGATAAAATGCGCCTTTACCATTTCTCTGGCAACACAGGCAAGAATGTCACCATTCAGTTGCAGACACTCGATAATCTCAGAACATCGGTTTGTCGCACACTCCGATACACTGCAGGTGGCTATGCTCTCTGCAAGGGGGACTTGGTAAGACGATACAATGTCCAGTCCTTCGGCTACCAGGTCGTCTTCTGGTGTCAGGGTGGGAAGTGGTATGCCCAGTTGTGTGGCTATATCATTCACCACAGTTTTTCCAGATTCACCAGTCAGGGATAGTGCCTGAAGAAAAGCCATCCACACGTTTGAATTATCGTACCGTGTGCTGAACAGTACTAATAATCTCGTTGTGTAGTCCCGCCTAGTGATATCAGTTCCTGTTTTTGTGTATTCAGTAAAATCTTGGCGTGAAATAATCTTCTTGGAAAGAAGAGCGCTGCACATACGTTCCAAACTCTTGTTACTCTCCTTAATAGCACTAAAAATACTCTCAAATTGGTTTTTCCAGAGCTCACGTGCCTTCTGTAGATCAATAGTGACTTGCCCATGAGGAGGAGAGGCTATGCTGGCAGAAACTGCTGTTTTTTGTGGATTTCTGGCTGTATTCTGCCCTTCAAGCCGTCCAGGGAGGTCTGAGTATACTCTTCGTGAGCTGTCTGCTTCTGTGGCTTGAACACTTTTCCCGTAAGCTGCTCCTTTTTCTAGCGCCTGTGGTGATTGCTGAGGGTGATGTGAATAGCTCCGCCAACCTGCCATGTTCCATAACCATTCCATAATATTCTCTTTCCCTGCTGGTATAAATAACATCGCTGGTCATTGGAGTGATGAGACGATAAAAAGTTCCCATTTAGTTAGGTGGGCTAATCAAAAGGCAGGGCACGGGGTGCTACTAATTATTGTTAGTACTATATGTTTGTCGGTGGCTGCTCAGGGTACTATTGCTAACAATCAAATAAACACATAGAACATGGCAAACCATGGCTTACAGGATTGCGATTAACGGCTTTGGTCGTATCGGGCAGTGCGTCTTGCGGGCATTGTACGAGAATGGGTATCGGGATCAGCTTCAAGTTGTAGCTATCAATGAATTGGCAGATACCAAAACTATTGCTTACCTCACCCAGTACGACACAACCCACGGGCGTTTCCCGGGTGAAGTGAGCCATTCCGAAGATGAGCTGATTATTAATAATGATTGTATTCGCATTCTTCGGGAAAGTGACCCGCAAAAACTTTCCTGGAAAGAACAGGAAGTTGACCTGTTGTTAGAATGTTCCGGTTCCTTTAAAGATCGTGAAACCGCAGAGCTACACCTTGAAAGCGGAACACCGAAACTGTTGTTCTCCCAACCTGCGCAGCCAGATGTAGATGCTACCATTGTTTACGGTATCAATGAAGAACTGCTCAGAAGCGATCAACAGATAGTTTCCAATGCATCCTGTACGACCAACTGTATTGTGCCAGTGCTTAAGCTTCTGGATGAGCAGTGGGGCATCAGTGAGGGCACAATTACCACCATTCATTCAGCTATGAATGATCAACCAGTGATTGATGCTTATCACCAAAGTGATCTTCGTCTAACCCGTAGTGCCCTGCACTCCATTATCCCTATTGATACTGGATTGGCTAAAGGTATCGACCGCTTACTGCCACAAGTGGAAGGGTGTTTCAAAGCGCTTTCCATGCGTGTTCCAACCATAAATGTTTCGGCTATGGATCTGACTGTCAATCTGAAGGAGGACGTCACGGAATACGACATCAACAGTTTGATGCAGGAAGCGTCAGAGAGTGGGCGTTTGAAAGGAATACTTGGTTACAGTAACGACCCTCACGCTTCCGTAGATTTTAACCACGACAAACGCTCAGGCATTGTTGATGGCACCCAGACACGAGTTATCGGAGGGCGAATGGTGAAGATGCTCTGCTGGTTCGATAACGAGTGGGGGTTTGCCAACAGAATGTTAGATGTTTCCTGCGAATGGTTGAACAAGTAACTTCAATTGGTAGATCGGGTTAGTCACGAAGTGGCGTAACCCAACAACCAGATATTTTAGACAAAAAGCTCTTTGGTACTAGCCCGAATATTTCACCAAAATAAGAAAGGCGAGATGGTTTTTTGTTATTGTTCAGTTGCTTACGCCAAACATAACGACCAAATCACCCATGACAGATTGCAATCCTCTCATCACTCGTTTTCCACGCTGCCAGGCTCTGCAAAGTGGTTATACGACAGACGATATTGTCTGCGGGGCGATATGGAAAACCACATTAAGGAACAACAGTGGCTTTTCTCCGATAGAACAAGCTGCCAGAAAGGGTGGGCGAACCCGTTCCGCTCATGAAATATATGCTCTGTTATATAGGGCTGTTGCTCAGTGCAGCCACTTCCGTTGCCACTCCTGATCCTTCATCGTCTCCCCAAACCTGTGGAGGTAAGACGATTGTTGGACCAACGGTTTATGTACAGATAGAAGAGGCTAATCAGCTTTATCTTGCCCGCACAGATACAGGCTCTACCAATGTTTCTCTGCATGCTTGGGATCTTCAGATTGATAACCCAGCCAAGGAAATGAGAGACAATCTCGGAAAAATTGTTCGTTTTAAAACCGCTAATGAGAAAGGGCAGCAGGTGACCGGGCGAGCCAGAATTGTGGATACGGTCAAAATTCGTTCCAGCAATGGTTCTGAGCGTCGTTATGTGGTGGAGCTGACAATTCCTTACGCCGGAGGTCGGAAGGTAGTGGAAGCCAATCTCAGTGAAAGGGAAAAGATGACCTATCCTTTGCTACTTGGCAGAAACTGGTTGGCTGGTAATTATCTTGTTGATGTTGAATTGCCCGAGTTTAAACCCTGATTTTCGTGGATATTGGCACGTAAAATCACGCACTGTGACTGACGAAACCAATTGTGCTGTGTTAATGTACGCAGCTTGTTTTCGGAGCGTTTCATCACATCACTGTTGTGCCGACAGGATCGGGTTATGAGGTTCAGTGTCTTCTTGCAAGAAGCTCGGTTACTCACATGAATACCAATAATACCTACCCATCACGAATGTCTGGCACCTGCCGGGTTTTTATCCGAAGCCCCCGGTTATTACCTGAAGTTAAATTAGAAGGATTTTCATCATGTCTGTGCTGAAGATGACCGACATTGACCTTTCCGGGAAGCGTGTGCTTATTCGGGAAGACCTGAATGTTCCGGTGAAAAATGGTCAGGTGACCAGTGATGCTCGTATTCTCGCATCTCTACCTACGCTTGAGCTCGCCTTAGCCGAAGGGGCTAAGGTGATGGCAACCTCCCATCTGGGTCGCCCTACCGAGGGTGAATATGATGAAGCTTTCTCCCTCAAGCCTGTTGCTGATTACATTGGCAAACTGCTGGGTAAAGAGGTACGCCTGATTAAAGACTGGCTCGATGGCAACTTTGAAGTTGCTGAAGGCGAGCTGGTCATTCTTGAGAACGTGCGTTTCAACGCAGGTGAAAAGAAGAATAATGAAGAGCTGTCCAAAAAAATGGCAGCACTTTGCGATGTTTACGTGATGGATGCTTTTGGTACTGCACACCGCGCTCAGGCTTCTACTCACGGTGCTGGCAAATTTGCAGATGTCGCCTGTGCTGGTCCTCTGCTGCAGGGTGAGCTGGATGCTCTGGCTAAAGCCCTGGATGCGCCAGCTAAACCAATGACCGCGATTGTTGGTGGCTCCAAGGTTTCCACCAAGCTGACTGTTCTTGAGTCTCTCTCCGAAGTGTGTGACCAGTTAATTGTAGGTGGTGGTATTGCGAACACCTTCCTGGCGGCTGCTGGCAAGCCTGTGGGTAAGTCTCTGTATGAAGCGGACCTGATTCCTCAGGCCAAAGCGCTGATGGAGAGGTGCGATATTCCTCTGCCAGTCGATGTGGTTGTGGGCAAGAAGTTTGACGAGAACGAACCTGCCGTTGTGAAGATGGCTGAAGATGTTCAGGACGACGAAATGATCTTCGACGTTGGTCCTAAAACCGCTGAACTTTTCGCTAATGTCCTGAAAGATGCCCGCACAATCGTGTGGAATGGCCCTGTTGGCGTTTTTGAATTCGATCAGTTTGGCGAGGGTACCAAATCACTGTCTCTGGCTATTGCTGAGTCTCCAGCCTTTTCCATTGCTGGTGGCGGTGACACTCTGGCAGCTGTGGATAAATATGGCATTAAGGAACAAGTGTCTTACATCTCCACTGGCGGCGGTGCATTCCTTGAATATGTTGAAGGCAAAAAACTGCCTGCTGTAGCCATGCTGGAACAGCGCGCAGAATGATTCCCAAGAGCAGATTGTCTCAGACAATCTGCTCTTCTTTTGTATTGTTTTGATTTTCTAAACAGGAAAAGACATATGTCTCAGAAAATTCTCGATCTGGTAAAACCAGGTGTGCTTTTTGGTGACGATGTACAGAAAGTCTTCGATGCTGCCAAGGCTGGCCAATTCGCTTTGCCTGCGGTGAACGTTGTTGGCACCGATTCTGTAAATGCTGTGCTGGAAGCAGCCGCTACAGCCAAGTCACCAGTTATTGTGCAGTTCTCCAACGGTGGCGCGACTTACTTCTCCGGTAAGGGCGTGAAAGAAGAAGGTCCTAAAGGCGTTCTGGGAGCTGTTGTTGGTGCCAAGTATGTTCATGCAGTAGCAGAAGCCTATGGCGTACCTGTGATTCTGCATACTGACCATGCTGCCCGTAAGCTGTTGCCATGGATCGATGCTCTGCTGGATGCAGGTGAAGAGTTCTTTGAGCAGAATGGCAAGCCGCTGTTCTCCTCCCACATGATTGACCTTTCTGAAGAGTCTCTGGAAGAGAATGTTGGTACTTGCGTGGAATACATGAAGCGCATGGCCAAGATTGGCATGACTCTGGAAATTGAACTGGGTTGCACCGGCGGTGAAGAAGATGGTGTGGATAACACCGGCATGGACAGTTCCATGCTCTACACTCAGCCTGAAGATGTTGCTTATGCCTATGAGCAGCTGAACCCTGTTAGCCATCGCTTCACTATCGCAGCTTCTTTCGGCAACGTTCACGGTGTTTACAAGCCTGGTAACGTTCAGCTGACGCCAAAGATTCTGGATAACTCCCAGAAGTACTGCTCCGACAAGTTCGGCCTGCCAGCCAAGTCTCTTAACTTTGTATTCCACGGTGGTTCTGGTTCTACCGAAGCGGAAATCAAGGAAGCCGTTTCTTACGGTGTGGTGAAGATGAATATCGATACCGATACCCAGTGGGCAACCTGGGAAGGTGTTCTGAATTACTACAAGGAAAAAGAAGCTTACCTGCAGGGCCAGCTGGGTAACCCAGAAGGTGCAGACAAGCCTAACAAGAAGTACTACGACCCACGCGCATGGTTGCGTAAGGGCCAGACTTCTATGGCCGCTCGTCTGGAACAGGCTCATCGTGATCTGAACAGTATCGATGTTCTGTAACGACTGACTGTTTAAGCTCTTCTTAGCGGCAGTGTTTGGTTCTACCAAGCGCTGTCGCTGATTCCCTGCCTTTCTCCTTATGCTCTTCTATATTTGCAGCTCTGGTTTCCTGTTACTGGAGTCGGCAGTGTCTGGTTTTGACAGTTTTGTGAAGTGTGTTCCCGCCGGGATGATTCTGGCTTCCGTGTTTCTTACTGCTTGTTCAACGCCTCATGTCGTTAAGCTGAAAGATGGCCGAGAGTTTATCTCCACCGGCCAGCCTGACTATGATGACGACACTGGCTTTTATGAATTCAAAACTCCAGACGGGCGAGAAATGGAACTGAACAGGGATTTGATCGAAAGTATCCACAGCAAATAAAACATGACCTGACAGGGTGCGGTTAAACACAGAACGAAAGTATACTTTCAGAAGATTTTAAAACTTCTGGAAGCTAACGCGTGTCCCGAGCCATTCCTGACAGTGAAAAACTGGAATCACTGCGTAAAAATATGCAGTTGTTATCTCCTGTCCCACAGGAGTTTGAAGATGGCCGGGCGTATTACCTGAAGGCTTATGGACTGGAATTCTCTGATATCTCGGGAGATATTTTCTACAGTGGAGGTTTTCTCCGGTCAGGAGATTTAAAAATCTCCTGCCATCTCTGGAGGCAGCATTCCAATAAAGGAACCGTTGTTCTTCTCCATGGTTACTTTGATCATGTTGGCCTTTACGGTCATATCATTCGTTTTTATTTGGAGCAGGGGTTTTCAGTTTTTACTTATGATCAGATAGGACATGGTTTGTCGTGTGGTGATCGGGCCAATATTGATTCTTTCAGTTCCTATACCCGCGTTCTCAGGATGTGCCTGGATTGGTGCAAAAAAGCAGACCTGCCAAAGCCGTTTCATCTCAGTGGTCAAAGTATGGGAGGAGCGATAGTTTCAGAATTTTTGGCAGGTGAACGTTGCACCAAAGATGAATACTCTATCGATAAAGTGATTTTGTTCGCACCATTGATACGGCCTGTTTTGTGGCGCTGGGGACGAATTCAGTATCAGCTGGTTCGGCGGTTTATAAGCAGTGTTCCAAGATCTCGCTCAAACAATTCCAACGATCACGAGTTCTTAGAGTTTCTTGCCAGGGAACCTTTGCAGTCACGGACTCTACCTGTGGGCTGGGTTGGTGCTATGAGTCGGTGGATTAAGAAGATTGAATCTATTGCCAAGCCTTGCGGCTTTGATGCCTTAATTATTCAGGGGCAGAAAGATGGAACTGTAGATTGGCAGCATAACATGCCAGTGTACAAGCGACTTTATAAATCTGTTGATGTGTTTTATATCCCGGAAGGTCAGCACCATCTGGTCAATGAGAGTGAAGAGATTCGTCAGCGTTACATGGGCTGGTTGCTGAATAAGCTGTAAATCTCTTCAGGTTTATCTCACAAGCTTTTTCAGCAACTGGTATGCGGCATCCATCGCGTCCAGCCTTTTATCAAGATGACGATTGGCCATATCTCGCATATCGCTTTGAGACATGGGGCTTAGTTCAGCTTCAGTTGCTAGCCCTGTCTGTTCCAGGATCCCTTCCAGATCTTCCTCATCGCCAGTGCGGACTTCTTCGGTAAAATGAGACAGGTCATCGAGAACTTCTGCATAAGCATCATCTAACACGGCTTTTGTCAGAGGCTTATCTTTAGGGATTTCAAACAACGCCAGCGCATTATTTATATCCTGCTTAGAGGGTTCTACACGTCCGGGGCTATTTAACGCTGAGGTTAACAATTGTTGAGATTCCCGAATCTGGTTTTCTCTTGCTTTAAGCATAAGGCCGGCTATTTTCAGTTTTTTTGCATCGTCCATCTGTGAAATGTCTTCTGAGGGGATTCTCTTCGAAGCAAGGATTTCGTCTGCTTTGGGAGTTGGAGCAAGATCTTGTATAAGAGATCCATTCTCCTCCTCTAGTAGTTTCATATCAGAAGACAGCTTTTCAAGAGCGGCATCAGATGCTGTTTTCACAGTTTCCCTAGACAGTTCTTGCTCAGGAGGAATATCAAGTTTGGCTTTAGCTGAACTCAACTGCTTTTGAGTAATTGATGCGTTGTCATTTTGAGTATTCGGCACGCTTGGTTGCACTCTTACTCTGGGGCGAGGTGGAACGGCAGGCCGTTCAAATGGCAGTGGAGTTGGAGGTGAAACTGGTGGTTTTACTGAGCTTGAAGGCTTAGTAGGTGTTGGCTGAGAGCTTCGAGGGCTATAGGGCGGGGGGCTGTCTTGTGTTCGGGGATGTCCACCCATTAACTCAGCCTTATGTTGCTGAAATTCAGCCGCTACTCTTTGTTGCGGGTTATATGAACTGCGATTGGTAACCGTCAACGCTTCAGAATGATAACTTTGCCCAGGTGAAAGAACGGTCCATTGGGCGTTTTGGAGTTGTGAGAATGCAGGCCAGCTAGCCAGGTTATTTTGTGCGTAACCATGGTTCTGGGATGTAGCATAAGGTTGCGATGAATAATGCGAGACTGAGAATCCGGGCGTTGAATAAGTTGTATTAGGTGGAAGGTTCACATATGACTGTTGCTGTGCATATATCGCCTGCGGCTGGTTAAAGTAGTTCTGGGGAGGAACTGTACGTACCGGGCGGCTGAATAAATCAACAGACACTTGCTGTGAAAATCCACTCTGACGCATGGAAACATGTTGCTGAAAGTAAGGCTGGGCAGGATATGGTCGAACATCCCTACCTCGATTATGACCAGCAACCGGGTTAGCGTTGGCTGGGGATTTATGCCCAAGACTCGAATGTTTGAGACCAACAGCATGTGCAATTTGAGAAAAGAAACCCACAACAACCTCCCTGTTTACTGCGAGTACCACCTTTGGAACTACGGTTACTGATTCCTTTTAGTGTAGTTGTCTGACTTCTATCCTCCGACAAGAACCGTAGGCCAGCCCATCACAACTGTTCCGCCATGAGCCGTAGGTGACGTTATTCGGGCGGTAGGCCTATTACATATTACACATTAAAACCGTGAAACTTCCTGTCAGAATAAGGTTAGGTAGGCCTACACAGATGCATGGCTGACCCACTGTTTCTGCCGGTAAATTGCCTATCAAAACAGTGTTGGGTATTGGCATTATCGAGCCGCCAACGTGAGGAATAAGTAGTAGAGCTGGGTTTGTATGGAGCAAACGTGCATGTCTGTCATGCGGGCGGCGGGGAACATGGTGGATCCCTGAGTGAAAACAGGCTCTTGGTGTTGTACACAGAGAGCCTGTCTGTCAGCTCAATCTACCTGTGCTTGTTTGTGGAGAACAGCCAGTTTTCCCTGATCAATCAGTACAAGATCCTTCAACTTATAGGGCGGCTGCATATTGCTTTTTTCAAGAATACTCTCATCATAGGCCAAATTGATGCTTTGTCCGCCCGCCTCAAGCCAGTAGGCTGAGTGGCTGCGCATAATGGATACCAGTTTGCCCTCGGCATTGGTTCCGTAAATAGAGCCTCTTAAACCGTAGCGCCCTTCTTTAGAAACACTCAGGTTGATTGTGGCAGCTATACCGGCAGTCATAATTGGGATGATGTTTTGGAACTTTGCGGTCTGTGAAGCAAGCGCGAAAGGTAATTTTGCCGAACGCCTTACTAACTGATCTTCTTCGCCAGCTGTTACATTAATGAATAGCTCGTACAGCTCACCAGGAGTCAGAGTCTGTATGCTGGAAGGGAGCAGTGTTTGCCACTGACCTTCTTTTTCTTCCAGAAGGCTCAGATCGTAAGTCTGCCCAGAAGGGCTTACGAGGTAGGCTTGATACTCAGCATCCGTGATGGCCTGCTTTTCTTTTTTGATCAATGCTTCAAAGTTGAAATTTTCTCCGGCAAACAAAGTCAGGTTGCTGGTGGATAGATGAAGAATCCGATCACTGCCTTTTTCTTTCACATTGATAATGTAGTAGTCATCTCCCACAAGCCTTTGAGTGGAACGAAGGTTGAATCGGCCGGTTCCTGATTTTGGATTAAAGCGAAAAGCTGCGGAACCCTGAAAAATAATAGTGCTGGATAACTGCTCCTCTGTGACAAGGCTTTCAATCGCTTTTTCCTGTTTCTCGAAGTCTTTATAGATTTCCAGCTCTTCAGGGTTAATGGCTATTGCACGTTTGGAATTTTTAACCAGTGACGTGAGCCGAACCAGTGCTCCTGGATGGCTGATATCCAAGTCAACACCTTTTGAAAGCTGCTCTCCGGAAATCCGAAACCAGTACTCATCGCTTTTGAGATTAACCTGCTGCTTGTGTGAGTTTCCCTTCCAGAGCTCGCCGTTACCCGGAAAACTCATGTGGATGGTTTGTTTTTCAGTCGTGATTGCTGGCGCCGGAGGTTGAGGAATATCTGTTGCAGCAACAAGAGTGGCGAAAGCCACCCCTGTAAAACTTACTGCACACAGAAACCAGCGTAATGGTTGTGAGTGTGCGGCAAGCGTGTTCATAGGCTGTTTTGCACCTCTGCCCGAAGGATTGTATCCAGGTTGAAGCACTTCCGTCGGCTTTGGTTATGACTGAGAGGTTCTTTGCCTTTGGTACGGCTCTTGTCATAAAACCACACGCTACCTGCGCCGGCCTGAGATGTGCAATTTAGAAAGCCATCGGAGCAGTTGTCCAGCCAGTTCTGAGTGAATTCAAGGCCTACCTGCCTGGAATAACCACCGCAGTAACTATCACTGTCCCAGACTGCAGACTCTACGTCAGAGCCTACAACAGACCGGAATGTATTAGGCAGATTTGGACGGCCAGACGTACCGTAGAGATACTGGGCGTTGTAGTTAGCCATCCAGCCAGTCTGCTGCATTTTAACGGCATCATTGCCGTATCCTAAAAAACCTCCAATGAGTTGTTCAAACACTGTGCCCTGCGTTGCTGCGTCAGCCAGGGGAGTGCCAAGACTTGACGGTGCCAGTGCAATAATCTGGCTGGTGGCGTTGATTATGTTAGGGTATCGGGAGTCACTGGTCGGGTTCGACTGAATCCAGCGCATAACATTGCCACCATTTGAGTGGGTAACCACAATCAGGCTGGAAATATTTTTCTGCTGAATAAAGCTGGTCAGTTGTCCTGCAAGGCAACCTGCAGCATCTGGATGCCACATGTACTGCTGAAAGTCGCAATTAATGACAGTGTAATTGCTCGCATTGGGCAGCCCCTGTTTTACTGAATTTATAAAACTGCCTGTCCAGTAATCATCGTAGGCATTGGTTTGATTACTGGTTCCATGAACGAAAGCAATGCCGGTATTGGCATGCACTGAGAAAGTAGCGAGTGTGCTAACAACTGCCAGTATCGAGAGTAGTTTTTTCATTTGTAGGTATCTTGGCTCGTTTGAGTTTGGCCGCCTGGCAACAAACCGCTTATTCCCTTAAGCAGCGCCGAGTACTACAAATTTTGAAACTAGCAGTTGTGTAGAAAAATACAAAAAGAGTTTCTAATAATCCGTGAGAACTTCAATGTATCTTGCTGGAAGCTATAACAATATTTCCTTTGAAAAAATTAATCAGGTGGTCTTTGAAGAGCGATACCTGTGAGGTGGGAATAGAGAGCTTTAACTCAAGGGAAGAACCATAAACTGTTTCGACAACAGCCCCTTTATGTTGACCAACAATATGTTGGATGTCATTCAACTGGTCATAACTACACGAGAGTTGTAACTCTGATTGTGGAACCCTGAGAGTTGTCTCCAGAACTGCAAGAGATGCACCCACTCCACCACCATAGGCACGTACCAGCCCCCCCGTTCCCAATTTTATGCCGCCGGAATAACGTACGACGATGGCACAGACTTCACCTATACCAGAACCACACAGTCTGGCGAGTATTGGCTTGCCAGCAGTGCCTGAAGGTTCCCCATCATCACTAAATCCCCATTGTTGAGCATCATTTGGGGAACCAGCAATGAAAGCCCAGCAGTGGTGTCTGGCATCCGGGTGTTGTTGTCGCATTGATCGGATAAATTCCTGAGCTTTTTCTCGGCCGCAAGTATGGGTAATGTAAGTAATAAAGCGGCTTTTCTTAATACTTTCTTCTGTTTCAGCTGTCTTGTCTGGAATCAGGTAGGAGTTTGGTGTCATTGAGGGTTGGAGAGCCTGAAGTTTACGTAGTAGCGGCAACTGTAAGTGAAAATCGGAATATTGTCTTAAAAGTGAGTCCGCAACGCCCTTGGTCAATTCCTGTTTACATATGGGTGATCAAAAAGTATGCAGGTATTTTCCTCTGCTAAGTTGGCTGGTAGGTCGTCACAATAGGTAAAAGGTACGATTTTCCATGTTCAACTCGAAGTAAAAAACTAAAAGTCTATTGATTTGCAACAATCCCAATTTCAACTCTTTCAACTATAGTTGAGCGCAAATTGAAGACTGTTCTCGCTTGGCTCATTCGTACTGTTTGCATTGTTCTTCAACAAAAAAATTATGCGGAATGGAGCCATATAGAAACCTGATATTCCTGTTGTTCAGGGTTTAAGGCTTAACCGATGATTGAAGATGCAGTGGCAGTTCCCGAAGATGTTTCCATGTGGCGCCGAGCCTTCAGCGATGATGATCGTAAAATTATCCGTTCCATGGAAACAGTGGTAGACGGCGTCGCTAGTGTATTTGGTTCTTTTTGTGAAGTTGCTCTGCACTCATTGGAAGATCCAGCACGCTCCGTTGTGAAAATTGCTAACGGTGTGGCAACCGGACGAGACGTTGATAGCCCTATTACCGAAGAAGCTCTCAAGCAACTTCACGAAATTGCTTTGCAGGAAGGCAGTGATATACGCCATGCCTGCAAAAAGACCCAGGATGGTCAGCTGTTCAAATCCACTAGTATGGTGATTCGTAACAGCAGCAACCAGCCCGTGGGTATGTTGTGCATCAACATCAATATGAGCGTACCGGCCAGTGATTTCATGCAGGCTTTTGTTCTGCAGGGAATGAATAATACTCCTGTTGCCGGACACTTCCCCTCCAGTGTTGATGACTTAGTGGAAAGCACTGTAGATCGCACGATCGCTGAAGTTAACAGTAATCAAAAGCTGTCAAACAAAGTGAAAAACAAGCACATCATTATGTCTTTATTTGATAAAGGCATTTTCGACATCAAAGAAAGTGTGCCAATGGTGGCAAGGAAACTGGGTGTCTCCCGACACACGGTTTATCTTTACATCCGCCAGCGCAAACTCGGAGAAGGCTGAGTTTAACTTTAAACAACCAGCCTCCCCGGAATTCAGGTGGCTCAGGTAGTGATCCTGTCTGAGCCTGACTAGTGGGTTATATACCGGATACCCGAGAGATCATGCATACCTTTTATGTTGCGCCAACACACTATGGTGTTGGTCTGACTTCTGTCTCCCTTGGACTCGTACGCGCCCTCGACAAGCTGGGCTGTCGTGTTCGTTTCTTCAAGCCTATCGCCCAGACCGAAATTGCTGGTCCTGAGCACTCTGTGGAAATGGTTCATGCGACCATGTCCCAGCAACCAGCCGATCCAATTCCGTTCAGCCGCGCTGAAGATCTTCTGGGTGCTAACAAACGCGATATCATGATGGAAGAGATCGTCAGCAGCTTCGACCGTATTTGCACAGCCGCAGATGTTGTGATTGTTGAAGGTATGGTGCCCACTCGCAACGCGCCTTACATGAGTCGCCTGAACGCTGAAATTTCTAAAAACCTGAATGCTAAAGTCATTCTGGTTGGTCAGGCTGAACAAGGTGAAAGCCTGAGTGATATTGTTGATCAGCTGAACATTGCTGCAGACAACTACGGTGGTCTGAACGGCAAGAATATTCTTGGCTACGTTCTGAACAAGCTGAACACTGAAACCTTCGACGAGCTGGGTGGCGAAAACACCTATAACGCTCTGTCAGGTCTGGAAAAAACTGCCTCCCTTCCTCTGGGCTACATCCCATGGCGCAGTGAACTGTCTGCTGTTCGTACCAAAGATGTTGCTAACGATCTGAACGCAGAAATTTTGTTCGCTGGTGAAATCGCAACCCGTCGTGTAACCAGCTGCGTACTGTGTGCCCGCACAGCCGCTAACATGAGCCACCTGCTCAAGCCTGGCGCTCTGGTTGTTGTTTCCGGTGATCGTGACGACGTGATTCTGGCTTCCTGCATGGCTGCCCAGAACGGTGTGCCTTTGGCTGGTCTTCTGATTACTGGTGGTGTTAAGCCTGCTGAAGGTATTCAGGCGCTGGTTGAGAAGTCTCTGGGTGAATCCGGCCTGCCAGTTATGATGATTGAAGACGGTTCCTACAAAACGGCTACCCGCCTTGATCGAATGAGTTCTGCTGTACGTTCCGATGATCTGGAACGTATTGAGCAGGTGATGGAAGCTGTTTCCGATCACATTAATGTTGATGCTCTGCAGAGCATGATTGCGACGACCAGTGAGAAGCGCCTCTCTCCTCCTGCTTTCCGTTACCAGCTGATGCGCCAGGCCCAGGCCGCTAACAAGCGCGTTGTTCTGCCTGAAGGTGACGAACCTCGTACCATCAAGGCTGCTGCTATCTGCCAAGAGCGTGGTATTGCCAACTGCGTTCTGCTGGGCAATCCGGACACTATCCGCAATGTTGCAGAAGCTCAAGGTATTACCCTGCCTGAAGGGCTGGAAATCATGGACGTGAATAAGATTCGTGGTCAGTACATTGAGCCTATGGTTGAGCTGCGCAAGAGCAAAGGCCTGACCGCTCCTATGGCGGAAGCCCAGTTAGAAGATACTGTTGTTCTTGGCACTATGATGTTGGCAGCGAATGATGTGGATGGCCTGGTATCTGGCGCCGTACACACTACCGCTAACACCATTCGTCCCGCTTTCCAGTTGATCAAGACTAAGCCGGAAGCCAGCAATGTTTCTTCTATTTTCTTCATGCTGATGCCGGAACAGGTTTTGGTTTACGGTGACTGTGCCGTTAACCCCGACCCAACTGCTGAGCAGTTAGCCGACATTGCCATTCAGAGCGCTGACTCTGCTGCGTCCTTTGGTATTGATCCTCGCGTTGCCATGATCAGCTACTCCACCGGTGCTTCCGGTATGGGCGCTGATGTTGAGAAGGTGCGAGAAGCAACTCGCATCGCTCAGGAACGTCGCCCTGATCTGGAAATCGACGGTCCTCTGCAGTACGACGCGGCCTCCGTTGAATCTGTTGCCAACAGCAAGGCTCCAGGAAGCTCCGTTGCTGGCCGTGCGACAGTGTTCGTATTCCCTGATCTGAACACTGGTAACACTACCTACAAGGCTGTGCAGCGCAGCGCCAACGTAGTGAGCGTTGGCCCTATGCTGCAGGGCCTGAACAAGCCTGTTAACGACCTGTCCCGTGGCGCGTTGGTAGATGACATCGTCTATACCATTGCCCTGACTGCAATCCAGGCCAAGGCTGAAGAAGACGCGAAGAGCGCATAAACCTATTTAGTTGCCAGGATGACTGAGGCCGGAAGCGGGAGGATGCTTTACGGTATCAGCGTTTTGGTGACTTGTTCCCTGACTTATGACGCTGCCATAACAGCGATCGAGGGCAAATAATATGACTACTGAAAACATCCAAAACAATAGCTGGGAAGGCTTCGTTAACGGCGAGTGGAATGGTTCTGTTAACGTTCGTGACTTCATCCAGAAGAACTACACTCCGTATGAAGGTGATGGCAACTTCCTGGTTGGCGCAACAGATGCGACTAACAAGTTGTGGGTTGACGTTCTGGAAGGTATTAAAGAAGAAAACCGTACTCATGCACCGGTTGATTTCGATACCAAGATGCCTTCTACCATCATCAGTCACGATGCTGGTTATATCAACAAAGACCTCGAAAGCATCGTTGGTCTGCAAACTGAAAAGCCTCTGAAACGTGCGATTCTGCCTAATGGTGGTATTCGTATGGTAGAAAGCTCCTGCAAGGCTTATGGCCGTGAACTGGATGCAGATACCAACAAGGTTTTCTCTGAATACCGTAAGACCCATAACCAGGGTGTTTTCGATGTTTACACAGCCGGTATTCGTGCTGCACGTAAGTCCGGCGTTCTGACTGGTCTGCCAGATGCTTACGGCCGTGGTCGTATTATTGGTGACTACCGTCGTGTTGCTCTCTACGGCATCGACTTTCTGATGAAGGATAAGGCTGCCCAGCACGCATCTCTCGAAGAGAAGCTGTGCTCTGGTGAAGCTCTGGAAGATACCATCAAGCTGCGCGAAGAGATCTTCGATCAGTACCGCGCACTGGGTGACATGAAAACCATGGCTCAGAAGTACGGCTGTGATATCTCCCGTCCTGCTGCTAATGCTAAGGAAGCTGTTCAGTGGACTTACTTCGGCTACCTGGCCGCGGTTAAGAGCCAGAACGGTGCTGCAATGTCCATGGGTCGTGTTTCCACTTTCCTGGATATCTACATCCAGCGTGACCTGGAAAACGGTACTATCACTGAAGCTGATGCTCAGGAATACATCGACCACTTCGTAATGAAGCTGCGTATGGTGCGTTTCCTGCGTACTCCAGAATATGATGAACTGTTCTCCGGCGACCCTATCTGGGCGACTGAATCTGTTGCTGGTATGGGTCTGGATGGTCGTACTCTGGTTTCCAAGACCAGTTTCCGCTTCCTGAACACTCTGTACACCATGGGTCCTTCTCCTGAACCAAACATCACTGTTCTGTGGTCTGAGCAGCTGCCTCAGGGCTTTAAAGAGTACTGCGCCAAGGTTTCTATCGACACCAGCTCCATTCAGTACGAAAACGATGATCTGATGCGTCCTGATATGGACAGTGATGATTACGCGATTGCTTGCTGTGTATCACCAATGGTTGTTGGTAAGCAGATGCAGTTCTTCGGTGCCCGTGCCAACCTGGGTAAAGCTATGCTTTACGCCATTAACGGTGGTGTGGACGAGAAACTGAAGACCCAAATCGCACCTAAGACTGCGCCGATTACTTCTGAAGTTCTGAACTACGACGAAGTGATGACCAGTTTCGACAACGTTATGGACTGGTTGGCCACTCAATACGTTGCTGCCCTGAACTGCATTCACTACATGCACGACAAGTACAGCTATGAAGCTGCGCTGATGGCGCTGCATGACCGTGATGTGTTCCGTACTATGGCTTGCGGTATTGCTGGTCTGTCCATCGCTGCTGACTCTCTGGCCGCTATCAAGTACGCCGAAGTTAAGCCCGTGCGTGACGAAAATGGTATCGCTGTTGATTTCGAAATCAATGGAGATTATCCCAAGTACGGTAACAACGATGACCGTGTAGACGACATTGCTTGTGATCTGGTTGAGCGCTTCATGAAGAAAGTTGCGTCTCACAAGACTTACCGTGGTGCTTTACCGACTCAGTCTATCCTGACCATCACATCCAACGTGGTATACGGTAAGAAGACTGGTAACACTCCAGACGGTCGTCGTGCAGGTCAGCCTTTCGGCCCTGGTGCTAACCCAATGCATGGTCGTGACACCAGTGGTGCTGTTGCATCCCTGAGCTCCGTTGCCAAGCTGCCATTTGAGTACGCGAAGGATGGTATTTCCTACACCTTCTCCATCGTGCCTAAAGCACTGGGTAAGGACGACAACAGCCGTCAGAAGAACCTGGCTGGTCTGATGGACGGTTACTTCCATAACGAATCTGAGCGTGAAGGTGGTCAGCACCTCAACGTCAACGTTATGAACAAGGAGATGTTGCAGGACGCGATGGAAAATCCTGCCAAGTATCCTTCCCTGACCATCCGTGTTTCCGGTTACGCTGTACGTTTCAACTCCCTGACTCGTGAACAGCAGATGGATGTTATCACCCGTACCTTCACTGAAACTATGTAAGGTATAGGCTCTGTACTACAGAAAAGCCGCTGAGCAATCTCAGCGGCTTTTTTATTGCCTTCACCTTATTACCTTCAGATCGTCACCCGTCGGCTAAGTTTGTGTGACAGCATGCAAAGGCAACTATGAAATTTTAAGGCAAGCTGGCAAACCTTTACGACGAACTGATTGATCATGGCGCCAGCTATTTGGCTGTGCGTGATATACCCGATTATTTGAAACGGCATCTACCATAGGTCGCGATAGTGATCATTACCTCTGGAAAGATGAAAGTCTTGCCTCTCCTTAAGCAAGGTTTCAGCTCCCTTATGGTTACACCGGTAAGCTTTAGTGAACCTTGTTATCAGTGGCTGACAGGCTTCAATCGTGCAGTGAAGTGGCGTAGTACAGGAGGTTCATATTCAAATTTCAGACCTTTAATCTGTTCACTTCTCTGAGCAACAGAAGTCAACGCATCAGCGATGTAATCCATATGGTCATTGGTATATACACGACGAGGAATTGTTAAGCGTAACAGCTCCAGAGGCGATGGTTTCTGTGCACCTGTTTCCGGATCACGCCCTAACAGCAGGGAGCCAATTTCTACACCACGTACACCACTTTCCAGATACAGTTCATTAGCCAGTGTGTGTGCAGGGAACTGGTGGCCAGGAATGTGAGGCAGCATCAGTTTGGCATCAACAAAGACTGCATGCCCTCCAGTTGGGTACTGGATAGGAACACCGCCTTTACGCAAGCGTTCACCAAGATATTCCACCTGCCCAATACGGTAATTGAGGAATTCTTCGTCGGTGCCCTCTTCCAGACCAACAGCCAAGGCTTCCATATCCCGGCCGGCCAGGCCGCCATAAGTCACAAAACCTTCCATGGGTACACAACGGATTTGGCAGGATTGGAATAACTTTTTATCCTTGCGGATGCAGAGCAGGCCGCCAATATTCACCATGGGGTCTTTCTTGGCCGACATGGTGAGCATATCTCCATAGGAGTACATTTCACCGATGATTTCCTTAATTGTTTTGTTCTCATAACCAGCTTCACGGCGCTTGATAAACCAGGCGTTTTCGCAGAACCGGGCAGAATCAATAACAACGGGAATGTCATGTTTATGGGCGATTTCACTGGTTGCTTTGATATTGGCCATGGATATTGGCTGGCCACCGGAACTGTTGCAGGTGACGGTAATAATCACACCGGCAATATTTTCTGCTCCGTGCTGCTCAATGGTTTTTACCAGAGCTTCCAGATCAAAATTGCCCTTCCAGTCATAGTAAGACGTGGTATCCAGGGCTTCTGGAGTCAGAGTATTGATCGCTTTGGCACCATTCAGTTCCACATGGGCAGCGGTGGTATCAAAGTGATAGTTGGAGATGAAGGCTGGTTTGTCACCTTTGACTCGTTCAATCAGGCAGGGAAACAGCACCTGCTCGGCACCACGACCCTGATGAGTAGGAATAGTGTACTCATAACCAAACAACTCTTTAACTTTCTTATCCACATTAAAGAAGTTGCGGCTGCCAGCATAGGACTCATCACCCATCATGAGTCCGGCCCATTGGCGGTCACTCATGGCTCCGGTGCCAGAGTCGGTTAGCAGATCGATATAAACATCTTCACTTTTCAGCGAGAAAGGGTTGTAGCCCGCCTCAATCAAAGCCTTTTGCCGATCTTCAAAAGTGGTCATGCGAATTGGTTCAACCATTTTGATGCGGAAAGGTTCAGGGATACGTTTCATTTTGATTTCCATAAATTCAAAGTATCAGTTGTACGCTGCCGGGTTCTGGATGCAGTGAAAAGCAGCGCTGAATTGACAGTGAAAACTGGTCAGTGAGCTGACCGGGGGAAATCAAAAGTGCAGGCGAAACGCAGCGCGGGATTCGTCGATAACGAACCACTTCACACTTGCATTAATATTAAGAGGATTCTTGTTTCGCATGACCATTCTTAGAGTTAGCCAGTACGCTGGAAATGTAATTCTCGTTATATTCTAGCGTCAATCAGTTGGCTGGGTGTTTTTTAGTCGTAAAAAATTGAAATCGGAGCCATCATCAGAGTCATAGAAGTGCTGGTGAGTTCTAGCTTTGTTGGTGTTGACCCAATTGTTTTCTTACTTCTTATACTGGATATCAACTTTCTGCACGCCTAAGAGCGTCGGAAGCTGATCAGTTAACTAAAGAGAAAGCTGTACTAACGAGCAGTATCCCTATAATTATTTACATAAAAGCAGCTCATGCAGGGAGATGGGGAAATCATGGCTATCGTAGAACGCTCAGAACCAGAAAAAGAAATTACCCTTGGCATCAGTGCTTGCCTGGCTGGTCAGAAAGTTCGCTATAACGGCGATCATAAGCGCTCTGGTTTTGTGGCTAACAGCCTGACTCGTTTTTTTCATTTGAAACCAGTTTGCCCTGAAGTTGAAATTGGCTTGGGCGTTCCCCGTGAACCCATACGTTTGGTAGGTGATGCGGAAGGTGATTACAGAGTGGTTGGTTCAGATCATCCTGATATCGATGTCACTGATAAGCTTGCTGACTTCGGGCGAGAGACAGCCAAAAACCTGGAGAGGGATATTAGTGGTTATATTCTGATGCAAAAATCCCCCAGCTGTGGAATGGATCGAGTTAAAGTTTATCATCAAAATGGGCACCCTTTAGGACGCAGCGAACCGGGAATGTTTGCCCGCACATTGATGGAAACTTCACCGTTGTTACCTGTTGAAGAAGAGGGGCGACTCCATGATCCGGTTCTGAGAGATAACTTTTTTGCCCGGGTTTTTGCTTGGCATCGCTGGCAGCAGGAAATGCGTGATGAACCAACCTATGCCGGATTGGTGGCGTATCACTCAGCTTATAAATATTTGATCATGGCTCACAGTCCACAGAACTATCGGAAGTTGGGGCAAATGGTATCTATTGGTAAGAAAAAGCCTGTAGAAGAGCTGGCGGAAGAATATATTTCCCTGTTTATGGAAACTCTGCGCAGTAAGGCAAACAGGAAAAGCCATACCAATGTTCTGCTTCATTTGTTGGGTTACATGAAAAAGGATCTGAGTGATGAATCCAAGCAGACACTGCTGGAGATTATTGAACAGTATCGTACGGGCATGATCCCTCTCATTGTACCAGTGACCATGCTGAGTCATTTCCTGAACATTCACGGTAGCCAGTATGTGAAGGATCAGGTTTACCTGAAGCCATACCCCGAAGAGCTGGGGCTGAGAAATACGCTGTAACACAATCCCCCTTTCGTTCGTTATGAACCGCCTGGATATCATGCTTATTTGAATAATGGGATGATGTAAATGGGGCGGTTACAAAGTTCTTTACTGGTTTTTCTCCTTGGGCTGGCTGCTATCTCTTGGGCAGAAACCGCCCCGAAATCAGGGTTAGACGTTGATCTGAAGAGGTTACGGAATGTTCTGTAACCTCACAGATACTGCAATAATGGGCAGAACTTAATTTGGTGGGGTCAGTTTTTTAGAAAGCCTTAACAGTAATGCTGTAGGCAGGATGCGCATGATTTTAAGAGGCAATATAAGGCGTTTGGGAAAATAGATTTCAAATGGCCCATTCCAGAAGTACTTTTCAATACGTCCGGCAGCTTTATCCACTGGCATCAGAAACGGCATATGGAAACGGTTTTGGCTGGTGAGTGGAGTTTCTACGAAGCCAGGGTTAATGATTCGCATAGCAATGCTCTGGCTTTTCAATTCAGCGTGCAACCCTTCTGCAAGGTTCATTAATGCAGCTTTGCTTGCACCGTAAGCACCGCCACCTGGCATTCCACGATAACCGGATGGGCTGGTGGTGATAATGATTTGCCGTGGCTTTGTCGTCAGGGCGTTAAGGCAAATGTCCAAACCGTTAGTAACAGACTCAATATTGAGAGAAAAAATGCGATTAGCTTCTGGAGCGTTGAAAGCCTTGAGAGGCATTGGTTTGTAAATGGCCGCGTTGTGGAGAACGGTATCAACACTTCCAAGGATTTTTTCAACCTGTTTGGCTGCATGTTGAAACTGCTCAAAACTGGTAGCATCAAGGGGGACTGCGATGATCTCTCCGGCCATATTGGCAGACTCTGCAGCCAGCTCCTGAAGTTGCTGGGCTGAACGAGCACTGACAGCAATTCGGTGTCCGCCTGATGCAAGTTTGAGGGCTAAAGCCCTACCGATTCCAGAGCTTGCCCCAATAATCCAGGCCGTTTTCTGGGAGTGTTTTTCTGCCATGATGCAATACACGTTTTTATTGTTTGTATACCAATAATAGAAACAGGCAGATCAGGAAGAAGCGGCAGGTTTGTCGGGTTGCTTGTCATTTAAGCCCTTGCAGAGCCACTCTCCATAACGATAAAGGCAGGCATATTGGCCCCCGGATTCAATAACCTTGGGATCTCTCTGTTTTCGTGCCTGAGTTATCAGATTATCAATGAGCGGGCGTAATACTTCCTGAGTAAGAGGCGTATGGGTATGCTGCTGATATAGCGCGGCAGCAATAATAAAAACACCTGTTCGTCCTAAACCTTGGTAGCAATGCACTATTCCGGATTTATGTTTATAGGGCAGATACCAGCTAATAAGGTGGTGAATGTCGTCGGGGTTTAACCCTTGCATACTTCCCCAACCAGTGACTTCCAGTGATGGGATTTGGTCAGGGCAGTTGTTGAGAGTCAGGGAGCGCGATGTTGCCACCATACCTGTTCCGCAAAAAGAAGAGCCGGCGAATTGAAACTGGATGTTTCTATTCGTACAAAACTCTTCATTCTTCTCCTTTTCAAGACCCATATAGCTGAACCTGTTGGCGAGATTAACAATGTATCCAGGGTTCTCAGTGACAGCTGTATAAAAGTTGTTCAGATCGTCTTCATAAGGTGTGCCGCTGGCGACACCCTCAAAGAGAGAGTTGCCTTTCCAGTTGAGTGATATTCGTGTTGCTTGCCAGAGTATTTCGTTGTTTTCCAGGGTCAGGGGCGTAACCGGATCTGGGTGATTTGGGAGTTCGCTATACCAGCTGGTGAGTATGTCGTCCGGCGGTGAATGCGTAGCACTTTGTGTGGGCTGTGGCGAACAGGGATATGTGAATGCTGAGGGTAACATTGTCTGACTCCAAACTTCCGTGAACATAGGAGTCTTTAAGCCCAGCTAAATTCAGAACATCTCAGTTAGCGTGATTAACTCAGGCATAATATATCCAAATATGTTGGAGATTCAGGTTTGTTACAAAGAAAGTTTGTGGGTGCCCATGTCAGTGCCGCTGGTGGCGTCGAAAATGCTCCGTTGAACGCTCATAAGCTCGGTGCGAGCGCTTTTGCCCTGTTTACCAAAAATCAGCGCCAGTGGAATGCAAAACCTCTGACTGAAAAAAACATTCAACTGTTTAAAGAGCGTTGCGAAGAATTTGGCTTTGCACCTGAGCAGATTCTTCCCCATGACAGTTACCTGATAAATCTGGGTCATCCGGAAACTGAAGCACTGGAGAAATCCCGTAACGCTTTTATCGACGAGATAGAGCGCTGCATGCAGTTAGGGCTCGACCGTCTGAATTTCCACCCTGGCAGCCACTTACGAACAATCAGTGAAGAGGAATGTGCCGAGAAAGTGGCGGAGTCTATAAACCTTGCATTGGATCGTACTGAAGGGGTTATTGCCGTTATTGAAAATACAGCTGGCCAGGGCAGTAATATGGGTTGGAATTTTGAACAGCTCGCCATAATGATTGATGGTGTTAATGACAAAAGCCGTGTGGGTGTTTGCATTGATACCTGCCATACCTTCGCAGCGGGTTATGATCTTCGAACGTATGAAGCCTGCGAGAAGACCTTTGCCGAATTTGAGCGTTTGGTTGGCTTTCAATACCTGAAAGGCATGCATCTCAATGATTCCAAGGGTGCGCTTGGTTCCAGAAAAGATCGGCACCACAGCTTGGGTGAGGGTGAAATCGGTTGGGAGTGCTTTCGCTATATCATGCAAGACCCTCGTTTTAACAATGTTCCCATGGTTCTGGAAACCATTGATGAAACGATTTGGGCTGATGAAATTCAGGCTCTCTATCGGTTAGCCCGAAAGTGACAAATTTCTGACAGGCTATTCTTTCAGGGTATGGTGTTGTTCATGGAGGAATAGCCGTGATCTTGTTTGGTTGGAAATCTTCACTTCTGGCTTTTGTTCTTGTTTTTACAGGTTTTTTTGGTGGCGCGAATGCGGCTACCAGCGAGTATTACACAACGTTTATGGGTAATGCTGCCGTTGGTGGGTTTGATACTGTGGCTTATTTCACGATGGGAAAAGCTGTAAAAGGGAAGCGAAAATATTCGTGGGAATGGAGCGGTGTGAACTGGCGTTTTGTGAGTGAAGAGCATCGGGAAATGTTTAAAGCCAATCCTGAAAAATACGCTCCCAAGTATGGCGGGCATTGTGCCTGGGCGGTGTCAGAAAAAAGTATGCTTTACCGGGGGAGTCCTCAGCACTGGAAAATCATTGATGGTGAGCTTTATCTGAATCACAACCCATCAATTAACAAACGCTGGATGAAAAATTACGAAGGGCATATCGATAAGGCCAACAAAGCCTGGCCTGAATTAAAAGAAAAATACATGCATTAAATGCGAGCGATGTCCTCGTCTCTTCATTGTTAAAACTTAAAGATACTGCACCACGGCAGTATCTTTAAGTAAAACCAATTAATACAGCACACGACAACGAATTGTCCCTTCAATCTCCCTCAACTTGGCAATAGCTTCTGCACTGTGGTGAGCTTCCAAATCTGTAACTACATAACCAACGCTCTCATTGGTTTGTAGATACTGACCAGTGATGTTGATGCCCTGCTCGGAGTAGATCTGGTTAATGCGGCTGAGAATTCCAGGAATATTCTGATGCACATGCAGAATACGGTGGTTTCCTTCATGGGTCGGCAGAGAGGCTTCCGGGAAATTCACAGACGACAAAGACGTTCCATTGTCGCTGTAACGCACTAGCTTATCTGCAACTTCTTTACCTATATTAGCCTGGGCTTCCAGTGTGCTTCCGCCAACGTGAGGCGTGAGAATCACGTTATCAAATTCGCGCAGCGGTGATACAAACTCATCGTTGTTGGATCGTGGCTCAACTGGGAACACATCAATTGCGGCACCAAGAAGATGCTTGTCTCTCAGGGATACGGCCAGAGCATCAATATCCACGACTGTACCGCGGGAAGCATTAATCAGAATACTGCCCTTCTTCATAGCCGCTAACTCTTTCTCGCCAATCATCCACTGGGTCGCAGCTGTTTCCGGAACGTGCAGCGATACAATGTCAGATGTGGCAAGTAGTTCTTCCAAAGACTCAGCCTGTGAAGCATTGCCAAGAGGCAGCTTTGTCACAGTGTCATGGAAAATAACCTTCATGCCTAAGGATTCAGCCAGAACGCTGAGCTGAGAACCGATATTTCCGTAACCAATAACGCCAAGCGTTTTTCCACGGACTTCAAACGAGTTGGCAGCGCTCTTGAGCCAGCCTCCCCGGTGAGCCAGAGCATTTTTCTCCGGAATACCGCGAGCCAGCATAATTGCTTCGGCTAACACCAGTTCTGCAACAGAACGAGTGTTGGAATAAGGCGCGTTAAATACAGCAACACCGCGCTCGGTGGCGGCAGTGAGATTAACTTGATTGGTTCCGATACAGAAGCAACCAACAGCAATCAGCCGTTCAGCGGCATCAAATACTTCTTTGGTCAGCTGGGTACGGGATCGAATACCTACGAAATGTGCCTGGGCGATTTTTTCTTTGAGTTCTGCATCCGGCAGGGATGTTTTCAGATACTCGATATTGTTATACCCGGCGGCCTGCAGTGAATCCACGGCAGACTGATGAACGCCCTCAAGAAGCAAAAAACGGATTTTGCCCTTTTCGAGTGAAGTTGTGGCCATGCTCACTTTTCCTGACTGCGTTTGGTTGTATTTATAGCCCCGGCCCCTCAACCGGGATGGCAAGTCTACCATAGGGATTCCCGGAAATTATCGCCGATCAAAGAAAAAGTTGCGGCAAATGCGTACAATGGCGCCGAAGTCACTCAGCAAACCGGTAACAGGCAGCACAGAAGAATGAATAAAGAGCAGTTAGTGAGCCTTCTTGAAGCCACCCTGTCAGAAGCTTCCGACCAGATTCCCCGTATACTGATCGATGATGATTCTCTTCTCCAATACGGTCGGGATTGGACTCGTTTCCATGACCCCAAACCACTGGCTATTGTGCTGCCCTCCTCTATTGAAGAGGTTCAGGCTGTTGTTCGCTTTGCTCGTGCACATAGTATTGGACTGGTGCCGTCTGGTGGTCGTACCGGTTTAAGTGCCGCGGCAGTGGCTGTTAATGGTGAGATCGTTGTAGCGTTTGACCGGATGAACACCGTCCGTGATTTCAATACTATCGATAGAACGGTTGTCTGTGGCCCGGGAGTTATTACCGAACAACTGCAGTGCTTTGCGGAAGAACAGGGGCTTTTCTATCCGGTGGACTTTGCTTCCAGCGGCTCCAGTCAGCTGGGCGGCAATATTTCTACCAATGCCGGAGGCATTAAGGTTATTCGCTATGGAATGACCCGCGACTGGGTTGCCGGTTTAAAAGTTGTGACCGGAACGGGTGAGCTTCTGGAGTTGAACGGTGGCTTGGTCAAGAACAACACAGGCTACGATTTACGACAGTTGTTTATCGGTGGTGAGGGCACTCTGGGTTTTGTTGTTGAAGCCACAATGCGGCTGGCTCGTCCTCCTCAGGATCTGACAGTTTTAATGCTGGGTGCTGAGAATATGAATGCCGTTATGTCGATTCTGGAAAACTTCCAACAGAAGATTGACCTCACAGCATTTGAATTCTTCTCTGAGCAAGCATTGAGTAAGGTTATTGAACACAGTGGTATCCCTCGCCCCTTTGAAACCCCAACGCCGTTTTATGCCTTGTTAGAGTTTGAGTGCACCAGTGATGCTGTGTCAGACACAGCTATGGAATTGTTTGAATATTGCATGGAGCAGGGCTGGGTACTGGATGGTGTTATGAGTCAGAACCTTTCTCAGTTGGAGAACTTGTGGCGATGTCGTGAAGACATCAGCGAAACCATTTCTCGTTGGACGCCTTATAAAAACGACATTTCTGTTGTTGTTTCCAAGGTTCCAGAGTTCCTTGCTGAGATTGATAGTGTTGTTTCCCGTGAGTATCCGGATTTCGAAATCATTTGGTTCGGTCATATTGGTGATGGCAATTTGCATCTGAATATACTTAAGCCGGACTCTCTGGACAAAGGTGAATTTCTACAACAGTGTAGTCGTGTCAGTAAATGGGTCTTTGAAATTGTTCAGCGTTATGGCGGTTCTGTTTCCGCAGAACACGGTGTCGGGCTTCTTAAGAAAGACTATCTGACTTATACGCGAAGCGAAGTTGAAATTGAGCTTATGAGAGGAATCAAAAAGGTCTTTGACCCGAGTGGGATTATGAACCCGGGCAAGGTATTTGATCAGTCATAGAGAGGGCTCGAAGAGCCTGAATTACTCGGGCTCCGGTGACTTTTCAGTCTCATCATTTTCTTCAGTGTTGTTTTCTTCTGGTGCGTCTTCGACGTCAGGAGCCAGCTCTTTCTCAATAACTGGAAAGATTTCTTTATCCAGAAGGATTTCCAGATCCTTCATAAAGAGTTCTTTAACCTGGTCTATCTCTACAGGTCCCTCATCGTCAAGGTGGCCTGCACTGATTATTTGTACCAGCTCCCGGAGAATAGTAAGCAACTCCCCGGAGCCTGACTTTTAAGCTTTGGAAGAATTAAGCCAAGTTGGATCTTGAAGGCAATATCGTCAGACATGTCTGAACATCCCATCGGCGAACAAATGCAGGGCCGAAAGCATAGCAGTTGTTCGTTTGTACACCTGAAGATGTCAGATGCCGATATTTCCCAGGGTATTCATTATCTGTCGTACAGCCTGAGCGATCGCGGGGTGATCTTCGGCAAAACGTAAAGCTTCTTTCTCAAGCTCTTCGTTGTAGGCTTCCTGGGGGATAGTTCCATCAGCTTGTGCAAGTGCCAGCTGTAGCTCGGTGGTGATTTGTTTTAAAGAAGCCGCAGTGCAATCATCAACCGGCTGCCCCTCAAGCATGTCGTGTAAATCCTGGATTCTGACCTGAAGTTCTTCACTCATGGTTTTTCTCCATTAGTGGCAACTTTCCGTTGCCTTGCATTCCCATCATAGACCAGCAGGTTCTGGTGAGGGAATAGCTTCCTTATCTGAAATTCAACATTGTTTTATGCAGTTGCAATGTTTGGAACTGTGTTTGAGTGTAATGCTCTCTGACCCTACTCCAGGAGCAGAGTGTGCTCTTGTCACACTCTGGCACCTGAAAGCTGATGGGGTGTTCATTAAACATCATGCGCAACTGGATATCGGATCCTTTTTGCCATATTTGCCATACAACATGGGAAGACATGGGTATCAGGTTTGATGCAGAAAAGGATGCCAGTCGCTGATCGTTATTGCCTTGGGTGTTTACCAGTCCGAGAACCGATAGAAATGAGATAAGGGTTACATCATGGCTGAAGCGCAAGTCCATATGAGGTGCTGTGTCTGGCTCTTCAATAGCCTGTTTTGCGGAACAGATAAAATCCTGCAGCACGGGCAGGCCGAGGGCATAGACTCCACCTTTGGTTTCCAGTGCCGGACCAACACTATAGAAACTGTATGTCTGGGTTATCTGTCCAAGGAAAGAGAAAAACTCTTTGCTGTTTTCAGTTTCGGCGAATGTCTCAAAAGGTGCGCATAACTGCCAGATCATTCCCTGTGGCGCATCTAAACGGCAAAAGCCGTAAAGGCTTTTAACCAGTGTTATTGCATCGTTTTTGTTTAAACCCTGTACAAGCTTTTCTGCAAAGTTGAACAGCTGTTGTGGATGCTTCTGCCAGAGTTCTTCGACCTTCTGAATGCCGAAAGCTTTCACCTTTTGGTTGTGAAACTTGTAGTTGTAATAGTCGTGAGGATTTGTAACAGCTAAATCTCTATAGGAATGATGGTTACTGATTTGTACTGCTTGCTCTGTGAGGGTCGCAAAAGCTTTTGAGACTCCAAACAAGAAAGCGGCTTCACTTTCTTGGGTACGCTTCGTGCCGGAATTAATAGATCGCACTCTCACCTGTGTTCCTGGAGTTTGTTGCAGTTCTATAAATCTTTTTGCCATCCGCTCACCCAGCTCGATTTGTTCCTGAAAACCTATTGGTGTGAGAGTGGCTAGCTTTTCTGGTGGCTCTTGCCACCAGTTGGTAAAAGCATCAATTTGTTTTAAGAGTGTTTGGCCTTCCGAAGTTGGTGTTCCCTGAGTAAAAGTAAGGTGGGTCGCAGAGTGCAGTTTGGTTATCTCGTCTGCATGAAGGGTATATCGGGAGCCATGGCGCGAAAGATGAATCTGCGAAACGAGAATATACCCCGGAGATGGTGGAGATATATCTCCATTAAGTGCCGGTGCCGGGTATGCTCTGGTGTGCCCCAGAAAGTCCTGCCAGTTATCTTTTTTGTCTGCGGCAGATGTTGAAGTTATGAAAAACCAAACCAGCATAATAAAGATGCTTCTTGACTTCATACCGCTCCTTCCAGAAAGCTAGACAGCCTGTCAGATTTTTTATCGCTAAAATCGACTGAGTTCGACAGGTTGCAAGAATAGAAGAAAGCCTGTGTTTGGGAAGTTTGAGGGGGATATATGTACAAACATTTCTGGTTAAACGGCGAAGCCGTTGAACTGCCTGTGGGTAAAGTTGTGTGTGTGGGGCGTAACTATGCAGAACACGCTAAAGAGTTGAATAATCCTATTCCCGTTGAACCCCTTCTGTTTATGAAGCCAGCTTCTTCTATTGTTCCCCTTGAGCAGGAAATTATACTTAAAGCCGGTTTTGGCAGAGTTGACTATGAAACGGAAATTGCCGTTTTAATTGGTTCTAAGCTGAGAGATGTATCGGAAGGTGAAGCTAAAGCAGGGATTGCTGGAGTTGGCGTTGCGTTGGATCTCACTCTCCGGGATCTGCAAAGCAAACTGAAAGAGAAAGGCCATCCATGGGAAAAGGCCAAGGGTTTTGATGGCTCCTGCCCACTTTCAGGTTTTGTTCCTGCTGAACGTATTGAAGACTGGGAAAATATTCCTGTTCAATTACATATTGATGGAAAACTGCGCCAGGATGGCAACAGTTCCCAGATGCTGAACGGTATTCTTCCGCTAATTTGTTACATCAGCACATATTTCACTCTGGAACCCGGCGATGTGGTTATTACTGGAACTCCTGCGGGAGTCGGGTCGCTAGAATCAGGAATGCAGTTAAAAGCTGCGATCCCTGATGTTCTTGAATGCACGACAAGCGTTGAATAACACCTGAAATCACAGAGCCGGTTAAACAGCATCTATGATTAACCGACTCTGCGGGTTCTACGGTTTTCATCTATTGCTACAAATACAAAGGTACCTTCAGTCACTTTTTGCGGCTCTTGCTCTTTGGCTGTCCGAACCCACACACAAACTTCTATATGAATAGAGCTGCTACCTACATTGGTTACGGTGGTATAGCAGCTAACCATATCACCTACTTCAATAGGACGAAGGAAAGTCAGCTGGTGAATGGCAACGGTCGTCACTCTGCCCTTGGCTACTGCACGGGCAGTAATCTCTGCGGCCATGTCCATCTGAGAAACCACCCAGCCACCAAAAATATCATTGTCCGGGTTTGTATCCCGGGGCATAGCCGGAATTTGCAGCGTTAGTTCGCCACTAGGGCCAGGGTTTATATCGTCATCGGAAAGCTGTTCAAGCTCTACTGTTTCTGTTTCTGTTTCTGATTCTGTTGCAAGCATAGGCAGGCTCATTCTTGTAATTATTAATACCTTTCGGGAACCCCGCAGGATTACCCATACAGTTTGTCTGGCAACCATGTTGCCAGCTCCGGCCAGCCAGCTAGTAATCCTAGTAGGGTCAGCTGAATGACAATGAACGGAGCTACGCCACGATAAATATCTGTTGTTTTTATTGTCTCCGGAGCGACGCCTCGCAGATAAAACAGCGCAAACCCGAAGGGTGGTGTCAAAAATGATGTCTGCAAGTTTATGGCAATCATAATGCCAAGCCATACAGGGTCAAGCCCCATTGCCAGTAATACTGGCCCAACAATGGGAACAACGACGAAAGTAATCTCAATAAAGTCGAGAATAAAACCAAGAACGAAGATCACCAGCATAACCACCAGAGTGGCACCAAACACACCACCGGGCAGGCTTTCAAAGAGAGAGTGAATTAACTCTTCTCCGCCATAGCCGCGGAACACCAGCGAGAAAATAGACGCGCCGATCAGAATCATAAAGACCATACAGGTAATGCGAGTCGTGCTGGTGACAACATCGGAAAGTTGAGTAAAAGTCATCTGACGCTTAAAAAGAGCTAAAAGACTAGCACCTAATGCACCTACACCTGCCGCCTCTGTGGGAGTGGCGATACCCGTGAGAATTGAACCCAGTACGAATGCGATCAATATCATTGGTGGGGCGAGGCTTTTCAGCAGGCCGGGTAGATACACCTTTAGATGGTCCTCATCCACCGGCGGGCATTTTTCAGGTTTTAAAAAACTGATAATAAGCAGATAACTGATGTACATCACTACCAGAATCAGACCAGGAATCAGGGCACCAACGAACAGATCACCCACTGATACTGTATCGGGAGAAAAAATACCCTGTTTCAATTGTGCTTGCTGGTAAGCGCTGGAGAGAACATCCCCGAGCAGTACAAGTGCGATAGATGGTGGAATGATTTGTCCGAGTGTCCCGGTTGCACAGATTGTTCCGGTCGCCAAAGTCGGGTCATAGCCTCTGCGTAACATTGTCGGCAGAGAGAGCAGACCCATAGTCACGACGGTAGCACCAACAATGCCAGTGCTGGCTGCAAGCAACATTCCGACCAGAGTTACAGAAACTCCCAGCCCGCCACGGAGGCGACCAAACAAGCGGGCCATATTATCCAGAAGATCTTCTGCAACCCGGGACTTCTCCAGCATAACGCCCATCAATACAAACAGCGGAACAGCCATTAAGGTCTGGTTTGTCATTACTCCAAACAAACGGCTGGGAAGAGCGTTGAAAAAAGTGGCTTCAAAGCTACCGGTTAACACCCCAAATCCGGCAAAAGCCAGAGCTGTACCCGCCAGAGAGAAGGCAACCGGGTAACCTGCTATTAATACAAAGCAAATGGCGGCAAACATAAACAGAGGCATGTATTCCATCATGCAGCCTCCTTCAGGTGTTTTTCAGGATGTTCGGGTGTTTTGTGATTGGTAAAGGTCAGTAATCCGCGCAGGAACTCGGCCAAACCCTGAATAAGGAGTGTGCCAGCCAGAAACAGGATCAGGCTTTTCAGAAGGAAGACTGCTGGCAGGCCACCTGGATCGTGAGAGGTTTCTTTTAAAGCCCAGGATCTTTCCACATATTCCCAGCTTATAAACCCGATAAACAGGCAGACTGGTATTAGAAACAGGATTGAGCCACTGGCATCAATCAGGCCTTTAGTTCGAGGGCTGAATTTTCTATAAAAAATATCAACACGAACATGTCCATCGTGCCGCAATGTGTAGGCACAGGCGCCGAGAAAGATTGTTGCGTGGATATAAACGGATAGTTCTTGAAGAGCAATGGAGCCCAGATTCAGTACGTAGCGAATAAAGACCACAGCGCAGATTGTGATCATGAGGGCGATGTTTAGCCAGGAGATAGTGCGGCCGGTCGTTTCTGTGAAATTATCAATAGACCTTATGATTTGTCGAGCACCGTGTGAAAAAGCTGACACGTAAACGCTCCGCATGTTCGTTATTATTATGGGGCGCAGTATACCGCTAGTTGTTTAGGTAATTAAGGTCAATTGCCAGAATAGGCGCCTTCAACTCCCGCAATTTTTCTGCTGTAGCATTTCTGTAACAAACCATTCATATATTTGTCATCAAAGGTGCAGATACTGATCCCGTATCAAGATGTACATAAAAACAGACAAACACTGGGAGCTAACAATGATTATGAAGTCACTCTCTCTGAAGAGTATGGCGACTGCTCTGACTCTGGCAGCTGCCAGCGTCTCTTTTAACGCCCAAGCCAGTAAGGTGGATGCAGACATTCCAACTTACACCAAGGCCAGCGGTGTTTCCGGCAACCTGTCCAGCGTTGGTTCAGATACTCTGGCTAACCTGATGACTCTGTGGGCTGAAGACTTCAAGCGCACTTACCCTAATGTAAATATCCAGATTCAGGCTGCAGGTTCTTCTACTGCACCACCTGCTCTGACGGAAGGAACGTCTAACCTCGGCCCCATGAGCCGTAAGATGAAGGACAAGGAACTGGCTGCTTTCGAAAAGAAATTTGGTTACAAGCCAACGGCCGTTCCTGTTGCCATCGATGCCCTGGCGGTATTCGTCAACAAGGATAACCCCATTAAAGGTATGACCATGGCTCAGGTTGATGCCGTGTTCTCCTCCACTCTGAAGTGTGGCAACGACAAAGCCATTAACGCCTGGGGCGACGCTGGTTTGACTGGTCCATGGGCTGGTCGTGACGTTCAACTGTACGGTCGTAACTCTGTATCCGGTACTTACGGTTACTTCAAGAAGAAGGCTCTGTGTAAGGGAGATTACAAGAACAACGTAAACGAGCAGCCAGGTTCTGCTTCTGTTGTTCAGTCTGTATCGGCTTCCCTGAACGGTATTGGCTACTCAGGTATCGGCTACAAGACTTCCAGCGTACGTACCGTGCCTCTGGCCAAGAAGGAAGGTCAGGCTTTCGTAGAAGCTAACCCAGACAATGCTGTAAACGGCACTTATCCACTGTCTCGTTTCTTGTATGTTTACGTGAACAAACAGCCTAACAAGCCTCTGGCTCCTATCGAACGTGAGTTCCTGAAGCTGGTGCTCTCTCAGCAGGGGCAAGAAGTTGTTGTGAAGGATGGTTACATTCCACTGCCGTCCAAGGTTGTCGATAAGCAGCTGGCGGCTCTGGGTTTGTAATCAGAACCTGACCAGTACCAATAAAAGGCCGGTGTCTATAGGCACCGGCCTTTTACAATAGAATCTTCCAACCAGTAAGAAAACCTGCGCCGTTATCACAGATAACATTAACAGTACCTCGTGACGTTGCCGCAAGATATTCAGCATCGGAATAGTTTTTTCTACGGTTCGCTATATATTCAGACGGCTTCATCTTTTGTGCGTGCTGATGGTTTTGGCTGTCCAGTAGATACCATTCGTTATCATGCCCTCTTAAAAAACAGACATGATGGTTCTCCATGGATAGGATTAGCCTCTTGCAGTTCGCATTATCAAAGTTTTTAGGCGTCTCTTTTCTCTGAACGAAAGGAGTAGAGAGCGGCTCATCTTGCTGTGATTCCATTAGGTTGAATTGATATAAGGACAGGTGAGAGCTCAGACCTCTCTGGGTTTCAATATTACGCATATTATTAAGGATCCCCACTGGGTCCATATTCTCAAAGTCATACCAATAAGGCAAAATGCCTTTTTGGTAGTAAGCATTTATAGCGTGTCTTCCGCACTGTAAACTTTGTTGCCGCTCGATATAAAACTTCTGTGTTGAGTTGGTGGCTGGGTGAGGTTGCGTTTGCCTGGGTGTTGAATTTGTTGCAGGCAATCTTGAGCGACTTGCTAGAGGCACAGCTTTCTCATTTACAGAGTGAGAGCACTTTGTTTCTATCATACTGTTAGTAACAGCGGTGAAATTTTCCTCTAAACGCGTATTTAAAATCGCTGCAAGTTCAGGAGTAAACATCTCTCCTAAATGAAAAATATGATGGGAATGCCAGCTGGTTAAATGATCACTCAGTACTCTGGCTCGTTCAGAGGCATCTGGGTAGAGTGACAGTAGATCATTCTGAAAACCTGAAGTGCATATTATAAGTTTATCAATCAGGTTTTCGATGTCGCTTTCATCAGAAATTGTGGCTTTGGATAGAATATCTGTCAGTGCATTGCTAAGAGTTTCCAGAGTAACCTCTTTGTTATTGCGACTAACGGCTTCCCCATCTTCGTCAGCCATATTTGCACAGGTTCTAAGCTGATGGGGTGGACGAAATTGCTGTTCCTGAGGTATATGGCACGTTCCTGTGCACGAGCTTGTGCCTCTACCTTGGTAGCACCCTGTATGACATTGGGAGTCAGATGATGGGCCAGATCTATGGCTGTTGTGACTCCCGGCTGATATTGACTCGGCTAGCATGGGAAAACCTCTGTAATCATATTATTTGTATTTTTAAAGAACTCCTGACTGGTTTCCATAACAACTATGTTTGTTCTTCTGACTCAACACTATGAACAGGGTTCGGTTTCATCTCTTTTAGATACGGTGAATCCTCTGTTGTTTCATTCAACAGGTAGTCCCATGAATCCTCTGTAGCGAACATGCATGAAGCCACGGGATTAACCTTTCCCTCTTTAAGGTCAAGCATGAGTTTTATGTGATATCGCGGGATATCAATCTGCGTATAGGCTTTGGCTTCTGCAATGGTGTCATCCTTAAAAGTGAAAACAGAAGCATAGAATATTGAATGTATTGATAATGATTGTTTTTCTTCGTCAAATGAAACTGATAGCTGTTGTAGTTCACAGTTTTTTACAAACTTATGGGAAGTAAGGAGGGAATTCGTACCGTTTTTAAAACCATCCTGTGATTCAAAAGTCTCGATAATTTTGTCTGCGATTTTTTTGTGATGAGTATTTAATAGGCAGTCTACTGCATACTCTCTGCATTCAGGGTGAGCATGAAATGATGAATGTATCTTGTTTTGAGCCTGAGTGCAGGTACTACCTAAAGTGCCACTTCTCAAATTTGCTGGCTGATGGTTAATGATCAGCTTTTTTGCCATTGCCTCGACTTCGATTTCATCGTACTGAGGAACTGCAAACCGTAATGTACGGTCTCTATCTCCTTTCTGATGACAGGCCCTGGCAATGTCCACTGCAGCTTCTGCGACCGCCCGGTTGAAAGCTTTGGGTTGTTCTCCTTTTTGTAACCGTTGGATAAAATCGTGTTTCACCGTAGCAACGGGTGTGGAAGAGGCTGTCGCTTGCATAATGAAATCTCTTGTTGTGAATAAAAACAAGAGCATTTAACAGAATACAGAAGCCTCTTCGTATAACCTGGTTGTTAGGCAGGCTGCTTTAATTTTGTGTGTTGCCCGTCACTCGTGCCAATAAACTCTGTATGTCTGCACTGTTATAATGCATGAACCTTGACCTAAAACTACAAAAAAACAGGGTGGATCATGAAGAAGTACCTCCATGCGGCGTCTGCCGTAGCTCTTGCCGTTTGTGCAGCTAATGCCTCAGCTTTTACTCAGGAAACTCATAAGCGCATTGTTATTGATGCTGTCAGTTACATGGCCGCCAACCCTGAAACAACTAACTACAACCGGTTGAAGGCCGCTGCCGAGGCGGCCGGGTATACCATTGATGAGTTTGCCAATGCTGTTGGCCAGGGCGCTTATGATGTGGATGATTTTGAAGACACTTATATCTGCGGTGCCATCACAGGAGACTGTGTTCAGGCACCGGTTTGGGGTATTGGTTCCTTTGTCGCGACTTATACCGCCTGGTGGCACTTCCAGAATCATTCCCGCGGCGCGGATGTTCATGGTAATGACATTGGTGGATATAACTACGACTTAATGCCGAACCCAGGGCTCGAAGACAATATGTTGGCCGGTTGGTTGAATAGCGACCACCTGGATGATGGCAGGGGTGGTATGAGGGGTTGGTTTGGCCGGGAAGATTCTGAGTACAACAGTTACGGGGTTACCGAAGCAAACTATCGTCTTGAGTCGTATTCCAGCAAAGATATGTATGAAGACTTTGAAGAGGCGGCCTTCCAGCCTATCGATAATCTGGGTCAGTACTGGTACAACCAGTTCTGGGATCAGCCTTCTGCGCAAACACTTGGCTTTGCACTGCATACCACAGACTTGTTACAACCTCACCATACTTGGGTAACATCTGCCCATAGTCATGGTGGTTGGGAAGCTTGGGTTGCTGACTATTACGATTCAGAAAACCTGAACGACAGTGGGTTAGTTGAAACTGCACTGCTGGATATTACCCCTCCCGTGCCGGGCAATCGTGAAATTCGTGGCACCCTCACAGAGGGAGGCGCTTACTCCTACCAGAATGGTGGCATCGTGTTGAGCAGTAATGATCACGGTGATCGTGTGGAGGTCGCCAAAAAAATGATTCCCCACGCAATAGCAATGACTGTACACATTCTAAACCATGCGGCGGATCGTTTCTGATCCGAGAGGTATCTGGGCAGGTAAGCCTTATGGGCTTATCTGTCTGTTAGATTATTTCGTTGATGGTTGTGAAGTCCATGCAAAGAATAAGAACTGCATTGTGTGTTGTGGGTGTCGTATTTTCGATCGCTTCTGCTCAGGCCGAAGTCCGATATGATCTCAAAAACCCATCTCTTGCTGCTGTTGTAGAGCAGTCTCCTTTCACGGTAAAAAGCCTGGATATGATTCTTGCCAAAGCCCGTCGGCAGGACATGAGGCAGACCCGTGCCAGTGTCTTGGAGGAACTGGTAAATAATCGTTTGCTTGCACTTTCCCTGACGGAGTTTGATTTATCGGTTAAAGAAAGCGTTGGCTTCCAGAATGAAGAAACCATACGTAACCGTTTGTCTGTATTGGCTCGTCAGTTATATGGTCAGGACATGGAAGCATGGCTGGAGAGCAAACCTGAAGGTTTTGCAGGCCTGGTCATTGGTCATAACAAGCAGCTACCCAAACAGCTCGAAGCAATATTCCGAAAGAGCTCATTACTGGGCTATCACGCCTCCGAAGAACAGCAACAGCAGATGAAAACTGTGAATGTGTTGCAGTATCAGTTTGAGGAGAACGCTGGAGGTTCTGTATCTCTCTACGATCTTTACCAGTCCCAGAATATTCAGGGAAAGATTGCGCTGACGCGTGGTGATATGGTTTTTGTGGATAAACAAGCCCGGCTTGAACTGGCGGAGCGTTTCAGTCTGTGGTGGTTGGAGTCTCGATCAGAGTTAAGCCCGGATGATGTGACGTCTTTGAAAACAGCAGTTAGCGATCGGGTTGCGCGCGTGGCTGTAGAGAAAAAACTTGGCCTCTACAATGTTATGCACAGTGATAATAAAGGGCTGAGGCAATGGATAGAGAAAGTTACGCAGGATGAAATTCTTGAATACTTCCAGGCCAACAAAGAAGATTTTATTCGACTGACAGCTGTTAAAGGCCGGCATATTCGTCTGGACAGTCAGGAGAAAGCTGATGCGGTGTACAAAGAGCTCAAAGATGGCCTTGCCTTTTCAGACGCGGTTAAGAAATACTCCATAGCGGATGATAAAACCTTGCCGCAACCAGGCGACCTTGGCTGGCTGGAAAGAACATCCAAGACTCCTGGCTGGTTAGAAAGCGTGGCTTATATGCAAAAGGTTGGTGTCGTATCAAAACCTGTGCGCAGCCCGGGAGATACCCCCTTCTGGGAGATTGTTCTGGTTGATAAGCAAAAATCAGGTTTCCACAACCCTAATAGTGAAACAGTCCGATATATTGCGGGAAAGGAGATTGCGCTTGAGAAGGCTAAAGCAGGGTATCATGAATTGTTGAGTTTTCTGCGTGAGCAATATGATGTGCAGATAAACCCTGAAATAAGCAAAAATCTTTAATCGCGCGGCACGCTCATGAGAGAAACAACTGTTTATGAGTAAGATTATTTTTGGTTCTGGACTGGTTGCTGTAACTGTTGCCGCAGCTATTGGTTTTAATCTGTCCTCCTCAGAAAGTATTGCACCCGACGTAATCGTCGCTGTTTCTCCGGAGTTTGAAACTATGGCAAACGCCCCTGTAGATCTTCCGCCATCTGCAGCTGGTGATTTACAGGTAGCTTCACCCTCTAAGGGCAATAAACTTCCGGTTAAAGATGAGCCAGAAGAGTTAGCGTTGGCAGCCGAGCCACTTTATCACTTTGATTCCAGCGCTATCGCATCTTTACAGCAGACCCGGCTGTACGGTGATAGTCGTGCCCCTAAGCTTGTAGAGCGAGATTGGGAGCGAGAGTTACCCACGGCGGAAGAGTTGGCGAATCCCGAACAATATCAGGCCTACGAGCAAAGAAATGAAGAACAGGTGCAACGGGCTTTTGTCGCAGCAACTGTGGAACGTATTCCAGAAATAGAAAAGGCTATTGAAGAGGCTAGAGCGCTAGGTCTGGACGAAGAACAACTGCAGGAAGGGATAGAGAAGCTTGAAAAATTGAAAGCTGCACAGCAATTATTGATCGGGCAGTTAGGTTCCGAGAAGAGTGATGAATAGAAGGGGTGGTGGTAGGTTTAATTAATGTAGTTAGCCACCTTTAAGCTGAAGGGAGATTTTACTAACAGATATGTCTCTGGCAGTGTGGCAAAAAATAATGAAGTGGAGGAGTTATGAAAATCTACGGTGATATAAAATCCGGTAACTGCTACAAAATAAAACTCCTGACTTCATTTCTAGATACCCCTCATGAATGGGTTGCTCTCGATATCATGAAGGGTGAAACCCGCACGCAAGAGTTTCTGCAAAAAACATCATCAGGAAAAATTCCGCTTCTTGAACTGGAAGACGGGCGTTGTCTGTCAGAATCAAACGCAATCCTGAACTATCTGGCCCATGGCTCAGATTTCCTGCCGCAGGATCCATTTACTCTGGCAAAAGTGCAGCAATGGCAGTTTTTTGAACAGTACAGCCACGAACCCTATATTGCCGTTGCGCGCTATATCAATGTGTACCTTGGTATGCCTGAATATCGAAAGAACGAGTATGAGAATCTTCAGGAAGGGGGGAATAAAGCTTTGAGCATTATGGAGCAGCGGTTACAGCAAACACCGTTTCTGGCTGGTGGAAAAATCTCTACAGCTGATATCTCTCTGTATGGCTATACCCATGTCGCTGATGAAGGCGGCTTTGATCTGAATAAATATTCTGCTATCCAGGCCTGGGTAAAAAGAGTGCAGGCGACTCCAGGCTATACAGGCATGAATTAACTGACAATATGATCAATATTATCGGCATGGCAGATTCGTGCGAATCCTGTCTTGCCGTATTCATGTCATTGCTATCCCACACTCTGTTCTCTTCATGGAATCCATTACAGGACTGGCATCCATCATTATTACGTCTCCTCGATTGATATACTTCAGAGCTATTGTGAGCAATGGCTGTTTTTCCGGCAGGCGCAAATCCCGACGGGCAGTTCCAATAGAAACATCAAACTGTTCAGCAAGATTATTAATATTCGCGGAGCCAGGGTGATCAACGCGATTCAAAATATTCTTTTGACGACTGTTCAAAACGGAAAACTCATAGAACGGTTAAGGGGTAACCCCCTGAATTTGAAGGCATCATATGGCAACTGTCTTGTTCGGTTTTTGCTCTGAAGCATTTCAGCAACAGGAATCACTCTGAAATGTGACAGCTCTGTAATATAAATGTCATATAAGGCAGTTAATGTTCGCCCATACAAAGGATTCAACCGGCAAAAACAAGAATCTATGAGCGAACAAAGTATGCAATCGGCACCAGATGTCAGCTTCGACACGCCGGCTATTCTGCGTTATCGCAATATGCGCAAATTGAAAGATCGTACCGCCCGATATGGCATCGCCACGGGCGGGCTTGGCGTTATTGCGGCCATTCTCCTGATATTCATCTATCTGCTTTATGAAGTGATGCCACTCTTTCACTCAGCAGACGTTAAGGCTGAGCATAGCTATGTACTTCCGACAACGTCTGCACAAAGCCTGTATCTGACAACTGAAGAGCAGGCTGAGATTGGACTTCAAATCGACAGTAATGGGCAGGCTTTATTCTTCGATGCCATTAATGGTTCGGAGAGACTGAAAAGCCAACTGCCCGTTCCGGCTGGTGCAAAGGTTGTTTCCGTTTCGGAAGCTGCTCCCGGTGAAAGCCTGTTGGTGGCAGGTTTGTCAGATGGTTCAGCAATTATTTTCAAACATGAATACAAAACCACATGGCCAAATGACAAGCGTTTGATTACTCCATCCCTTGTTTATCCTTATGGGGCGGAAGCTATTGTTCTGGTGGAAGGGAAACCTCTTGAGCAGGTGGCCGTACGAGATTCTGAAGAACAACTGGTTCTGGCAGGCTCCCGCGGAACAGAGCTTTATATGGTGCGTTTCACCAAGGAAGAGGATTTCCTGACAGAGGAAGTCACCCTTGAGCGTGAAAACGTAACTCTTCCCTTCGTTAGTGAAAGTGCTCGGACTCTGCTACTGGAACCGGATCTGCACTGGCTTTATGTACTATCTGGCAAAGATACGCTGACACAAATTGATATCCGCTCCGGGTTACCTTCTATTGAACAGGTTGTTGAGTTGACCGAGGGTGTTGCCACCGTCACCGATCTCAAGTTCCTGTTAGGTGGTATTTCTCTTTTAGTTGGTGACAGCCAGGGACACATCACCCAATGGTTTTTGGCCCGCAACGAAACTGGTAAGAAGAAACTGACCCGGATTCGCAGCTTTGAGCAAAGTAACGCAGCCATTGTTCAAATTGTTCCGGAGCATCGCCGTAAAGGTTTTCTTGCCCTTGATAGTGACGGCGTTCTTGGTCTCTACAACACCACGGCCAGCCGCAAGTTGTTGACTGTAGATATAGCTGAAGATGCCGTAACTTCAATTGGCATCGCTCCCCGTGCTGATGCGCTGCTGCTGGGAACATCTTCCGGAATGACTTTTTTCTCCATGGAAAATGAGCACCCGGAAGTATCCTGGAGCGCTTTGTGGGAAGAAGTCTGGTACGAATCCTACGATGAGCCTGAGTACATCTGGCAGTCGTCTGCATCAAACAATGACTTTGAACCGAAGATGAGTTTGATGCCTCTAGCCTTCGGTACACTGAAAGCAGCCTTTTACGCCATGTTGCTGGCGGCACCTCTGGCAATTTGTGGTGCGATCTACACCGCTTACTTCATGGCTCCTGCCATGCGCCGCAAAGTGAAGCCAGTTATCGAATTGATGGAAGCTCTGCCAACAGTAATCCTCGGCTTCCTTGCCGGTTTGTGGCTGGCACCTTTTGTGGAAAACAATCTACCGGCCATATTTAGCCTGTTGCTATTAATGCCTGTTGGTGTGCTGCTATTTGCATTCTTCTGGGATCGCCTGCCACTGGAAATCCGCGGTCGTGTACCTGATGGCTGGCAGGCTGGCCTGTTGATTCCGGTTGTTCTGGGAGTTGGCTGGCTTTGTCTGGCAATGAGCGGAGCTCTGGAAGGTGTTTTCTTCGGTGGTGACATGCGTTCATGGATCACCGCTGATCTGGGCATTAGCTACGACCAGAGAAATGCTCTGGTGGTTGGTCTGGCAATGGGTTTTGCCGTTATCCCAACAATTTTCTCTATTGCTGAGGATGCAATTTTCAGCGTACCCAAGCATTTGAGCTACGGCTCTTTGGCTTTGGGAGCAACTCCCTGGCAAACCCTGACCAAGGTTGTTTTGCTGACGGCTAGCCCAGGTATTTTTTCTGCGCTAATGATCGGCATGGGGCGGGCTGTAGGGGAAACCATGATTGTACTGATGGCAACCGGTAATACTCCAATTATGGATGCCAACATTTTTGAAGGAATGCGAACTCTGGCAGCGAACATCGCTGTAGAAATGCCGGAATCAGAAGTGGGAAGTTCTCACTATCGCATCCTGTTCCTGGCCGCGCTGGTGCTGTTTGTCTTCACCTTTGTTGTGAACACGATGGCTGAGCTGGTTCGTCACCGGCTGCGTCAAAAGTACAGCTCCCTTTAATCTGCGGTAAGAATGAACGACGGTAAAAAGATATGAAAATAACTGTCAAAAGCTGGTTTAAAAGCGGTTCACCGTGGGTTTGGATGAACGCTGGCGCTGTATCTATCAGCCTCGTTATGGTCATTGGTTTGCTGGCACTGATTGCAGTGCGTGGCTTAGGGCACTTCTGGCCCTCTTCCATCATGACTGCCGATTACATGGTGCCTGGCCAGAATAGCCGAGTCGTTATGGGGCAGCTGGCAGACGATGAAGAGATTCCTGTTCAGCGCTTGATAGATGCAGGCTTTACCGGATTGGATAACCAGGAACTGGTCACACGACAGCTGGTGAAAGTCGGTAACCGTGATGTGACAGGCAGTGACTTTGCCTGGGTTGTTCAGCCCTGGCTGGAGAATATTCAGTATCCGGAAGATGCCATTGCTCTCGAGCGTCGTGAATGGGGTAACTTCTACGGATTCCTGAAAGAAGTCCGTGAAGGTGATTCTGTCGTTGCTTCTGGTTCCGAAGCCTGGGCAGCACTGAACGCCAGCATGGATCGTGCGCTGAATATCTACAATGAAATTCATCGTATTGAGAAGAAAGATATTGGTGCGATAAACAGCAAGCTGGAGCGTCTGCGTCTGCAAGAGCGTGGTTTGGAACTGCGGAACGAAGCGACACCTGTTGTACTTGCCAATATTGCCAGTCAGCGTGCTGAACTGGATGCTGAATACAAGGTGCTGGAGAAGCATCTTGGTGATCTGTATGTGTCGTTTACTCGCGACAATGTTCTGGTTGAAACCCTTGGTGGGCAAACCGTTGATATTAATGTTTCCAAAATCGTAAGAGCTTACCAGCCAAATGCTATGGGGTTGGGTGGCAAGATTGCGTTTTACGGAAGCAAGGTTTGGGAATTTATCGCTGATGATCCCCGTGAGGCGAATACTGAAGGCGGCATATTCCCAGCCATTTTTGGTACAGTCATGATGGTTATTATTATGTCTGTAATCGTGACTCCTTTTGGTGTTATTGCGGCTGTATATCTGCGTGAATATGCCAAGCAGGGTTTTGTTACCCGAGTGATTCGCATCGCTGTGAACAACCTCGCTGGTGTACCTTCCATTGTTTATGGCGTGTTCGGTCTGGGGTTCTTCGTTTACTTCCTGGGTGGGCAAATGGATGCCTTGTTCTTCCCAGAAGCTTTGCCAGCCCCAACCTTTGGTACTCCCGGTTTGATGTGGGCCTCTATAACACTGGCTCTGCTTACCTTGCCGGTTGTTATTGTGGCAACAGAGGAAGGGTTATCCCGCATCCCAAGTTCTGTTCGTGAAGGCAGCCTCGCTCTTGGTGCTACCAAGGCAGAAACCCTGTGGCGTGTAGTACTTCCTATGGCCAGCCCGGCAATGATGACCGGCTTGATTCTGGCTGTTGCCCGTGCTGCTGGTGAAGTTGCTCCGTTGATGCTTGTGGGTGTGGTGAAGCTGGCTCCAAGCCTGCCTTTGGATGGTAACTACCCGTTCCTGCATCTGGACCAGAAGTTTATGCACCTGGGTTTCCATATTTACGACGTTGGTTTCCAAAGCCCGAACGTTGAAGCAGCGCGGCCTCTTGTTTATGCCACCGCTTTACTGCTGGTGATTGTAATTGCATCACTGAACCTTTCGGCAGTGGCCATTCGTAACCACCTCCGCGAAAAGTACAAAGCACTAGAAGTTTAAAACGAATAACAAATTATATCGGCTGGCAGCATGTAGTGACTGATTTTCATAGCAAGCTGCCAGCCATAACAATAGAATCTGAGAGGAAGGCGAATAATGACTGAAGCAGCTGTTGCTCGAGAAGAAGCGCCCCAGGAAGAAGACATCGCTGTAAAGGACACGGCCATTCCAGAGAGCACGGATATGACAACCGAGACCGAAACAGATTCACGAACCCACGGCATTAGCCTTGAGCATCTTGGCCGTGGCCGCCAGAAGCTTTCTCTGGAGCAGGAAGAAACCTGTCTGGATATTAAAGACCTGAATCTCTACTACGGTGAGAAACAGGCGCTGTTTGGCATCAATATGCCAATTCCTAAAAAGCGTGTGACTGCGTTTATCGGCCCATCTGGTTGTGGTAAGTCTACCCTGTTGCGCAGCCTGAACCGGATGAACGACTTGGTAGACTCCTGTCGTATTGAAGGTCAGGTGATGCATGATGAGCAGGATATCTATCACAAGAAAGTGGATGTGTCTGATCTGCGTCGTCGCGTCGGTATGGTATTTCAGAAGCCAAATCCATTCCCCAAAAGCATATATGAAAACGTCGCTTACGGTCTGCGCATTCAGGGTATTAACAAGAGGCGTGTTCTGGACGAAACCGTAGAGTGGGCACTGAAGGGGGCGGCTCTGTGGGAAGAAGTAAAAGATCGCCTCCATGAAAGTGCACTTGGTCTTTCTGGTGGTCAGCAGCAACGTCTGGTTATTGCCCGTACTATCGCGGTAAAGCCTGAAGTTCTGCTTCTTGATGAACCCGCTTCTGCTTTGGATCCAATCTCAACTTTGAAGATTGAAGAGCTGATCAACGAACTGAAAGATCGCTTCACCATCGTGATTGTTACCCACAACATGCAGCAGGCGGCTCGTGTGTCTGATTACACCGCCTTTATGTATATGGGGCAGCTGATTGAGTTTGGCGACACCGACACCATTTTCACTAATCCTCGTGAGAAGAAGACTGAGGATTACATCACTGGTCGTTACGGCTAAAAGGAAACGAAAATGCCAGTAGATATGAACTCAGACCTGAACCAGCATATCTCCCAACAGTTTAACTCGGAGCTGGAAGAGCTGCGTAGCCAGCTTCTGGCCATGGGTGGGGCTGTTGAGAAGCAGGTTTCTGATGCTATTGAATCCTTGATTGAAGCTGATAGCGATCTGGCTCTCAGCGTGCGGGCGAAAGACGACGATGTAAACTTTATGGAAGTTTCTATCGATGAAGAAGCAGCCCGTATTCTGGCTCGTCGTCAGCCTGCGGCTTCTGATTTACGTTTGGTTATCGCCTGCACCAAAGCTTCAACTGATCTTGAGCGTATTGGTGATGAAGCCGCCAAGATTGCCCGTTTCTCCATGGAGCTTGCTGAGCATGGTGAAGCGCCCCGTGGTTATGTGGAAGCGCGGCATATCGGCACCCATGTTCGCCGTATGGTGCAGGATGCTTTGAATGCTTTTGCCCGCTTTGATGCAGATATGGCTCTGGCTGTTGCTCAGGAAGATAAAAACGTAGACCGTGAATACCGTTCCGCTATGCGTGAACTGGTGACATACATGATGGAAGATCCCCGTGCTATCAGCCGGGTTCTGAACATTATGTGGGTGCTGCGCTCCCTCGAACGGATTGGTGATCATGCCCGCAATATTGCTGAATATGTGATCTATCTGGTGAAAGGCACAGATGTTCGACATATTGGTTTGAAGCGAATGAAAGCCGAAGTATTCGATCGTTCTTCTACCGAAGCCTGATCACTTCAATATCTCAGGAGAGCCGGACTTGTTCCGGCTTTCTTGTGTCTGGCTCTGAAAGCCGCCATACCGCTAAATCTGCTATTGCCGGAGAACTCCTGCCAGCCTTGAATAAGGGAGCTATCGATGCCGCAGGGTACTTCTCTGTTAATGGCTATGGTTGGCTTCTGTAATAGCGATCTTGGCAGTGAATATGGCACATTTAAATGCCCACACTCGATGTACTTTAGTTTGTAGGTTGAAATTAAAAGCAGCCAGTTTTCTTCCTAACCTTTGATGGCAACAACCTCAAATGGCATTGTGGTTATCACAATGTACATTGAGTCAATAAGAAATACAGGCCGACAGCGTGCCGGAATATTATCTTTATACTCCAACCGGCACAATAGTGCTCAACGTGAACGGCGTTGATGTAAGCTCGCAGGGGATTCCTGCCATATAGGTAAGCGTCAATGGCAGTTGTTGCTTGAATCCAGCCTCAATAGATTGCAGTCACTTCCCGCTGAATCATAGGATGACTGTTTCACAATGAAACTTCCCCTTCTTTTACCACTCTTCCCATAAGTCCCTGATTGTGTGCTTATTGTATAAGTCGGTCGGAATGTGTTCAGTTTTGTAGTTCATAGACTCGATGAGCAGTCAGGTTCTCGGCCAGCCTGACTTAAAGCGACTGCGTCAAGCCTCTTCTGTGACCTTGCACTCTTCCGCGAGGTGACCATATTTTTTTAATGCCCTTTGGTAAAAAATATCGATGTTTTGGGTATTCCACTCTGTCTCTCCTTCCGGAGGACTAAAGCCATATCTATTGTATTGACCTTTTATATTTGAATAGAAATGAGAAGCTTTGGATTTCGTGTGGGCACGGCTAATAACAATCAATTTCATTCTTAACTCTTCGTTATGGATTGCCCTGTTCATTAGTTCCATTGTTATTTCTTGTGTTTTTCTTCCCCATTCGTTTTTTACTTTGTCGAGCAGTTCATCATCACTGCTGTAAATAATTGGGTAGAACTTCTTTAACCAAACTTCATCGTCAGGGTAGTCTTTATAGAGATCTTTCAAAGTGTGTCCAGTATAGGGCTGTGTAAATTCTGGGATATCTATTTTTCTTAGTTTACTCAGTAAAGAGTATGCTTTTTCTTTATCAGAAAAGCGGTGGCTTATGCGGAAATATCTTCGAATGTAATCTAGTTTTTTATCAGGATCTTGTTCGTTTCTAATGTTATCTAGAAAGAATTTTCCGAATTCTTTCGGTAATTTGTTGCCTTTTTTAGAATGCGCTTCTATCCAGTCATCATCACTTAATTCTGTATACGTAAGTACCTTGCTTTCTGGGGATGAAACGTGGGTATTGTATGTTAATTTTAGTTCCTCAGTAGTCCAGAGATTACCATCTTCGTTAAAGATTTCATGTCGATTAAGGCGCCTTGCCAACATGTGAAAAAATTTAGGATCGCAAGATTTTTCTTTCAAAGTAATAATAATTCTCGGTAATAATTCCCTGTTTTCTTTTAGTCGCTTTATGGCCTCTCTTGTAAGATGTCCTCCTGGTTTGTGATTGGAACTCAGTAATTCTATTAATTCATTGTTATCAGCCAAGCGAACTGAAAAAATGGTTTTTAACCAGCTTATATCTTCGTCTTCTTTGAAAAGGTTGGTCACGGTGTCAAACGTATACGGCTCATTAACGCCTTCAATATCTTCAAATCCTCTAAGAGCTGCTCTTAGCATCTCTGGAACTGATTTTTTATCAATCTTGCTTTCCACTAATTTTTTTAAAAAACCTTTGAGCTTTCTACTTTTTTCCTTTGGGTCTTCTGTCTCTTTAATATCTCTTCGTGCCGCCATTATGTATCCCATACGTTCATTGTTATTTTCTAGTATGGTGGTTGAAATCTCATCCTCAGATAGTTTTTCGAAAGGCAGCATTTTCAACGCTTCTTCCTCTTTGAAATAGTGTCTTATAAAGGCAGATAAATTATCTGCTGTGGCTTCAACAAACTGCCCGTCCACAGGTATGGTAATCCCGCTATTGGTAAAAGTTTTTACGATGACCGAAAACCTGTTTCTAGAACCGTGCAGTATTCTTCGCTCAACAATAGCTTTTATTGCATCCGCTGAGCGAAACTTTGCCATAATGTGGACTTGTCGTATTGTTGTGATGCATGGATTCTTTATATATGAATCCATTGCTTCTTTAGATGATTTTTTTGTTCTAATAAAGTTTCCACAGTATCCGGTTAAACTGATTAAATCATAGATATCCCATTCATTTTTATCACCTTTTAATGGATTTGGTATGCCCGTTTTCTTTAAGTTACTTATTAATTGATCAAGATTGAAATCTACTCGACTTAAAGATAATCGAATTTTATGTGTTAAAAGAGAGAGCCATACGGAATTTTCCTGTTCAAGTTTCATTTTCATGGAAAGCCAATGGAGGGGGAAGTATCCCTGTTTTTTTTCAGGGTTGAAAATTCCAATTTTAATGGAGAAATCAATAATAGACGGAATTGAAACATCATTCCCATCTATACGATTTATACCTGCTTCTTTCAGGCGATTAAGTATTTTATGACACTGGCTATCCAGGTTTTCTGTTTCGTCTTGCAGTCTCCACTTGAAATAAGCACTCAGTGCATGAATGTTGCTTTTAGCTGCTGTTAATATTCTGCCGTCTCCACAGTGTCCATCGAGGAGACAACAAAATGGTTGTTCTTCATCATTAAACGGACAAAACACAATAGTTTTGTTTTGCATGCTTCTAGCCCTGCGAAACAGGAATTCCTGCTGGTTTTCAACGATCTCCATGTGTTGAATTGAGTCACACTCTTTAATCAGTGCTTTTGTTATTCGTTCCGCAGAACTGGCGTCGGTATCAATATCGAAAGGTTGCACATGAGATGCGGTGTATCTTGAACTTTTGACAGAATTGTTGTTGTAGCACCATAGCAGTTCTTCACCGTCGTAAATTTCACGCTTGGCAACCATGCGTTGTTGTATCGGAAAGTCTTTGAGGGAAAGCCTGACTTTATCCTGTCGCTCGATGCCTTTTGGGTGCAGGCTTTGACTCTGTATATTTGCTTGTTTATGGGATACGGAATCGTTGGTAAATATAGTCAGGTTCTCGGGGCGTCAGGGCAATCTCATTTGGCCATCTGCTCAAATAACACCCTGCAGCAGTAGTTCAAGATATTCATCATCAGCCGCTGC
>NZ_CAMZOG010000025.1 GCF_947331445.1 Parendozoicomonas sp. Alg238-R29 | reverse complement strand
CAAACGTTGGATTAATGGTTTTTTCAAAGGCGTAGCAACGAAATATTTATCGCGCTATCTGGGCTGGAAACGATTTTTAAAGACACATATCTTCTCGGAAGAGAGTTTGTTAGATCAGGAAGCATCCCATTGGCTCAACCCACATTTATTGTGAACAGAGCCCAAATTGGCAGTGTGACAACATTTTGCGGTGGGCTGATTGGTTTTATGGTGTTCCAGGAGCCATACACACTGCAGACTCTGCTGGCCTCTCTCCTGATTCTGGCTGGAGTTATGGTTTACAGCCGCATGAAGATGCACGCAGCACATTCTCATCACAACCAAACAAAAGCCGCGGTACAACCTGTATCACTGGCGGCTATCTCACCCACGAAATAACGTTGTTCCATAACCGCTGGTATCAACCAGAAAGGAAATCATCATGGATATCTTTACAGCCCTTGAATCACGGCGTGCAGTAAAGCACTTCGATACCAGTACAAAGCTGACTGATACCGAGTTTGAGAAAGCATCGAAAAGAAAATTAACTTTAATTTCTGAGGGTTGAATTCCCCGTAGCTTGCGGTGGGGCAGTTCATTGACTCCGAGCAGGTCTGCCTGGCATCCAAAATCAAATCATTAAGAATATGATCTGGAAGAAACACCTTATAGCAACTTTGGTCTAATAGATGAATTTTGAAACATTTTTTAATCTATATAACATCAACAAGCAAATAAATAAGGTGAAGGTTTAAATAACCATCTTCAGGGAAGGAATACGATGAGAAACTTATTATGTTGTGTTCGTCCCCGAACGCAAGAAGCCACGCGCCAATCAACTTCAGCCAGTCTTGCCAGTGCAGGTCTGGAATCAAATTTTTCTGGTTACACCGTAACAACTCGCGCCGTTTCGAAAGAATTTACCGTTAATTGTGATACGTCAGGATGCTCTGCACTCTTGCCAGGAAAGGCGCTCAGTGTTGTCAAGCGCGAAGATACTCTTGTGAGCCCTGATCGCACTGTTTCGAAAACCAAAGTGAGACACTTTTTGGCCAACGACAAACTCATCTGGAATAACTCTGAATGTCGGTGTACGGCAGATTACAGGCTTGAGCTGGACATGGGTACCATTAATACCTCACTCGAGAAGGAAAAGAAACGCGCCAAAGAGCAGCAAAAAGTTCACTTTGAAGCAATCAACCAAGGGGGTACGGCGCCTTCTTATATGGATTTAGGCGAGTACAAACATGTGAATAATATCATTAAAGAAGTAGATTTAGCTGGCTTACAATGGAATCAACAAGACGATAAATATCATTCTTACACACAAAATTCTTACCCAACAGATTCAACCCAAACAGGAGTGGTTACTGTCAAAATGAATGGAAAGGGGCATGATACCTCTTCATTCACTTCTGTGAAGATTGATGGCAAGGATAATCAAATCATTGGCGTATACGATGGGCATGGGCAGAATTATGGACTTGAGTATTCCGAAAAAATTGCCGAAAAGCTACCTCTGGAGCTTGAAAAAAGGCTTCAAGAGTTTTCCAAGACTATGAATCCCGTTGCAGCTAAGGTCAATGCTTTAAAAACAGGTTGTACCGCAGTGGACCAGGAAGCCGGTTATATGCTGGGGACCGGTACAACCGCATGCGTAGCCGTTGTTGAAGGCCAATCAGTTACACTTCTCAATGTGGGTGATTCACGCGCCGTTGCTATTCGTTGCAAGGGTTCAGGGTTCGAAGCTGAGCAGCTGACAACCGATCAAAAAATACTCGATAATCAGTTTTCAAAATCTACGGACAAACGCAGAGGCAAAGAAGTTATCAGTCAAGCGTATCGTACAAACAAAAGCGGCCTTGCTCGTAAATTTGGTGACCCTTGGACACCGGGCCTCTCTGCACGGCCCAAAGTGACGCAAACAGCCATGGGTACGGATGATTACCTGGTGATAGCCTGTGATGGAATATACGATTACTTACTGCCTGAACAAATGGCGGAACTCATTGCCCGTCTGAATGAAAGAGGTTGTACAGACCCCAATGATATTGCTGCGAAGATAGTGGCCTTTGTTCGCCAAGCACAAGACTCGTGTAAAAAAGCAGAGGTTCAGTATGGTCGTGATGATTTGACGGTGTCTGTTACTCAGATTAAGCCTCAAGAAGGTCGTTAAGAATCTTGAAATATAACCCAAAGTGAGATTTTTAGAGGAATGGCAGGCAAATTGAAAACAGGCAGCCACATCGGACGTAACCGCATGATTTTAAACGGTCATTATTCGATCATTTGAAGCAAGGAAGTAAAATAGCCATCACTGCTTTCTCTTCAGGCGTAAGTTCACCAATTCACGGCAGGTTAGATTTAGTCATTCATGGGTGAGGCTTTGTTCAGCTTCAAAGTTGAACAGAGCCTTACCAAGCGGGGGGATATAACTTCTTTATACATAATTATTGGGTCGCTTACTCCAGCCAGACCCATGGCTGTCTTTTGAGTTTTCGTGCTTAACTGAAAGGGATCTGTCTGCTCTCGTCAAGGAGGACGTGACCATGCACCCCCTCATGAAATTGCATAACCTTCTCTTTCTATTGTGTTTTTCTTTACTGTCTTTATCGAGTCAAGCCGCTCATTATCACGGTGAAGTGTCAATGTATCCACCCTGGCAGGGAGGAAAAAACCTTGGGCATCTCACATTTGATGTCACAACGAAAAACGCCAAAGCCCGTGAACACTTTATCACCGGCATGAAGCTTGTTCATACGTATGAATTCCCTGAGGCCACCTGGAGTTTTCGTGAGGCCCAAAAACTGGACCCCACATTCGCAATGGCGTATTGGGGAGAAATTATGGCCAGCCATATGTTTGTCTGGTATGCCAAAGAGCCAGAACAGGCCCGCGATGCTTACAACAGGATGATGAACAATATCAACCTGAGTAGTTTGAGCGGTATAGAACAAGGCCTGATCGCCGCTGCACGGATTCTGGTGGAAGGGAATGGGGTAGGGCTTATGCCCTATGAGAAAGGCTCCCGACTACAACAATTTCGTGATGTTCTTGGAGTCCTTCAGGGACAGTATCCAGACAGTCTTGAGCTTAAAGTCCTTTACGGTTATGCCATTTTGGGCTCTCGACGGGGTGTCAGGGATTTTGAAACCAACAGCCGAGCCAGAAGATATTTCAACATGGTGTTGAAAGAAAACCCCCAACATCCCGGAGCATTACATTATCTTATTCATGCTTCAGAGAATACTGTACAGGGAGATTGGGCACGTAAAGCGGCCGACTCCTTTGGAGATATAGCCTCAGCATCCATACATGCTCTCCATATGCCTTCCCATTACTATTACACCAAAGGGAACTGGCCGAAGGTTATCGAGATCAACCAAAATGCATGGGAAGCATCTAAACAAAGAGTCAAAGATACAGGTCTTAGCCAAGACAACCTGGAGTTCCACGGTTTCGGCTGGATTACTTATGGCATGCTGCAGCAAGGTCGTCACGGGGATGCTTATAAAGTCCTGAAAAGTTTGCAGCGGCTTTATACAGAAAGACCCACAGGAACCAAACTGAAATATCTGCAGTTTGCTCGAGCCGGCTTTCTTGTGGACTGCCCGGTTAATACAGCCGAGTTTCTGAAAGTCAGGGCAAATGACTTTCCTGGCACTGATGGAGATATGGGTGCACGGGCGGCCAATATCTTTGCCAACGTTTACAGCTCCTGGCGCAGTGGGGAGTATCAGGATATGGCAGGGCCGGCTGAGGAGTACCGTAATCTATTAACAGAAGATCCAAGCAGTATGGGGCCACCCTCCCGGGATGCAGTTAAAATCATGGGCCGACTGGTCGATGCTTTAATGGCTCTGGCGGATAAAGATCAAAACGCTGCAGAAGAACATCTGGTTGCTGCCAGCCAAATGGAAGACAGCATGGTCCATGAACACGGCATCCCATTAGTCGTTAAACCTGCCAATGAGATGTACGGTGACTTTTTACTCATGCAGGGCAGAGCTGATGATGCTGTTATTTATTACCGGCGATCATTGGAGTATCAGCCTGGCCGCCTGACATCTATGGAAGGGTTGAAAGAAGCAGGAGATACTGACTTGTAAGAGCGTTCATCTTCTACAGTTCATCTGAGAGAGGCAGGCCAGTTAAATCCCACCTCTCTCAGCTTTCCATTTCTTCTGCAGTCTGACGATAGAAACCTGGAGAGTGATCTGTCTATTTCCGAGAGTCTATGGTTCCGAGAGTCTCTATGGTTGCATTGCAGAATTTTGAAAGGCAACAAGTATTCCGGCAATGCTGCGTTCGATACCTCATTGAGAACGCCCCCTAATCTCTCACCATGTTTATCCGTTCTTTTGATGAGGCTCTGATGTAGAGCTAAGCGAGCTTCTGAAGGTCAGGACTTCTATTCAAGCCTGACCTGTAATAATCAATATTAACTATGCAGGTTCTGCTGATACGGTATTTTCCCCGGCGCTAAAAGCAATTAAACGACTTAACTCGCTCAGACTACGACCACTTTCCTGTTGAAGGTCATTAAAGAAGTTTTGAATGGCTTTCAGGCTGCGCTGGCTGGTCAGCCCGCCTTCAATAATTTCCCGTTCACGCAGGAACGCCTCAACATCACGACTGAGCAGGAAGGTATCTTTACCAAGAAAACGCAGAGCGTACGGTCCCACATTGCCGCCTAACCGTGAGCCATGCTTTTTCAGGAACTGCCACAGGCCAATAATATTTTCTTCCGGCCAATCTGCAATGAATTGTGGGAAACTGCCTTCACTATTTCTCACGTCCTGAATCATCATGGCATTCTCGCGAATGCTCCACACCTTTTTCAGGTTGCGGATAATAGCCGGATCGGTGGCTTTTCGTTCCAGCATTTCATCGGGCATCATCAGCAGCTTGTCGACATCAAATCCCCAGAATAGTTCTTCAAAGGCGGGCCACTTATTGTCCACAACCCGCCAGACAAAACCAGACTGAAAAACCTTGCGGGTGAACTCGGCAAGAAAGCGATCTTCTGGTACATCGGCAAGATTTGGATTGGGCCGGTGTGAGGCAATTAATGCTTCCAGATTGTCATCTCCTCCCTTACGGGTAGAAGCAAGCTGGAAAATATTGCGGTAGCTGACAGATGGGCTGGTGCTGACAGTTGGCATATTGTGCGTCTGAATTGCGGGGGACTTGAAGATAACTATATCTGAATCGGCAGTCGTGACCTATAGCTCGCGGTATTCTGCTGAGCCGGTTAACTCTGGTTCGAAGTAGCAGTTAAAGGCTCCTTCAGGTGGAAAAAGGCACGATAGCAGGAACTTTTCCCCTCATTCTCCCTCTAAATAGTTGCTCATTGATAAGGATTGTCAGGAGAAACGAGATGAGTTATTGGGGATTTTACTCAAGTGTAAGCTGGGCATACGACGAATTTTCTTCGAAAATTCAAGGGTTCGGCCGAACTTTGATGAAGCTACCTCTTTCTGCTTTTGGGCGAAAAGTCACTTCTTATATTCTACCTGATCAAAAAGTCGTATCGCGGCCTTCTCAACCTGCCCGTATGGGGAAAAGCTTGCCTGCTAAGTCCGTTGTTCGTGAGCAGCTTACCAGGCCAGCCCTCAGAAGATATGCTGTTGAACTCAAAACTGTGCCCTGGAAGACAAATGAGCCTTCGCCTGTCCGAACGGCCCCTAAGAGTCAGGGGTCTGTGTATTCCGGATCAGAACGCCCTTGTTTCCCAAAATCTGAAAGAAAGCGGAAAACTGATCTTCACGGGAAAGTGCGGGAGAACCTCCGGAAGGAGTCCGTGCTGGCTGGGCGCCCGCATTCGGCAAAAGATGCAAAAACGTTTATTGAAGTGAGGCGCAATTCTAAAGACTGCTCAGCCATATCCAAACCACGGGAAGAGTCTGTACTTTCCCGCCGAGTTCCAAATCACAAATTGACTGACTCAGTGGATAAAGAATCTGGGGAACATCAGCCTGAAGTCAGTTTATCTGCAGATTCGAAGCTGTTGGAAAATCCTAATCGTGCTTGCTTTTTGATGAGGCGAAAAGAAAAGAAGGGAATGTCTCTGTATGAAAAGACACACAACAATCTAAAAACAGATCTGGCGGCCGGGAGTTCTCAGCACCTGTCCCGAAGTGTGACCGATATTTATGCAGAAAGATGTACCAGAGTTCGAAGTGGAAAATACTCACGTGAAGGGATAAAACCGAGGCATGGGATTGTAGTGACTTTACCAGTTTGTACTACGCCAGCAGTCGATGAGGCGAAGAATAATAAGACTGTTGATTGTGTCGAGCCTCTGGAAATCGATAGAAGGGAACAATACATAAAACAGCGACGGGCTAAATCTCAATCACGCTCTGGTGAAAATAAACAGAGAGAGTCTAAAAAACCGTTTCTTTCATGCTCTGGCTCACGCATTCAAGCACGGAATGTAGAAGACATCATTGCTGAAAGAAAAAAAGAAGGTGGATTACGCCCTGCATTACCAATAAATTCCAGTATTTCCGCTGGAAGGGTTGGAACAATAGTTCCTGAAATAAATAAAGCGGTAAATCATTCGTGTGTTTCCCCCCCGTTAGAGAATTGCCCTTCAAATGTATTTACCCTTGAAAAAGGATTAGCACGTTCGGCCATCGGGAAAGTAGTGAAACACCCACGTCATTCGCGGGGTTCAGGTAAAAGCAAAGGGCAACCCTATTCTCTTTCTCATCGTCCAAAGCATTGTCTGATCAAACAAGCCTCAGACATCCCTGAAGATCTGGTACCAACCTCTTCAGAAAACGAGGTGTTTCCTAAGTCTGTTACAGCAGATAAGGAATTATTTTTTGAAGAGAAAGATGAACTTGGGTCTGGTGTTTTTGGTGCGGTCTATAAGGCTACACGAAGTGGAAAGAATTGCGCATTAAAGGTGTGTATAAGCAGCAAGGGCAAAAAAGTAGGCCGTACGAGTCAAAGAGGGAGACAGAAATGCTTGCAGAGGGAAGCCGATATTTATACCCGGCTGAAGCACAAGAGTATTATCGCCTGCCACAAGGTATATCATGACCCTGAAACAAAGCAATGCGATGGATTGCTTCTGGATCTGGCAGCCGGTGACCTGCAGAATAAACTAAACAGTCCATGTAATGTTGGAAGGAAGCAAGCTCTTAAGGGTGTTCTTGATCTTTTAACCGCTCTCTCGTACATGCATTCTCAGGGTGTTGTCCATTTTGACCTGCGCCCCGACAATATTCTTAGTATGCGAAATGGTGACTTAAAAGTATCTGATTTTGGTGCTGCTCAGGACTTGCCAGCGGAGAAAATGCGGCCTGTTCCAAATCTGATTGGAATGCATAAGTATACTGCTCCAGAGTTAAAAACACCGAAAGATTACGCATTGGAAGGCAAGGGTGGCGTACGAGGATATTATGATAATCGGGTTGATGTTTTTTCCTTTGGTATGATCGTTAAAAAAATGGCATTTTTCTTTTTCAATCTCACGAAAGAAGATAAAGAGCTGCTGAAAAAATTGATTCAAGATGCAACTGAAAACGATGCTAATAAACGCCCATATGCTGCTAATTTGTTAGAGCAGTATGGTCCAAAGTTAAGAGCTCGCCTGAGAGCTTAACAAGGCACGGGTAAGTGACTCTGCGATGTATTCAAACACCAACGATGCATCTGTTTTCAATTTGAGAAAATGCTGAAAAGCCACCCATGAACCAGGAGGCGTTCTCAATTAAGCATATGACTCAGTGGCGCTGAAAGCGCCCGCTGAGCTATCTAAAAAGCGCCCGCTGAGCTATCTAAAAAGTGTCGTTAAAAGACGACGCCAGACTTCAGAATAATATTGGCGTAAGGAGTGAATTCTCCTGTACGTACCACTGCACGGGATTCATCCGCCTGGCTTTTCAGAGCTTCATGGGATACTTCTGTTACCGGAATATCATAAGGTGCCAGAGCTTCCATTGTGGCCGCATGCATCTCCGGGCTGACTTGGGACATAGCGGAAGCAATGATCGCTTCTTCTACCTGCATTTCACTGAGAATAACTTTCAGGGTATCAATAAATCCGGGAATACCTTCCGTCAGAGCCAGATCAATGCGTTTGGCCTCGGCCGCAATGGGAAGGCCTGCGTCGCCAATGGTTAACATTTGGCCATGGCCGATTTCAGCAACAACTTTAGAAAGCTCTGGATTGAGAAGTCTGCCTTTTTTCATTGGGTGATCCTGAAATTTACGAAATCTTGATAATTACCAAGCACTGTACAGTTAACGCATTGGTGTTTATTTGACCGGTATCACATAGAGAGTTTATCCCTTGGCAGGGACAATGTGTTGAGAAATTGATTGGGAGTTGTACCCCGACAATGCTTTAAAGCATAGTTGAAGTTAGTCACACCCTGATCCAAGATGATGGGCTATAGCTTCGATTGGCAGTGTTTGTTCAAGCAGCTTTTCTGCCTGCTGCATTTTTGTTACACCACGTCTTTTCTTATTGTTGTGTCCGAAAATCACAAATTTAAGCCTGCTTCTCCTATAGATCAAATCTGCTTAAGGATTTAGTCTGTAGCCAGACTAAGCGGGACTCTGAAATGGTAGAAAATAATAATAAAAGAACGCCTTCGGTTGTGGTTATCGGTGCTGGGATGACCGGTATTCTTGCCACAATCAAGCTTCGGGAAGCGGGTATCACCGATATCACCATTCTGGAAAAGAAAGCCAAGGTGGGCGGTACCTGGCGAGAAAACACTTATCCGGGCGTAGCCTGTGATGTGCCTGCCCATATGTACACTTACTCTTTTGAACAGAATCCAAACTGGAGTAATTACTTTGCCCGTGGCCCTGAGATTCAAAAATACTTTGAGGGTATTGCAGATAAATACGCTGTGACCGGTAAAGTGCGTTTTAATGAAGCTGTTACTGGTGCCCGTTATGACAATGGCAAATGGACGGTGGAAACCAGTCAGGGGAATACCTTTATTGCAGACTTTGTTATTTCTGCCACCGGCATTCTCCACCATCCTTCAAAGCCTGATATTGAAGGGCTGGATAGCTTTCAGGGGGATATGTTTCATACTGCCGAGTGGGATCACAGTGTTGAAATCGGTAAAGGCAAACGTGTTGGTGTTATTGGAACAGGCTCTACTGCTGCGCAATTTATTCCTGAACTGGTGAAAACTGGAGCTGACGTTAGCGTGTTTATGCGAACGCCCCAGTGGTTGTTGCCAATGAGTGACTTCACTATCCCGGAGTGGGCTAAAGCCATGATGCGGCGGTTCCCGTTCATTCCCAATCTGTTTCGCAATACCGGCAAGTTCACTCTGGAACACTTTTTTACCAAAGCTGTGACCGGGCATAAACCCCCCAAGTTTATCCTGGAGACAGCCTGCAAATTGAATTTGCGCTTTAGTATTAAAGATTCGGTGTTACGGGAAAAGCTGCGACCCAATTATCAGGTCGGTTGTAAACGGGTTGTGATTAATACCACCTATTACAAAGCGATTCAGAAATCGAATTCTCATCTGATTACAGAAAGCATAGAGCGTATTACCGAGAAAGGTATTGTTACTCGTGATGGTAAACTTCATGAGCTGGATGTACTGGTTCTGTCTACAGGGTTCAAGCCTCTGAATTTTATGCGGCCCATGAACCTTGTTGGAAAGAATGGTTTGCACATTGATGATGCCTGGGGCGAAAAAATACAGGCCTATCGTTCTGTGCTTTTGCCGGACTTTCCCAACTTCTTCCTGATGCTTGGGCCTTATACGCCCATTGGTAACTTCTCAGTGATTGCCATGAGCGAAGTACAAATGAATTATGTGCTTAAGCTGATTGAACGTTGGCGCAACCGTGAGTTTGATGAGCTGGAACCCTGTCAGAAAGCTATTGAGCGATTTAATGGGTATGTGAAAGATGGTGTGAAGAACACCAGCTGGGTGGGAGGCTGTAACAGCTGGTATCTCGATGGAGATGGCGACCCGATTCTCTGGCCTTACACGTGGAAACAGTGGGTTAAAGAAATGGCTGAACCTGATATGAATGATCTTATGACACTGAAAACCCCTGAAAGTCAGCATTCTATTGAGGTAGCTTGAAGCGGTAGCGGGTGAGGGGAAGTCATCTCATGACAAAGCAGAGACGGCGTCAATCTTAGCCGCTACCAAATACCTTTTTTGGTCGATTAACAGTTCACACCACCAATCGTGGGTTTTTATCATTTCTTGCTCATCGCATTCGAATAGGGTTTTTCCTTCGTGGTCTTTTACTTTGAAATAGCCTTTTGGATTACCGCTGCTTCTGGGTGATTCAAGGTCAATAAAGGAACCTGGGAAGTTGTGCCCCTTTTGAAAAGCACTGCTCGGAAGCGAACGTTTCATGATTTCAAACATTTTGGGAAGAGGGACTGAAACAAGATATTTGTTCTCTGGCTTGATGTATTTCTGCATAACTCTGGCACTGAAACCATGTAATTTTAATGAAAGATGTGGATGTCTGTGGGTTGGGTGCTTGCACAAGTATTCAGGTAAACGGGATATACCGGCATTGATTTGTAGAGGAGCTTGAGCCGGGCTTCGAACACTCACTAGCATTTCAATATCTTTAGAGCGTGACAAGTGATCAGAGTTAATTGCACCTGTTTTGCAGGCATAGGCGATCCAGTGCTCACCAAGCTCACTGCTCTCTTTAAATGAACTAAGCGTATTTTCAAAGACGGTAATACTGTCTTTCAACTCAATAAGGAAATCTATTCCATAGTGGAAGCTTGGTGGTATTACGAGTTTTACACCTTCATCTTGGAAATAATAACTGCCCTTTCGTCTCTTGTGTTTTCTCATATAGTAAAGATTTTTTCTTATAAGCTCCTGCTTTTTCGCAATGTTCTTCCACTGCTCAATATTTTGGGTAGTGACTCTTTGCATAACTAGATGCAGATTGTCACTTTCTCTGGAAACGAAAAGATCTTGAGATATCTTCAATACTTCTTTCTCACAGCTATCCAACTGACAAACTTTTTTACTACGAAAATGGCAAGCGGATCTAAGGTTATAAGGAGTCGCCCTGTGGTTTTTACAGCTCGTAGGTTTGAGGGTTTGTTGTTGAACTGGCTGACAGCTTGAACAATCCATTGTTGCCCCCCCTAAACTGAAAAACAGGATGTTAAGCGATGCTCTCAAGTCTTCATATGACAGGTTTGTTACCTCTACTGACACTTGAAACATAAGTAACCGATCATTCCAGCCCGTTATCGCTTTAACGCTGCAGATCTGATCGTAAAGGCTCAGCAGCAAACTTTTCTTTCCACAGTCTTGGTGTCAGCTCTTCAACACGGTTGGCCGGGTGTTGGCTGACACGCTGAAGCACATTGATGAGCCAAGTGTAAGCGGGGACATCTTGTAAGCGACAGGTCATCAACAATCGGTTTACTGTGTTTGGCTCATCTTTCTCCATACAGGGGCCAGAACCAGGCTTGTTTCATTTTTCCTGATGATGACCGGCCTGCTTTTTGAAAAATGATGGCAAGGTAATTGAAGATAGCAGAGTATAAAGTTCTATCTTTTGACAACCTAATGAGCCTGTTATGGACTTTGAAACCCTGATTTATGAAGCCAGTGATCGTATTGCAACCATTACCCTTAACCGGCCCAAATGCTTCAATGCTATCAATGATCGTATGCCTACCGAGATTCGTCTTGCGGTAGAAAGGGCTGAAGCTGATCCCAATGTTCATGTGATTGTTCTGCAGGGCGCGGGCAAAGGCTTCTGTGGCGGTTATGATCTGGCTCATTATGCTGAGCGGGAGGGGGAAGTTTCCGGCAGTCAGGAAATGCCCTGGGACCCTACCGAAGATTACGCCTTAATGTCCCGTAATACTCAAGACTTTATGTCTCTCTGGCGTGCTCGTAAACCAACTATCTGTAAAGTGCACGGTGCAGCAGTAGCCGGTGGCAGTGATATAGCCCTGTGCTGTGATCTGATTGTGATGGAAGAAAATGCCCGTATTGGCTATCCGCCAGCTCGGGTTTGGGGTGTTCCTACAACCATGATGTGGGTCTACCGGTTGGGCATGGAGAAAGCCAAACGCATGCTGTTTACCGGTGATCTGGTGTCCGGCAAAGAAGCCGAAGATATGGGGTTGGTTTTAAAAGCTGTTCCTGCAGATAAGCTGGATGCGGAAGTACAGAAGCTGGCTGATCGTATGAAAGGTGTACCCCGCAATCAGCTGATGATGTGCAAGATGACAGTGAATCAGGCTTACGAAAGTATGGGGCTGAACCAGACTCAGATGTTTGCCAACCTGTTTGATGGCGTGGCCCGTCACTCTCCTGAAGGGCTGTGGTTTCGTCAGCGCACACAGGAGGTTGGTTTTAAGCAGGCTGTGGAAGAACGTGATTCCGGAGCGAATATTGCTGAAGGTGTGAGCAAACACTTGCCCTTTCCCGATATAGAGTAGACTTAGAGAATTCTCTATTTCTGGATAGTTCATGGAAGAACTATGATTTTAGCGACTTTACCAACAAGGCTGTTTTTCTTCTTTCTTTTTCTAACGAGTTGTTTGCCCCTCAAGGCCGCCTCTATGAGGGACTATTCTGCCAGCCAGAAAACAATTACAAATGTGTATCCTGGTTTGTTTGAGCTGATGACGCCAGAAACTGAAGAGGCGTTTGTACGTTTTATCGGTTACCTCGAAGGTATAGGAGATAAGGATCAGCTGGAGCAGGAATTTCTTGCAAGATTACTCGATCGGCTCAAACGACAATCTGAAACGGATTTACCCTGGTTTACTTCCCATAATGCGGGGCACAGTTTGCGGGTTTTGCAAAAAATGCAAAGGATTATGTTTGAAAGCCCGGATTTCCTGTCAAGAATTTACCAGCGATACGACCTGCAAAAGCACCCTAAAAAGCATGACATCGCTATGCTTTTGGGGAGTTTTGTCGCTTTGGTTCACGATATTGGATACAGCGAATTCGTTAATATAAAAAACACCCCGAAACATGTGCATGCACAGTTGGGGGCGGAGGTTGTTGATACACATTTTTTACAACCTTTAAAACAGCTTCTTCCCATGGCTCTTTCGACTGAGAAGCGTGTGCTTACTGCTGTTTTTGATGCGGTTTCCTATCACAATGCGGATGATTCAAGGTTCACAAGTCGCGGCTTTAAGAAACGCTTGATCTCATTGGTCAAGCGCCAGCGTGAATTCTATGGATTATCCAAAACCTACCACCCCGCTTCGATAAAAGAAGAGCCATTTCTGGTACTTCTGCGTTTTGCCGATAATCTGGATTTTTCCAGAAATCGCTTGTTTGCTCATCAGCAATCAGAGCTTTACCTCCACCTTCTCGATAGTCTCAGTGTTATTAAACATAATGTTTCGTACAGAGGGAGTGATGAGTGGGCTGCGTTCTTGCGGGAACACTATCTGGATCAGATGAAACAGCCAGTCATTGATCACAGGTTTTCGGAAAGTGAAGAATTTCGTATTTTGAAACACGACTTGGAGAGTGGAGAAGAGCCAGTGTATCCCGGTGGAAAACTATCACTGATGGCAACGGCTTTACTTTCCGCCTTGCCTGGAGATTTTTCCCATGTTTATTCAAATTATATTGTTGATGATGTTCGCTACCAGCGTAGAGCAGATGGTAATTATGTGGCGGTCAGGTTCGCCTCGGATTCGTTTGATGCCGCACCTTTGGTTAAAAATTACCAGTTAAAGCGCATGGCAGAATCATTAACATCATGCAGTATGGCTCCTTCCAGGCTGGTTGATCGTGTTTTTATAAATTCCATCTCTGAATCCGGGGAAAAAGAAACCTTCCCCCTATCGGCCTATACATGGATGCACAGGCCTGATGGAGGAAGTATTACCAAGGATCCATTCCTTACTGAGCGTTTGATTGGGCCTAAGTGGTAAAGTTCTTCATCAGGCCCTTTCAACGCTTGCCAGTAAATGCAGAATGTCCAACGCCAGAGTTGCGCCAGCCAGAGATGTAATATCGGCATGGTCATAAGCCGGGGCTACCTCCATCACATCGGCAGCAACAATATTCAAGCCTGACAATCCATGCAGGATCTGTAGAGCTGTTGAAGTACTTAACCCCCCAATAACCGGCGTGCCAGTTCCTGGCGCAAAAGCCGGATCGAGACAATCAATATCAAAACTCAGGTAAACCGGTTTGTCGCCAACCCGTTGTTTAATCTGGTGGATAATCTCATCTGGTGAATGGTTATTACACCATCTGGCATCCAGTACTTGCAGGTTGTGATTATCTACATCGTACTCAGTCCGGATTCCCACCTGGACACTGTGGCCGGGGTCATAAATACCTTCTTTGGCAGCGGTATAAAACATGCTGCCGTGATTGTATTTGGCATCGCTTTCTTCGGTATCGGTATGAGCGTCAAAGTGAATCAGGGCAACTTCACCGTGAGCCTGGTAAGCAGCTCTAAGCAATGGCAGAGTCAGGAAATGATCGCCGCCAAAGGTCAGCAGCTTTTTACCAGCAGAAAAAATCCGATTGGCTTCCTGAGAAACCTGCGCCAGCATTTTTTCGCTGTCACCCTCTTCATAAACAATATCGCCATAATCGATAATATTCAGATGATCACGGATGGTGAAACCCCAGGGCCAGCGCTGTTCTTCCCAGCGCAGTTGGCTGGACGCCTGACGTATGCCATTCGGTCCAAAACGTGCGCCGGAACGACCGGTGGTTGCCAGATCGTAGGGGATTCCCATAACCACAGCATCGACATCTTCATTTAAATCTCTGGAAAGGGGGAGGCCAAGGTAAGTAAATATATTGGCAAAAGCCGTGCTATCGGCCCCAAAAAGGTCAGACATAACGTTCCTATAAACCTTAAATACAACAGATTCAGGAATGCACCGTAGAATTCTTATTCGGGTGCTCTCGCGGCCAGATCCTGTACTGGCAACGGACGTCAGGTTTAACGTCGTGATGTTTGCGACTCAAATACCTTATCACAGCAACAGAACCTGTGGATGATTAACCGTACTGCCAATTGTGGTGGCAGATTACGTTATTACCCATATTCTGAAGCCAGCTTACACTGCTGCCATAGTTCTCAGTATTCACAATAATAAGGAGTCTGAATATGGCGCGCCCGTTGGATGGTTTAAAGGTTCTCGATTTTTCCACACTGTTGCCCGGGCCTTATGCCACTCAGTTGCTGGCAGATATGGGCGCCGAAGTTCTGCGTATTGAAGCGTTTGGTCGGGCAGACCTTGCACGCAATATGCCTCCGTTTGTGAAGAAGGGGGTCTCTGCTATTCACGCCACCCTGAACCGAAATAAGAAAAGTCTTGGGCTTAACCTTAAAAAGCCTGAAGCGGTGGCGATTGTTCGTCAGCTGGTGGAAGAGTATGACGTTGTTATTGAACAGTTCCGTCCAGGGGTTATGCAGCGTTTTGGCCTGGGTTATGAAGAACTCAAGCAAATTAATCCAAAACTGATTTACTGCTCAATTACCGGTTATGGGCAAACTGGTCCGTTGAAAGACAGAGCTGGCCACGATATTAACTATCTCGCTCTTTCCGGGCTGGCTTCTTACAGCGGCAGAAAAGAAACCGGCCCGGTACTGGCGGGAACTCAGTTAGCCGATATTGCTGGTGGTTCTCATCATGCGGTTATGGGAATTATGGCAGCGGTGATTCAACGGCAAGCAACAGGAGAGGGGCAGTTTATTGATATCAGTATGACTGATTGTGCTTTTGCCCTGAATGCAATGTCTGGTGCTGCAGGCCTGGCTTCATCATCTTCCCCTAAAGCCGGTGAAGAAATGCTCAATGGCGGAATCTTCTACGATTATTACCAGACCAGTGATAACCGCTGGCTTTCTGTTGGTAGCCTGGAACCTCAGTTTGCTATGGGGTTGTTCAAAGCTCTCGGCCATCCTGAGTGGGCTGCCCGTGCTATAGATATGTCTCCTGTTACGCAGGCGGAGTTAAAGCTTGATATCCAGAATGTTCTATCCACACGAACCCTTGCGGAATGGCAGGTTGTTTTCGATGAAATCGATGTGTGCGTAGAACCTGTCCTGGATCTGCAGGAAGCCGTTAACCATGCCCATGTAAGAGAGCGTGAACTGGTGGCGGAGGTTGCGGTTGGTAATGACCTGACTGTGCGCCAGATTGCTAATCCAATTAAATTTTCAGGCAGCGATGCTGAATATCGCCATGCCGGTGGCAAGGTTGGTGCGGACAATCGCTCTGTGCTGCAAAAGCTTGGTTACGGCGAAAGTGATATCGACAAACTGATTGCTGATGGTGCCTGTGGATAGAAACGCGCTGAATTTTTGAATACAGCCCGTTGGGAAAGTCTATTCCTGACGGGCTGTTTTTATTCAGTGACTGAGTACAACCCTGTACCGGGCTTTACCTTCTTTAAGATGCGCAATAGCTTCATTAACCTGATCAAACTTAAAATGTTCAACAACAGGTTCAATGTTATGGCGGGCAGCAAATTCCAGCATGGTTTTTATTGTTGCCGGGCTGCCAACAGGAGAGCCAGAAATAGAGCGCTGGCCACCTATCAGTGGGAATGCAGCAATATCCAGTGCTTCCAGAGTCGCGCCAACGAAATGCAAACGACCTTTGGGCGCGAGAGTATTGATATAAGCATTCCAGTCCAGCTTTACATTGACAGTCGAGATAATCAGATCAAAGTATCCCGCAGCTTCAGACAGAGCCTCTTTGCTTCTCGAGTTCAGGGTTTTGTGGGCTCCCATTTCCAGAGCTTCAGCCTGTTTAGCTTCACTGGATGTAAACGCTGTGACTTCACAACCCCAGGCATTCAGGAACTGCAAAGCCAAATGCCCCAATCCTCCAATACCAATGACAGCAACTTTGGCTGTAGATGGAATATCAAACTGAACCAGAGGATTGAAAACTGTAATCCCGCCACAAAATAATGGCCCGGCTGTTTTGGGGTTTAAACCTTCGGGCAGGGCAACAACAGCAGAGGCATCGGCACGCACTTTATCCGCAAATCCTCCGTGTCTGCCAGCAATGGTTGGTTGAGCTTTGCTGCATAGATTGTGATCACCAGACATGCAGGAATGGCAGATGTGGCAATAGTCGGAATGCCAGCCCAGGCCAACGTTTTGTCCGGTTTTCAGATCACTGACGTTCGCTCCGGTGGCTGTGATTTTTCCGATAACCTCATGGCCGGCAACAAAGGGGTATTGAGTTATCCCCCACTCGTTGTTCAACATGCTCAGGTCACTGTGGCAGATACCGCAGGACTCAACGGCAAGTTCAACTTCGCCGTCACCTAAGGGGCCAGGGTCATATTCAAAAGCTTCGAGTTTGCCGCCAGGCTGGCTGGCAGTGTAGGCTTTGATCACGGTTATTATTCCTGTGCTGTTCAGGATAGGCAGAGTTTGATCATCAATCATGGACCGTTTTCCGATGCAATCAAGCTCTTTTTCCTGCCAATAGAAATGATCCCTGCCAACATTGGATCATCAACATTCTTGACCTATGATGGGAAAGTCTTAACAGCCCCAATAACACTAAGAAGGTCAGGGTTGCCATGAACTTTGAATTAACCCCCGAACAAGTCGCCTTTCAGGACGCCGCCAGAGATTTTGCACGTCAGGAGCTGGCACCTAACGCAGCGCGCTGGGACTTGGAAAGCCACTTTCCTGTTGATGTGCTGAAGCGTGCCGGCAAGCTGGGCTTTCTTTCTATTTATACCCCGGAAAGCTCTGGAGGAATGGGTCTTGGTCGCCTTGATGCCAGTCTGATATTTGAAGAATTGTCTGCCGGTTGTACAACCACCGCCGCCTTTATGACTATCCATAATATGGCAACCTGGATGGTGGCATCTTTTGGCAGTGATGCGGTACGTGATGACTGGTGTCCACAACTGGTGACTGGCGAGAAGTTGGCATCTTATTGCTTAACAGAACCTGGTGCAGGTAGTGATGCAGCGTCCCTGAAAACCACAGCTGTTCGTGATGGCAGTGATTATGTTTTGAATGGCAGCAAATGTTTTATCTCCGGTGCGGGCAGCACTGATGTTCTTGTTGCTATGGTGCGTACCGGTGATTCTGGGCCAAAAGGAATTTCTGCATTGGTCATTCCCGCTGATCTTGAAGGTATCAGCTACGGCCGCAAAGAAGACAAGATGGGTTGGAATGCTCAGCCAACCCGTACCATTACTTTCGAGAATGTTCGCGTGCCGGTCGCCAACCGTTTAGGTGAAGAGGGAGAAGGTTTCCTCTTTGCCATGAAAGGGCTGGACGGTGGCCGTATCAATATTGCCACCTGTTCTTTGGGCACTGCCCGCGCAGCTCTGGAGCAGGCCAGAACTTATCTTGGTGAGCGCAGGCAGTTTGGTAAGGCAATTGGTGAGTTTCAGGCTCTGCAATTCAAGCTGGCGGATATGGCAACTAACCTTGTAGCTGCACGCCAGATGGTGCATCTGGCAGCAGCTAAACTGGATGCCAAAGACAATCAGGCAACAACTTACTGCGCTATGGCTAAACGCTTTGCTACAGATGCCTGTTTTGATGTTTGCAACGATGCTCTGCAACTTCATGGAGGTTATGGTTATATCAAGGAGTATCCGCTGGAGCGCCATGTGCGGGACAGCCGGGTTCACCAAATTCTGGAAGGCACTAACGAAATTATGCGGGTTATTATTGGCCGCCGCCTTCTGGCAGATGATGTTTTTCAGTTCTAATGGCTAAGGATAATAACAATATGAGTGATGCATTGATTCTGGAAAAGCGTGGTTCTTTGGCCACAGTTACGCTGAATAACCCTCCTGCAAACACCTGGACGATAGACAGCCTCAATCAGTTGGAAAAGATTGTTAATGATCTGAATGCCGACAGAGAAATTGTCAGCCTTGTTATTGTCAGTGACTCCCCGAAGTTTTTCTCTGCCGGTGCGGATTTGAAACAGTTTGCCGCTGGAGATAAAGACCAGGCCGCAGAAGTGGCTCAGGCTTTTGGTCGGGCTTTTGAAGCTCTTACTGATTTTCGCGGTGTTTCCATCGCAGCTATTAACGGCTATTCCATGGGTGGCGGTCTGGAAGTTGCTCTGGCCTGCGACCTGCGAATTGCCAGTGAACAGGCTGTGATGGCTTTGCCGGAAGCCTCAGTTGGTTTGCTGCCTTGTGCTGGTGGCACCCAGAATCTCACCCTTCTGGTGGGTGAAGGCTGGGCTAAACGCATGATTCTCTGCGGTGAGCGGGTGAATGCCGAGCAGGCGCTGAAAATTGGTTTGGTGGAAGAAGTTGTTGCTAGTGATGATTTGCGTGCCCGGGCTCTGGAGCTTGCAGAAATGGCAGGTAAGCAAAGTCCCGACAGTATTGCAGCCTGCAAACAGTTGGTACAGATGGGACGAAGTCTGCCGGTACGTCAGGTGCTGCCAGCTGAGCGGGAGCTGTTTCTGGCGCTTTTCGATGGCGGTAACCAAACAGAAGGTGTGAATGCTTTCCTCGAAAAAAGAAAACCCGAGTGGAATTATGAGTAACAGCTGTGAGTTGTCCTAACTCTTCTTGTGCCGGTCAGCTTCTCTGACCGGCTTTTGCTTTCATAACTATTCCTTCTCAAAAACTGACACCCGTTTCGGCTGCTATGCAGTTTTTTGTATCAGCAATCAGTGATGAAGATCTCAATGCTATTCGCAGGAAAGAAGCACCTATTAAAAAGGGAATACATTGGGAAGAAGTAAGGTCAGCATTCTGCGAGTGTCAGGTAGCTCTGCGCAGCCGTCAAAAAGATAGGGTTCTTCCTCTGGCTGTTTATGGTCGCTTGATTCTGGCGTTATACCGATATGACTGCGAGAAAAACAACGAAAATATCAAACGACTGTTTCCGTTTCATTGTATTGGTAATACCTGGTTTGTTGTTGATAACTTGTTTCACCCAGATAAGGGTTACTCTGGCCGAATACCTCAGCCGTAAAGGTGTGAGATGCCTGATTCAGAAGGATTCTCTGAATAGCACGGCTGAGTTTAAGCGAGATGAGTCAACTGTTCAGGTAAAAACGGAATCTGTACCGCAGGGTTTTGATTAAACGTAAACGTAAACGTAAACGTAAAGGTGAAGAGTCACAACGCAGACTGGTGGTTATGCTGACTGTGCAAACAGGGAAGCTCGAAAGAACCAGCGAGTTTACTCTGGCAGACCGAGAGAACTTCGAGTACCCGGCTCTTATTGGTAGAAATTTTCTGACCGATATGGCGCTTGTCGATGTCGGTTATGGACATCTGGCTACTGGCCCGTAATTCATCAGATATTCGTACCATCGTATTTCAGGGATATCCGGTTATGGCGATGATGCGCATGGCGACCCGTGCTTCAGATGGGAAAGCAAATCTTCACCAAGGGGCTGTTGGAGTTGGACTTGATCTTGCTACCGGGAAAAGTCTGAAAGCCGTTCAGTTTGATAAGCCAGTCACTAATCACCCTGATACTGGGCACTTTTTTAATTATTTGAAAGTGCCCCACTGGCGGCGCCTGTTGGAACTTTCTTCGGCCTGTTTTGATATAACCGGGTTGGGTTGTTTGGGGGTAGACATTGTTCTTGATCGTCTTCACGGGCCTCTGATTCTGGAGCTTAATGCACGACCGGGATTGGCTATTCAGATCGCCAACGGGCAAGGGCTTTTACCCCGACTAAAAACCATTGAAGGATTGCCGCACCCCCATGTTTCAGCTGTTGAGAGGGTTGACTACTCTCAGGCTACATTCAGCGAGTTTGAGCATATGCCAGAGGAAACAATGATTCCGGAACTGGCATAGACGGCTGATAGTTCACGGCAGTATGCTTGATTGGGAACGCCCCATAGGTCGTGAACTGCTTTCCAGGGTGGGAAAGATAAGAGCCACCATGAAAAGAATTAAAACATTACTTTTTCTCTCTATGAGTTTGTTTCTCTCTATGAGTTTGTTTCTCACTGGGTTTCTTGCAAGCTGCGCCACTCGGGACTTTGAAGTTTCTGATCTTGCAAAAAGTGATATTGATCTCGTTGCAGATGCCTTTATTACCGCGGAAGAGTCACTGCTGAAGTCATTAATGATCATGGTGGTTTAGCCGGGATGATTCGGCAATTCTGGAATGGCCAGAGAGAGTTTTTTCTTCCCGACTCATTGGATGAACAGAAGCTCTACAACAGCGCCAGGAATATTGAAATTGTTTTCTGGCGGTTACGTAGCAGGCTGCAGGCTGAAAGATAATGGAACGCCGTATCTTGTTGCCCATGGTTCTGGGGATGAGGTGAACTTCGCTTTCACCCGGATCTTCGCCAAGCTCACTGCCAATTTAGGTACGAACTGTGAACAGACCCTAACAGGGGTACCTGACAGCTAAAGCTTCAAGAACAATTTTGGCCGGGACTTCTTCTTTGGTTTCCGGGACTTTGTTTGCGTATTTCACTGTCACTTCAATCGCGTATTCTGTGCTGACATTTTTTGGTATACAAAACTGTTTCAGAGGTGTTGTACGCTCCATATCTCGCATGGCAGAAATAGTGGCCGAAGTATAAGCGTAACAACGCTGCCAGTTTTTGGAGAGTCTCTGCAGCATGTCGCTTTGATTAATACGCTGATAGTCACCACAGGCAACTATATAATCGCTGGTATCGACCAGAGGATTGAAATTCTGGTTCTCAACGCTTTTGGAGGCTTGTTGTACATCGCCGTAAGCTGGGGGCATAGCTGATGCTGATATTGTCCAGATAAATGATATTCCAACCAACAATGTATTTATCAACGTCAATGTATTTATCAACTTCAAGCCGAACCGGTTACGCAGGTTCATGGGTTTGACCACTCCTTAAGATGTTTTAGTTATATTGATGCCTTATATGCTCTCTTTTTCCCGTATACGTATCAATACGTATGCGAGGTGTGTATGTAAAGGTTTTGTATGATTTAACATTGCATCAGCTGCGATTTGTATAAATTGTTTGTTTTTTCGTCGTTGATAAAGTCAGCCAGACACTGGTTTGGTGTTCAATGGCTTTCTGAATTGGGTTCTTTGCTATACAGTCAGGCCGGATTTTTTACTCTGCTGATGGACCAAACCATGAAGCGTGAACTGGCGATCGAATTTTCCCGGGTAACAGAGGCAGCTGCACTGGCTGCTTACAAATGGCTGGGGCGCGGTGATAAAAACAAAGCTGATGAGGCCGCTGTGCATACCATGCGCACTTTGCTGAACCAGATAGAAATTGACGGTGAAATCGTTATAGGTGAAGGGGAGATTGATGATGCCCCCATGCTTTATATCGGTGAGAAGGTTGGCAAAAAGAGCGGTGTTGCCGTTGATATTGCCGTAGACCCTATTGAAGGCACTCGAATGACTGCCATGGGGCAACCTAATGCGATTGCTGTAATGGCTGTTGCCCGTAAGGGTGGTTTCCTGAAAGCTCCTGATATGTATATGGAAAAGCTGGTAGTTGGCCCTGAAGCCCGTGGGGTTATTGATATTGATCGCCCGTTGGAAGATAACCTGCGCGCTATTGCCGGAGCACTGGGAAAAGGCCTTGATAAGCTGACAGTGATCACTCTGGCTAAACCCCGTCACGATGATGTTATCAAGCAGATGCAGGATTTGGGTGTGCGTGTGTTTGCTATTCCTGATGGTGATGTAGCGGCTTCCATTCTTACCTGTATGCCCGACAGTGAAGTAGACGCCATGTACTGTATTGGGGGCGCTCCGGAAGGGGTTGTGTCTGCTGCTGTTATTCGTGCTTTGAACGGTGAGCTGCAGGGTCGTCTGGTACTCAGGAATGATGCCAAAGGTAATACCCCTGAGAATGTTGCAGCGGGTAAGCTGGAACTGGAGCGCTGCCGTGAAATGGGTATTGAACCTGGCATTAAGCTTCCTATGGAACGTCTTGTGTCTACTGATGAGGTGATTTTCTCGGCCACAGGAATCACCAAAGGTGACCTTCTTCATGGTGTATCTCGTCAGGGGAATATCGCGACAACAGAAACCCTGCTGATTCGTGGTAAGTCCCGCACTATTCGCCGTATTCAATCCACCCATTATCTGGAACGCAAAGATCCGGAAATCTGCGCTCATATTCTGTAACTGTGCAGTTTTTCTTTTGGTGACTAAAGTTCTCCCTCGATTCTGGGGAGAGCTTTTGCGTGAAACAGACGACAATAAGTCAGTGGAGTGAGATATACGCAGCCGAACGTCAGGCTTTAACTCCTGTTCCTTCTTCCCTTCGTAAGGGCCGTTTCTGGCCACTTTTTGCTGTGTTTTGTAACAGCATGATCAATCCTGCCACCCTTGTTACATCGGGTCTTATGCTGAATGCCGGGTTGTCTGTTCATTGTAATGGCAACAGTGTTGGCGTTTTTTCCAGATGTGGTGCACCGCTATGTAGATATTTTATCTGTATTCTACCACTGACTTTGCTTGCTCTCTGGATGCCTGCGCACTGGCTGGCAACTATCTGGGTCACTGTTCTAGCGTTCGTGATGTTTTGTCTGCTGGAGCGCCTAAGCTGTAAGTGATAATGGACGAACGGGGGTGGAAACATGGGACGTAAAGGAAGGTGGGCTATTGCGTTTATTGTGTCCTGCCTGTTTCTGATAGGTGTTCCTGCTCTGTTGATGTTGTCCTGGAGCTGGAAAATTAACGCGATGGATCAATGGCCGGAGCTTATCCGAATTGGACTGATGGTTTTGTGTCCGATTCTTCCTCTCGTGTTTTGGTATTCAAAGCAGTAAACCAGACTTTTCTCTGGTCTGGCACAATTTTACTTTCCAGCCCTGCTTTTCCTTCTGGCACGATAGAAAACTGAGGTGGTGTTGTCTTTTTATGTATCTTTAGATCGGATACCGCCGTTCTGTTTTTTTCGGCACCCATTGTATCATGACAATGGGTGATAACAGCAGCATCCATAGCAGAGTACCCAGCTGGCACTGGTTCATGAGCATGAAATAGATGGCAAGCCCGGTAAGACTCAGGGCGATAATCATCGACGATGGTTGGTGGCTGCGGGTCAGCAGGAAAATACAAATTTCTGTATCACTTATAAGTGATGCTGAGGAATATACCATGGGACAAAGATAGAGAGGTTGCCCAGCTATAAAAGTAGGCATGGTTGTTTGTGAAAATAACTGAGGTGTGCCCACTTTGCATGTTCGGACACACCTATAACAGAGGGCTGAAAAGTTGTGCGATATTCTCAGCCATCCTGGTAGTGAAAGGTCGCTTCTTCCAGCTTCTGGCATCGACGGAGTGAGAACGACTGATATAGTCCTCCATCAGCGTAGCAATATGCTGTCCAAAACTCTGGTCATAGATAATCAAAGTCAGTTCAAAATTTAACCATACACTACGCATATCAAGATTCACCGTACCAAAGAGAGCGGTTTCACGGTCTACAAGAACGCACTTGGTATGCAGCAATCCCGCTGTGAAGTGCATGATATTAACACCGGCGATCAGCAGGTCGTCATAATAAGAATGGCTGGCAAAATGTACCATTCTAGAGTCGTTCTTTTCAGGTACGACCAGAATCACTTTTACTCCCCTGATGGCAGCAGAACACAGGGCTGTAACCAAAGCTTCGTCGGGAACAAAGTACGGTGTTGTGATAATCAGCTCTTTCTGACTTTCATAAGCTGCGGCCAGAAGTACCTGATGAATCAGCTTCCTGTCTATACCTGGGCCGGAGGGCACAACATGCATGGATGCTTGATTATCAGGTATTTGTGAAGCTGTTGCCGCAGAGGGCTGGTACTGGAAAGGTTGCCGACATATTTGCAGATCTTCTCCAGTTTCCATGGCCCAGTCATAAAGAAATACTGCCCCTGTCGCATGAGCTGCAGGGCCCTGAATGCGAACCATCGCATCAATCCACTGTCCAACGCCGGCATTCTGTTTGAAGAGGGCAGGATCTGCCAGATTAAAGCTTCCAGTCCAGGCTATATCATCATCAATAATCATCATCTTGCGATGATTGCGAAGGTCAATGCGTTCCAGCAGCATACGCAATGGACCAACATGAAGAGACGAGCGAATTCTGATTCCTGCCGCTTTCAGGCGTAAGGCTTCTTCACTGCGCAGAAACTGACTGCTACCCACTGCATCCAGAAGGATTTTACAAGATACTCCCCGGTAAGCGGCATCTTCCAAAGCATCCAGAACGTCATCAATCTGTCCACCGGCTTCACAGATGTAAAATTCCAAGTGAATGGTTTCCTGAGCCTGCTGAATATCATGAATCAGAGCTTGAAAAATAGTATCGGTTTCGTGATAAAGAGACAGGCTGTTACCCGGCAGGGCTGGTATCCGGGTTGTGTGCTCAGTGAGGTTGTAGACTCTGTTGTGCTTTGGTTTTTCCAGAATATTTCGAGGTTCAGGGAAAAGCACCTGTTTCAGATGATTAAACCATTCGTTATAGGTTGGGGCATAAGTTTCAGCTCGACGTAAACGCTTGCTGCCAAGACGACGGGTGCCGAACATTAGGAAAAGAACAATACCAGCAACAGGAAGAACAAAAAGCAGCAATAACCAGGACAGAGAAACACCCACCGGACGGCGTTTCATTATGATCACAAGCACGAATACGGTGATCAGGACTATGTAACCAAAGCCAGCAAAACTGCTTAGCAATGCAAGTGAAGTTGGTTCTGAATTCATAAATAACTGGAGGTAGTTTTCCAGATTAACTGCGTGGCAAAGGTTACATGCAGGGCGAATGAAAAGACAGCTTTCAGGCAGAGCTGACAATTGCTTGCCAAGCTGGTTATCAGGTATTGCTCAAGGTTGGAGGATTGCCCACAATAGAGCCAATAAAAAACACCTGATAACACTAAAATGAAAACTGCTTTGGCACGAGTGTCTGGAAGTCTCTCAGTCTTATTACTGGTGCTGGGTTGCATACTATCCCCCCTGAGTTTTTCTGCTGTCTTTGAAGTTAGAGACAACCAGCCCTATGAAGCTCTTGGAACAAGTCTTGACATTTTCCGCACCAGCGATAGCACTCTTGGTATAGATGAAGTTTCCAGTCCTCACACAACGGCGTTTTCGAAAGTTCAGGTTGAACAAATAAACCTCGCTTATACCGATGAAACTATTTGGCTGCGGATACGATTGCATAACCGCGATAGTGAGAAAATTCGCTTGTTTCTTAAATCCGGATTCTCGCGCATCGACTCTATGACTCTGTATGCCCCGGATGGTTCCGGAGGCTGGAATATTTTAAAGGGAGGGGACCGGGTGCCCTGGAGTGAGTGGCCGGTACAGAGCCGGTTGTTAACTTTCCCCCTGAATATGGAGCCTCTGGAAGAAAAAACCTGGTATTTGAAGGTGAACAGCACCAGCACCATGCAGATTCTTTTGGGGGTAATTGGGGATACGGCCCTGGTGGAAAATACCGAACAGGTTTTTTTCTCAGATGGTGTTTTTTATGGTTTGTGCCTTGCGGTCATCTTTGTTTCATTGATGATGTCGCTGGTCTTCCGTGAAGGCCTGTATGTGTTCTTTTTAATACATGTTGTGGCTGGAACCCTTACAGTCATGTCTCTCGACGGTTCCGGGTTTCCTATATGGTCTCCATGGCTTGATTTTCAGGAATTTTCAGTCGTCTACTTTGAATGTCTGGATGCAGCATTTTTAACCCTTTTTGCCCGGCGTTATCTGCGTTTAAGAGAATTCCTTCCCAGGGTCGATGTTATTAACCGAGTCTTTATCGGTTATATGTTGGTGCTTATCCCTATCGCCTCCTTTTTACCCTACTACTTCAGTTCGTTTATGGCGGTGATTCCCATTTCTTTTATGATCCTTGGGATTTTCATGCAAAGCCTGTTTCGGGCCTTACAGGGGGACAGACCCGCAATTGTGTTCTCACTTGGTTGGTCGCTCTGCTTTACCATCTGCATATTTGTAGTGGTGTCGAATCTGGGGTTGACGCATAACTATGTGAACTCCGTTTACAGCTTGAAAATGGCATTCGTGACGGAATACTTTGTGCTGCTGGCCGGTTTGGGATTCAGGCTTTATTTACTTCGAAGAGGGCAAGAGCTAGGAGAAAGGCAAGCCCTCACTGAGCGGGCTGAAAATCAGGCTAAGGGCGAAATTCTGGCTCGTATCAGTCATGAAATCCGTACGCCGCTCAATGGCATTCTTGGTATTACTGATCTTTTAAAGCGTACTTCACTGGATCAGCAACAGACGCGTTATGTAGGAACTGTCTCAGAGGCAGGCAGGTCACTGTTGACCATGATTAATGATGTACTCGACCACGCTCGTATAGATTCCGGGCATATCAGCTTGGAACATATTCCCTTTTCATTGCCAGATCTTCTTGATCGTGTTGTAGATATGTTTCAGGTGGAAGCGGAACGCAAGGGGCTGCGTCTTCATTTCGAACTGGATTCTGACCTTCCGGATCAGGTCATTGGTGATCCAACACGGTTTCGGCAGGTTGTCGTGAATCTTCTCGGAAATGCCTGCAAGTTTACCGAACAGGGAGCTGTTTACTTTCGTATTCGTAAAGACTGGGCTGATGACAACTTCATCAGGTTGCGAGTCGAAGTAGAAGATACCGGGATAGGTATCAGCTCAGAGTTAAGAGGTGTGTTGTTCAATTCGTTTACCCAAGGCGCAGATGATATCAGTCGTAAATTTGGTGGCTCAGGCTTGGGGCTAACTATTTCCCGGCAACTGGTTGAATTGATGGGGGGAAGCATTGATTTCAAAAGCGTGCCGGGCAAGGGCAGCCGTTTCTGGTTTCAGATTTCGTTCATGCCTGTAAATTCTGTGTCAGATGAGGGTGATTTTAATTTTGATATCTCTGACTATCGATTCTACGGCAACAAAGTTCTGGTGGCAGAAGATAATGATACCAATTGGGTGGTCGTTTCCGCCTATCTTATGGACCTTGGTGTCGAACCTGTTCGCGCTGAAGATGGAGTGAAAGCTGTAGAGCTTTATCGGCGCGAGCATTTTGACCTTGTTTTTCTGGATTGTGCTATGCCAGGGCTCAGTGGTTTTGAAGTCGCTGCTGAAATGAAGGCGATCGAATCTGGAGAAGGGCGGGAGCTAATCCCCATTATCGCTCTGACTGCACATGTTTCAGAAACAGTCAGAACTCAGTGCTTAATGTCGGGAATGGATGACTACCTCGGAAAGCCATTCTCCAGGGAAGAAATCGCACTGGTTTTAAAACGTTATATTCTTCCTGTACCGGAAGATATAGGGGGCGTTCTCAATTAGGTCTCGAACTCAGCATTGCCGGAATGCTTGTTGCCTTTCAAAATGCTGCAACGCAGCCATAGAGGCTTTCAGCGCCACTGAGCCCCTAGAAACTGTTGAAAATAGCCATTGAGCCACTGACAAGACAAAGAATGAGGGCAAGAGGGCGAAGGGCGTCTGGGCGCATAATTTTGACTATATGTCGGGATACCCATAATCCGCATAATAATCCGGGCATCACCATTGCGGCCAGACTAACGTGGATAGCACTGAATCGCCCGTAAACGAAAAGAATTCCCAACGAGATCGCACTGCAGACTACGTTGACGCAAGAAAGGTTAGCTCTTACGGACGCGCCTTTTTCATTCTGCAGAACCAGTGCCATGGGAGGGCCACCGATTGATGCTGCTGTTGCTGTCACGCCAGAAGCAAAACCTGCCAGCAACATATTGACTTTGGTGGCCCTGATGGACAGTTTGGTTACGCTGAGGATGACACTGGTAATAACCATGGAACCCAGCATAAGGCTCAAGTTTTCCCGTGTCGCGATACCCAATAGCGCAGCCCCCAAAAACGTGCCGGGTATTCGTCCGATTATGAGTGAGGATATAATTGTTTTGCTTATGGCTGAACGTTCCTTTCTGATCATAAGAATGCCAAGGGGGATGAGCGTTATAATCAGTGGGGCAGGAATGAAATCAGGGGTGATCGTGTAGAGAAATGGCGCAGTGACAATTGCGAATCCAAAGCCCATGGTTCCCTGAATGATCGCGCCGGTAAAAGATAAAGCAAGAATAAGACAGATTGTTCCAACGTTGAAAATCTCGGGACTCCATTCCATGCAACAGTTGCTCTACATTTCTAACGTTGAAAACAACGGTCATTATATTGCTCTTCCGATTTTTATATTATTTCGCCTTTCCGAAGGCTGGCTGTTAAAAACAAGAGGTAGTGGTGAAAATAACAACAATAATGACAGTAGTGATGGTGGGACTTTTAACTGGATGTGCGACAAATAGCGATCATCTGCCATTAACAAAAAGAATTGTTGGCGAGGAAGCCGTTTCTTCTGGACCTGAAGAGGTCAGCGTACAGTTCCTTGGTGTGGGTGGTTTTTTGATGCGTTACCAGGATGTGTCAGTTCTCACCGGCCCATCATTTTCTAATCCCGGGTTTCTTGGTTTTCCTCCAGCGCCTTATCAGCCGATCTCTCCTGACGAAGCGCGTATAGACAAACTCATGCCTGATGCTTCAGATGCTTCCATGATGCTGATTGGTCATGCTCATTATGATCACCTGCTGGATGTTCCCCATGTGATGAATAACCAGGCGAAAAATGCGCGTGTTTATGGTTCTAAAACCATGAAGCATACAATTGTTTCGGAAGTTTCTGCAGATCGTATCGAGATCGTGAATGGTAAGGCTGCAACTGCTGGTGCTCATCCCGGTGAGTGGCTTTATGATGATGAAAATAAAGTGCGGGTTATGGCTATTGAGTCGGAACACTCACCGCATTTTATGGGAATAAAATTTTTGCAGGGAACTTATAACGAGGATCTTCCGGCTCTGCCTTGGGATGCTCACGCCTGGTTGGAAGGCCAGACCTATGCCTGGCTGGTGGATTTCCTGAATGATGATGGTCGCCCGGTTTATCGAGTGCATTTTCAGGATGCCGCCTGTAATGCCAGCATGGGAATACCTCCTCAGTTGAATGATGGCAAGCGGGTCGATTTGTCCCTCCAGACTGTAGGCGCTTATCAGGAAGTGGATGATTACCCAGAAGCATTAGTTGAAATTATGCAGCCAAGGGTCAGCGTATTGGGGCACTGGGAAGACTTCTTTGGCAATAATCCGGAAGGCCCTCACAAGCCAGTTATGTTTGCGGATATTGATGCTTATATTGAACGCTTGGAGTTGGCTCAACCTGATGATGCTACCTGGATTATGCCCGAGCCCTTAGCGGTTATGAATTTTCCGGTAAAAGATCTATAAGATAAGAAAGAAAACAAAAAGAGTTGGGAGGCCGAAGATACCAAGACCGTTTAGCCCCAAAAAGCCGGTAGTTGAGAATGATGATTGGAAAGACTGCTGGCAGTAGGGCTGGAACTATCAGGGCTGGCCATTGAAAACTTCTTCCGGGAACGGGGGCTCATTTAACCATGAGGCTGGATCGTATTTAATTCTATGGGTCAAGATAGGGAAGCCTGAGAAATCAGGCTTCCTGACGAAAGTTTTTTTTGGAACCCGGTGCGCTGAGGATACTACTCAGCCGGTTTCTCCAGAACAGGCGATCGTTGGATTCCAGCTTGTTCAGAGTATCCTGTATAACCAGCAAGCAGGCTTCCAGAACCGTTTCATTCGGAAAGTTCAGGTTCTCCATCTGACGAATCATATCAACAGCCAGTTTTACGTGCTCAGGAGCATCATCCATTGACATAGCGTTCTTCTCATATCCGTTGTTGGGCTGAGAGGGTATGTCGGCACCGTTCTGATCAGGCTTTAGATCCAATTTAAAGAAACTCCATTCATGGCCGCTAGAGTCTGTTGATTTCAACAGATTGAATGTACGTTTTATGCCCTGTCAAGAGCGACATTGTTGGTGAATCATCGTATATCGACAAAAAACAATAACTGTCATGATCAGGGAATATTTACTTTTCACATTACCACGGACGGTAGTGCTCAGATACTGTACATCACCCTATGAAAAATACTGAATCCGTTCAGAGCTAGCGACTGCTGGTGCTGGTTTTGGGCACTCTGACGTGCCTTGGCCCTCTGGCCATTGATTCGTATAGACATTAAGATGATTGGGTAATGACCCAAACGCGTTGATATTACATTCGGTTGATGAGCTATACAGAGCCTTACAAGGCTTTGTTGATTTGGACTGGGCTTTTTTTGTTGCAAAGCCTTTGGAAAAGGCTTCTCGTTAGGAGTGTGTCGAAATGGCTAGAGAGGCTGAATGTTGGATACTCTGTGGATTATTAAGCAAAACTTATTAAAGAATTAAACCCACAAAAGGCTTGTTGTTTTAAAATAAGTTCAGGAGAAATAGGAGAGGGTTGATGGCATTAAGAAAGAACTCCGGTAGAAGAATAACAACATCTTCCACCAGGTTCCGTTACAGCAGTAAATCAGAGAGGGGCAATTATTAGAGCGGAACTACGTTTGTTGCACATGGGCCTTTCTGGCCTTGGCCAATAGCGTATTCAACCTTCTGACCTTCATTCAGAGTCGCATAACCATCAACCTTAATTTCAGAGTGATGTACGAAAAGATCCTTGCCGCCATCGTCTGGAGTAATAAAACCATAGCCCTTGTCTGCATTGAACCACTTAACGGTACCTGTATTCACTTTCTGCTTTTCCTGATCAAAATGAACTTAGAGTATTCTGCTTTTCTGTAAAAAGAGCAAATCACAAGGTTGAATTTTTTTAAAGAATAAAGCAGTTTTATTTCTGTTTTGTTAAGAAGTCTTTGTTTTAAAAGGATTTTGTTAGTAATCGTTTTTTATAAAAAAGAGTGGAGAAATAGTCGTAACTGGTACAAAAAAGCCACGACTAAGGGCATAGTCGCGGCTTTGGGTGCTGTGTTTAAGAAACTATTGTTTAGATGTAGAAGTTTAGATCAGGGCAGCAGTGTCCTTAGCGATCATCAGCTCTTCGTTGGTAGAAACAACGATAGCAGTTGCTTTGGAAGAGTCTGTGGTGATCACGCCTTCGTTACCGAAGCGGCAATCCAGGTTCTTCTGGTCGTCCAGATCGAAGCCCAGGAAGGACAGAGCCTTCAGAACTTTGCCACGGATAGCGTCAGAGTTTTCGCCGATGCCGCCGGTGAAGGCCAGGGCGTCAACACCACCAGTAGCAACAGCCAAGCCAGCCAGCTGCTTAGCCAGAACGTAGCAGAAGACATCCAGAGCCAGTTGAGCCTGCTGGTTGCCCTCAGCGCAGGCTTCTTCAATTGCGCGGCAGTCGTTGGACAGCTCGGAAATACCCAGCAGACCGGACTTCTTGTTCAGAATGTCGGTGATCTCGTCCAGAGAGTAGCCGTAAGTCTTGCTCAGGAAGGAGAAGACGTTAGGGTCAACGTTACCGCAACGGGTACCCATAACCAGACCTTCCAGAGGAGTTAGACCCATAGTGGTGTCTACGCCTTCACCGTTCAGAACGGCTGCAGCAGAAGCGCCATTACCCAGGTGGGCGATGATCAGCTTGCTGTTCTCAACAGGCAGACCCAGAGCTTCACAGGCAGCCTTGGCTACGAAGCGGTAGCTAGTGCCGTGGAAACCGTACTTGCGCAGGCCGTGATCACGGTAGAATTCGTATGGCAGAGCGTAGGTGTACGCTTCAGCAGGCATGGTCTGGTGGAAAGATGTATCAAATACCACAGACATTGGCAGGCCTGGGAAATGCTTCCCGGCAGCCTTGATACCAATCAGGTTGGCGGGGTTGTGCAGAGGTGCCAGGTGAGAGCAATTTTCAACAGCCTGCAGCACTTCTTCGTTAACCAGGCAGGACTCTTTGAAAGTCTCGCCGCCGTGAACAACACGATGACCAACAGCGGCGATGTCGTCTTTCAGCCCTTTGTCTGCCAGCATGGTCAGCAGAGCGGCAACAGCTGCATCATGTGCGCCCCCATTCAGTTCTTCACGCTCTTTATTGCCTTCAAATTTCCAGCGGATGAAAGCTTCTGGGGAACCCAGACGCTCAGCAATGCCGTTGATGAATTCTTCACCGGATTTAGGGTTGATTACGGCGAACTTCAGGGAAGAGCTGCCGCAGTTAATAACGAGAATGTTTTCTTTGCTCATAGTCCGTATCAACGCTGATAACTGCCCGGGGGCTTGGGTGAATGTTGTACTGACAGGTCTAGTTGTGAATCAGGCGTTTTACCAGATTCTAAATTCAACTCAACAAGGTACGGTAAAAATCATTTGTAAATTATCAACACAAGTTGATCCGGACAATCCGTAGAAACTGCAATCTCGAGAATTTACTAACTACTGACCGTTTGCTTGCAGAAGGAATTTTTGCTTTCAGAAGCCATCATGGCTGTCTCTTCTGCCAACATTTATGGTTGCCCCGCTTTCTGGAATTAAAATATTTGGATAGTGAAGAGCCTTCTGCTTCAAGAACTCCCGTTGATCTTTTCTTATGTGGTACAGGCAAAAAATTATTGAGGGGTGCCATTGGCCAGCATCTGACTCTTTCAGGGCAAAGGTTTCTGTAAAGGCGAGAGATGCATTGGCAAGTAGTTGACTGGCATTGCCTGTGACCAGACCATCTCCGCTGTAGAACAACTGGGAATGCCCTTGAACCAGAATAGAATGATTGGTAACGCTGTGTCGTGTAGGGGCAAAACGGAGTTGAAACGGGTCACTTTGAAGAGGCTCTTTGCTGATTCCCCAGAAAGATATTCTTACCAGTTCCTGAAGCCGTTCCAGGCTGTCACGGTTGCAGATAATGGAAAGAGGTTTGGTTCGCTTACGATCTTTCAAACGAATCAGAAAGGGTCGAGGCCAAAGCCAAAGCCAAAGCCAAAGCCAAAGCCAAAGCCAAAGCCAAAGCCAAAGCCAAAGCCAAAGCAACGATCCGGATGCTTCACCACAACCCAATACTTTTATCTTCATGCCAGTACTCTCTGAAAAAAATGTTCCAGTAAATTCGTCCAGTGATTCCAGAAAAACAAAAATGCATCCAGCGAGAATTCCAGGCAGAGCTTGTGGCTGGCTGATAGTGAAAAAAGTCCTTAAAGGCGATGCTCCCAGATTGCGGGCTGCTTTTTCTAAATCTTCATCGACTCCGCTAAAGGCAGCCACTGTGATCCAGACTGAAAAAACCATGCCGTGAACAGCGTGAACCATAATCACTCCGGTGATAGTTCCATTTAAACCAAGTTCATAAAAAATCCGGCCAACGTTCATGTACACAGCCAGATGGGCCGAGGAGTGCAACAAACTCTCCCTGTTTAATATCACAGGAGATGTCTTTCAATACGGCAGAAGAGTCATAGCCAGCCGTTAAGCCGGAAACTGTCAGAGTTGGTTGCATAATCATCACATAAACTGTTTAAGAACATAATGTGATGTTCGTGTGGCATATTAGTAACAGGCTTGTTGAAGTTTCATGACATCCAAAAACAAACCCCATCAATATTTGATAGGGTTTGTTATCAACTCAGAACAGGTTGAGTGTCAGGGCATCATTACCGGGCAGGCAACCTTATGGTGATCTTCACCTTTCAGGCTAGGCCTTACTTCAGCACAGCTATCCTGAACTTTCGGGCAGCGTGTGCGGAACACACAACCAGAGGGTGGGTTGATAGGTGATGGCAGATCACCCTCAAGCAGTTGGATGGTTTTGGTACGCTCCAGCTCAGGATCTGGCACAGGAACCGCAGAAAGCAGTGCTTGTGTATAAGGATGAGTTGGATTGGCATACAGGGATTCTGATGTTGCCAGTTCTGCCTCATTGCCAAGGTACATCACCAATACACGATCACTGATGTGTTTCACAACAGACAGATCGTGGGCAATGAACACAAGTGCCAGCCCCATTTCATCCTGAAGCTCTTTCAGCAGGTTCACAACCTGAGCCTGAATAGAGACATCCAGTGCGCTTACCGGTTCATCGCAGATAATCAATTTTGGTTTGAGAATCAGTGCCCGGGCAATGCCGACGCGCTGGCATTGGCCACCAGAGAATTCATGAGGGTAACGGTTGATCACGTTAGGCAGAAGGCCAACACGATCCATAATTTGTCGTACCTTTGATTTAACCTCATCCTGACTCAGGTTCGGTTCGTAGTTACGCAGGGGCTCGGCAATAATATCACCGATAGTCATCCGGGGGTTCAAGGAAGCCAGAGGATCTTGGAAAATCATCTGCATATTACGACGCACGTCGTGGAAACTAGCGTCATCCATGCCAGCTAGATTTTTGCCATCCCACATGATGTCGCCGGAGGTGGCTTTTACCAGGCCGATCAGTGCACGTGCCAGTGTGGACTTACCACAGCCAGACTCACCGACAACACCAAGAGTTTCACCGGGCATCAGGTCAAAACTGACGCCATCCACAGCTTTCAGCTTGGGGATTGGCTGCCATGGCCAGTCACGGGCCGCAGGAATAGGGAAGTGCACACAAACATCACGAACCTGCAGGAGAGGTGTTTGATTACTCATTAAGCTTCTCCTGTCAGATTTTCAGGCTGCCATAGGCAGGAACGCTGGCGGCCATTGCCAAAATGAGTCAGTTCCGGCATTTGTTGACGGCAGCTGTCCATAACGTGGGTGCAGCGCTCTTGGAATGGGCAACCGACAGGCAGGTTCAACAGATTGGGTGGGTTGCCCTGAATGGTTGGCAAAATAGCGCCTTCGGTCTTCAGGGTTGGAATCGATTCCAACAGACCGATGGTGTACGGATGAGTTGGTTTGTAGAAAATCTCATCGGTAGTGCCATATTCCATAGTCTGGCCAGCATACATCACCAGAACCTTGTCGCAGATACCAGCCACCACCCCCAGGTCGTGGGTGATCATGATGATGGCAGTATTGAAATCCCGCTTCAGGTCGTTGAGCAGATCCATAATCTGCGCCTGAACAGTTACGTCCAGAGCGGTTGTTGGTTCATCGGCAATCAACAGTTTAGGGCGACATAGCAGAGCCATGGCGATCATGACCCGCTGGCGCATACCGCCGGAAAATTCATGGGGATACATGTCCATACGCTTGCGGGATTCCGGCATTTTCACCGCATCCAGCATACGTACAGATTCTTCAAAGGCTTCAGTCTTGCCCATACCCTTATGCAGCATCAGCACTTCCATCAGCTGGGTGCCGACTTTCATGTAAGGGTTCAGGGAGGTCATAGGATCCTGGAAGATCATGGAGATTTTTTCGGCACGGATTCTGTTCAGCTCGCGTTCTGGCAGGTTCAGAACCTGCTGACCTTCGAACAGGGCTTCACCACCGGTGCGGCCGTTTTTCGCCAGCAGACCCATGATGGAGAAGGCTGTCTGGCTTTTACCAGAACCGGATTCGCCAACAATCCCCAAGGTTTGTCCAGCTTCCAGGGAAAAGTTCAGGTTGTTGACTGCGGTCACGTCACCATCAGGGGTGGAGAAGTGAACCTGCAGATCTTTGACTTCTAATAAACTCATAAATCAGGCTTCCACGTTCCTTTAGGGGTTACCGGTCTTTGGGATCAAGTGCGTCGCGCAAACCATCACCCACGTAGTTGAAACAGAACAGGGTGATAACCAGGAAGGCGACCGGGAACGCCAGCTGCCAGATGGCAACTTCCATAGACTGAGCACCCTCGTTTACCAGGGCGCCCCAGCTGGTCATGGGTTCCTGTACACCCAGCCCCAGGAAACTCAGGAAGGACTCAAACAGAATCATGCTGGGAACCAGCAGGGATGCGTATACCACAACAATACCCAGAACATTGGGGACGATGTGACGCAGGATAATAGAGCGTGGCTGAGTGCCGCAGACCCGTGCTGCTTCAATGAACTCACGGCTCTTTAAACTGATGGTTTGTCCGCGCACGATACGAGCCATATCCAACCAGGATACCGCGCCTATGGCGAGGAATATCAACATGATTGAGCGGCCAAACATAGTGACCAGAAGAATAACCAGAAACATGAATGGGAAAGACTGGAGGATTTCCAGAATACGCATCATGGTGCTATCAATACGCCCACCAACATAGCCTGCAGTGGCGCCGTATAGAGTACCGATAAGCACGGCAACCAGGGCACCCATAATACCCACCATAAAGGAGATGCGGCCACCCATCAGGGTTCGAACGAACAGATCTCGTCCGAGGGAATCCGTGCCAAACCAGTGGCTGCTTGCCATGTCTGGTGCAGCAGCCATATAACCCCAGTCGATAGCATCAAACTCGTGGGGAGAGAGCATCGGACCAATGATCACCAGCACGCCTACGCAGGCAAGGATGATCAGACTGGTAACGGCAGCTTTGTTACGTAAAAAACGAGCTCGGGCATCAGCCCACAGGCTGCGCCCTTCAACATCCAAAGAGTGGTCAAGGTTGTCTGCGAAATTGCTGACGGCGGCTTTCTTATCCGCATCGGGGGTTAAAGTAGTCATCAAATTACTCCCTTACTGATAACGGATCTTAGGATCGATTACCGCATAAAGGATATCGACAATCGCAGTAAACAGAATGGTCAGGGCACCAATGATAATGGTCAGACCCAGTACCAGTGAGTAGTCACGGTTAAGGGCGCCGTTAACAAAGTGCTGTCCAATTCCTGGTAGGCCGAACACAGTTTCAACAACCACGGAACCGGTGATGATGCCGACAAATGCGGGGCCAAGATAGGAAACGACCGGGAGCATGGAAGGGCGCAGAGCGTGGCGGGTGATAATTACCTTCCAGGGCAAACCTTTAGCGCGTGCGGTACGGATGTAGTTACTATTCAGCACTTCGATCATGCTGCTTCGCTGGATACGGGCAATGGAAGCCATATACATAATGGCCATGGCCGTAACCGGTAGAACCATATATTCCCAGCTGCCGCCATTCCAGCCCCCAGCAGGAAGCCAATGCAGGGTAATGGAAAATATCAAAACAAGGAGCGGGGCGATAACAAACGACGGCAGCACCACCCCGGTCATTGCCAGCGCCATTATGATGTAGTCGAGAATCGTATTCTGTTTAAGCGCAGCTATCGTGCCTATGAATATTCCAATCACTACAGTGAACAGAAACGCCACAGAACCTATTTTCAGGGAGACAGGGAAGCTCTGCTCAAGAAGGTCGTTAACCGTATAGTCACGATATTTGAAAGAGGGGCCGAGGTCGCCTTTCGCCAGATTGCCAAGATAGAGGAAGTATTGCTGCCAGACGGGTTTGTCGAGGTTGTACTTGGCTTCGATGTTTTTGAGGATTTCTGGGGGGAGATTTCGCTCGCCTGTGAACGGACTGCCAGGAGCGGCCTGCATAAGAAAGAAGGATATTGTAATGAGTACCAGTAGAGTTGGCACTGCCACGGCAAGGCGTTTGATTATAAATTTCAGCATGAAGTCTTGAGTCCTGTAAGCCGCTACTGAGTGAGTTATACAGTAGCGGCTGTTAGACACATCAGCCCTTATTTAGGAAAGGTATTACTGCTTAATGATGTAAATGTCGCGGGAGAAGACATTGTCTTCAGGGTTGTTTGCAGGATAACCGCCTACGTAAGGTTTAACGAGGCGACTGGAAACATATTGATAGATTGGGGCTGCAGGCATTTCCTGAGCAAAAATCTGCTCAGCTTTTTCGTACACAAGGCCTCGCTTACCTTCATCTAAAGTTGTTTTAGCCTGCTCTAGAAGAGCGTCGTACTCTTCATTGGCCCATTTGGCATCGTTCAGGTCGCTGAAGCTGTTCCAGAGAGAAAGCATTGTGGATGCTTCATTGTAATCGCCCAGCCAGCCTGCGCGGGTTACATCGAAATCACCCTGAAGACGGGTATCCAGATATGTTTTCCACTCTTCATTGCGTAACGTCACTGTTACTCCAAGAGTTTGCTTCCACATTTGTGAGACAGCAATAGCGACTTTCTTATGGGACTCACTGGTGTTGTAAAGAAGTTCGATATTCAGAGGGTTGCTCTTATCAAATCCTGCTTCGACTAGTAAACGCTTGGCTTCTGTCTCGCGCTTTTTCTGAGATATTTTTTCCCAGTCCAGATCTGGTTTAACAAACCCGTTTACAGAGTCAGGAGTAAAGCTGAATGTTGGCTTTTCACCTTGGCCAACAACAAATTTGGCTATCGCTTCACGATTAATCGCGTAGGCCAGAGCTTTACGAACACGAGCATCGTTGAATGGTGCTTTTTGAGTGTTGAAGGTGTAATAGTAAGTACCGATCTGTGGTGTAATTCTTACTTCACTCGGTATGTTTTTCTGCAGGCTTTTGAAGTGATCCAGTGGAATTTCATTGGTCATGTCCACTTCACCCGCTTTGTAACGGTTCAGCTCAGCGGTTTGAGACACGATAGGCAGGTAGTGAACTTCATCAACAACAGTTTTTTCATTGTTCCAGTAGAACGGGTTGCGCTTGGATACGATGCGCTCATTAACAACCCACTTATCCATGGTATATGCACCGTTGGATACAATGTTTTCTGCTCGGGTCCACTGATCGCCGAACTCTTCAATTACCTTTTTAGGCGTTGGGAAAGTTGTGTAGTGAGCAAGAAGTTTAGGGAAGAAGGGCACAGGAGCCTTCAAGGTTACTTCAAAGGTTTTATCGTCCACAGCTTTAACACCGAGCTCTGATGGCTCAAGTTTGCCATCAATAATTGCATCAGCGTTTACGATACCTGGAATCTGCATATACCAGCCATACTTGGAGGCTGTAGCAGGATCTACTGCACGCTGGAAAGCAAAAACGAAATCGTCAGCAGTAACAGGGTCACCGTTGGACCAGTTTGCATTCTTGCGCAGGTCAAAGGTATAGACCAGACCATCGTCGGAAACGCTCCAGCTTTCTGCAGTGCCAGGAATGGTATTGCCATCGCCATCCTGGGTTACAAGTCCTTCAAACAGATCGCGAACGACAAAACCACCCGGGGTACCTTCAACCTTTTGAGGGTCAAGGGACGCAGGTTCAGACCCGATACCGCGACGGAACACTTGCTCTGCTGCTAGCTCAGTGCCTGCGGGGACATCTGCAGCCTGTACTGGAATGGCTGCACTTACGGCGGCTGCTGCCAGCGTGAGGCTGGCTAGTAGTTTTTTCGTTTTCATCCTGTGCCTTATAAGTAAATTTCTGATAATCACACATAGACAGCCAATAACTGCCGAAAAATCAGGTGTGAGATGTCTTTGGCTACAGCTGTAACAGCCCTGCTTTAACGCTACTGCCACTCTGTTTTATTGAGGTGAGCGATCCGTACTCAGCTGCACACAAACAATGCTTGCTTGAAATACAACCTAAGTGAAATACAACCTAAGGTATGGTCAGAAAAAACAAACAATTCTTTGCGTACGTATTAGTCACTATATCTGGAGTGGGGGGTATTCTTCAAGAGTGATATATTGATGGAAATCAAGGAGATAGAAGTTTTTAGGGTATTTTTTTGTAGGCGAACCTTTCGCTTTGTGAATCCACTTTTTGTAGTGGCATTATAAGTAAAACTTACTGTTGATAAGTGTTTTTGGGGTAAAGAAATTGTGAGTGAATGTACAAGTATTACAGACGAAAAAAGATGTTGGTGGTGTCACGGAGATGATCTGTATCGTGATTACCATGACAAAGAGTGGGGAGTCCCTTGCCGGGATGATGACATGCTGTTCGAGTTTCTGATTTTAGAGGGCGCTCAGGCAGGTTTGTCGTGGATTACAGTACTGAGAAAGCGTGAGCACTATAGAAAGGTGTTTGATAATTTTGATTCCCGCAAAGTCGCTGAGTATGGGCCGGAAAAAGTAGAAGAACTGTTGCAGGACGCAGGTATTATTCGTAACAAGCTGAAGGTAAACAGTGCAATTCGTAATGCAAAAGCGTTTCTAAAGGTGCAGGAAAAATACGGGTCTTTCTCAGAGTTTATTTGGTCATTTGTTGATGGCAAAACAGTTCAGAATAATTTTTCTTCTTCATCGGATGTGCCTGCGTCTACAGAAATTTCGGATCGCATGAGCAAAGCTCTGAAGAAAGAAGGGTTTAATTTTGTTGGTAGCACGATTTGTTATGCGTTTATGCAAGCTACAGGCATGGTTGATGATCACACGACAAACTGTCACAAGCACATGAAGTCTTAGCATAAGGCCGCCAATAGCCCCTGGTTTCGAAGGAGCTATTGGTTTTCGCCCGCCTTAATCCTGAAGATCTATCAGGCGACGCTTACCAGGCGGCCAGCCAATGTCTGATCCTGATGCTCGTCAAAACCCCATTTAAAAACTGTATCCGAAGAATATGGGGTGCATAGACACCCCACTATATAGATTATACGACGGCCTATTTCTTTGGCGATGTTGGAGGTGTGCTGAGGAGAACACCGATAGTGCTTCTACTTTACTCGGAAATATTGCGGTTTATAAAGTTTGATAGAGTTATTGAGATAAGTGTTAATTCTTTCCGTTTTGGCAAACACTCCAGGCCCAAACTGGTTTGCTGGAAAACTTTCCTTTAACCACCCTAATTTAAAATAGGTGTGAGCCAATAATTGTGAACAGAAAGCTGTTTTTAATCCGGTATTAATTCCTATTTGCCCAAGGATCCAATCATATAATAGTTGCTGTGGAGGGGCTGGAAAGGGAGTGGCAGTATAATTGTCAATTAGAGAAAAAAGTTCTTCCTCGTTTACCAAATTTGCCTTCATCTTAACGATCGCAAAGCGGTATTTCGTATCGTCTGGAGATTTGTAAAAATAATCAACATTAGAAAAATAATCTTCAAGTTTTAGCATGTGCGCACCGGAGAAACACTGCCCATTCAGCTTTTTTGAGTGGTTTTTCAGAATGGTGATTGAATCGGTTGTCCATATATAAAATTCACCATCTTTTTTTACAATCATTGAGGTATGACTAAAGTCGGTGCCTTGAAATCTTGCTATTAGGCGGCTAGTTCGTGCTGTACCACTACATAATAGAATTGATCCAGTAGTAATATCTTTTTTTATATCATCCCAGTATGGGATAGAGTTCTCTTTGTAACTTTTGGGAAGTGAATAAGTTTTCCATGCAATCCATGCCGCACCATGAAAAATTAAATCCGTAAATGTTCTCATGTTTTTATTGTTTTCTATGAAGATCGTCGTGTATTTTATACAATATTTATCTAATGGCAATTATTAAAAGTAATATATAGATGTAAGTTGGGAATGAACTTGTCAAAGCATATAAAATAATGTTGTTAACTCCTCTATAACCCATTTTAAGTAAGGTGCTTTTAACCTGGTGGTGGATTAACATTGTCTGATGATATGGAATTTTTTCCTATGATTGATGGAATGGGAAACTGGAAACGATCCACAGTAAATAACTGGGTTCTTATCGCTGTCACAGCATTTCTGTCCATACCAATGGTGATAGCTTTAGTGATCGGGCTTTCTCAGGAAAGAGATGCTGATTTCCAGGCTGAACGCGGTGAAATGATCATAACAGGTAGTGACTATCTACCTGTTCGATTAGGTGGAGAGTGGACTTTTTTCTGGCGAGAACTGTTACATCCTGACGAACTGTATGAAATAGAAAATTACTTCAATGTACCTTCTCGCTGGAATCGGGTGGGAAAAGGGCAGCAATCCTACCCTGGCAGAGGTCATGCGACCTTTGCATTAACTGTTTATTTACCTGAAGCCAGAGATGATCTCGGCTTGAAACTGCCAAGTCTCTATCGTTCAGCTTCTATATGGGTTAATGGTCAGCTCCGTGGGAATATGGGAACTCCCGGAGAAAACCTTGAAACTGAAGACCCCAGTGACAAAACAGTTTTCATTCCACTTCCAGAGTCGAAAAGAATCGATATAGTCATTCAGGTTTCGAGCTATCACCATATTGATGGTGGTATGGCCAAATACCCTGTGATTGACTTATGGGAAACACTGCTAAGTCAGGAACGGACGAAGTTTGGTGTCGGGCTGGCGCTTGTTTTATCAAGCTTGACCCTTGGCCTTTTCCTTCTGATGTTGCTGGTCAGCAGCGCTATGGACAGAAGTTTGTTTTTCCTCGCCATGACGTTTTTAGGAGCAGGTGCACGAATTTTCGCTATCGATAAAGTGATTTTGTACTGGTACCCCGATGCTTCAATGATGTGGTTGTTTAAGTTGGAATATATCGGGATGTTTATCACGGTCTCGGCCTATTTAATGTTTCTCCAGCAACTATTCCCAGAGCAGGTAAAGCATGAGCCAATGCTGTGGCATTGGCGCCTTGGGTTAGTGGGTTCACTTATTACACTATGTACCCCTGCACATATTTTTGCCTACATGCGAGACCCCTGGAGCATGATCACGATGATCTGTATTTGCTACCTGCTGGTGTGTATGGGAAAGGTTGTTTACAAGCGTGAGCAGGGGGCCATGCAGATTGGTATGCTTGGAATAGTCTTTGCGTTGATGATTGGTAATGAAGTGGCGTTCTATCAGCGCTGGACCGAGTTTCGGATGACCTATTGGGGTTACATTGTTATCTCTGTTACCAGCGTCTTCTTTATTGGGGCACGAATAAAAGCTCTGTTTGATGCTGCCACAATGCAAAGTGAAGAGTTGCAAAAAGCCGTAAACGATCGAACTCTGGAACTCAATAACAAGTTAAAAGAGCTTGAAGAGGCCAGAACTGTTGCGCAGGAAGCCTCTCTTAAAAAAAGTGAACTCATGGCAATAATGAGCCATGAAATTCGGACACCTCTTAGTGGGGTTATTGGTTCGGTGAAGATGCTGGAACAGGCAAACCTTTCCGTGATGGAAGAAAAACTGCGATACAACGCTCAGATGTCCGGGGAGTCTTTACTGGAGATTGTTAATGAATTGTTGGATTTCTCCAGATGGGAAACAGATGAGCAGGCGATAAAACCACAGCGCTTTGAGTTACGGAGGTGGGTTACTGCTATTGAAATGCTAATGGGGATTGCAGCAAAAGAAAAAGGGATAGCTTTCACCGCCAAATGCCACAATATTCCTGAAGATGATTTTTGGCTTTATGGTGATCAGCAAAAACTTCGTCAGGCTGTGATTAACCTTGTACATAACGCTATTAAATTTACCCAGAAAGGATGGGTTGATGTTGATGTACGTTATGGCGGTGGACAGTTGATGATCAGTGTTGAAGATAGTGGTATAGGAATTTCTGAAAAAAATAGAAAAAACATCTTTGAATCCTTTGTTCAATTGGATTCAGACACTGCCCCGGCATACCGTGGAGCGGGATTAGGGTTGGCCATAACCCGCCGTATTATCATGCGTATGATGGGAGCGATTTCACTGGAAAGTGAAGAAGGTTCAGGCAGCAAGTTTACTATTACTGTTCCCGTCAGTGTTGTTGACGCTCCCCTTATTCAGAAGCGTGAGTTGAAAAAAACTTCACCTTCTTCATTCAGTGTCCTTTTGGTTGAGGATGACCCTGCAAACAAGCTGTATGTGAGCGAGTTGATTAAGCGGTGCGGACATATTTGTGAAACTGCAGAATCCGGAGCTCAGGCATTGGATAAGGTGAAAGATCAGCAGTTTGATATTTACGTTCTTGATATCTCGCTACCTGATACTAATGGTGTAGATCTCCTTGAGAAAATAAAATCCTGCCAATTTAAACAAGAGGAATCGGGTTCAGTATTCATTGCATTAACTGGCAATGTTAATAGTCGTGAACTAGGTCACGGAAAATCAGAGAGGTTTCATCATATTCTTCAAAAACCCGTAAGCATTGAAACATTGCAGGAAGCATTTAAGTTGAAAACAGCAAGCATGGACGAAGAAATATCTCGAAAAAACAGTATGCTGGAAGACACTATCGAATTGATAGGGCGTCAGGGTGTTATGGCTTTACTTAACGCGTCAGAAGAATCTGCTGAGAAATCTTTTGGCATGTTTGAAGCCGCTATTATGCAAAATGACCGCGAAGGTATTTCTGCGGCTGCGCACAGGTTGCGTAGCGCAGCACTGACTATACGCCTTACAGAGGTTTCTGACTGGTCTTCAAAGATTGAAGGCCGTAAAACCTGTGATTCTGATGAATGTTCAAGGTTAAAATATGCTTGGGAACAAGGGCTTTCTCAGCTTAAGCAGGACTTTGAAGAGCGCTTTGCCGTTGAGGCAGAGAGTTAAGCATCTGAAATAAAGCAGGTTGGCTGGCAGGCTTTCTGATGATTCCATCAAAGAGAGCCTCGATCTCTTGAACCTGCTCAGGAATCAAGTTGGCAGTATAGGCATAAAGCGGTAACTGATTGAGATTATCTCGATTCAGAGCCCTGATGGATCGTAATAATTCTATGCCTGTCATTGGATACATCTGAATATCTATCAACACAATATCAATCTCAGGGGAAAGTAATTCCAATGCTTCTTCACCAGAACTGGCGCTGACAATCGTGCATTTATTTGGTGGAAGTAAAAGGTGAATAACCTGGTGATTTAGAGGGTCGTCGTCAACTACCAGGATGTGATAGTGCCTTGAAAGGGTGAGAGTGGTGCTGGAGTTTGGTGTTCCTTCAGGTAGTGTCAAGTTGATAGTAAAGTGATTGCCATAGCCTGGCTCACTACTCAGTTGGATTGAACCACCCATAGCCCTGATAATACTGTTGCAAATCCCAAGCCCTAATCCACTACTTGTATAGGTATCGAGGCCTTCTGTGCCTACATCGTGATAAGTTCTGAAAAGCTGACTCTTTTGCTTGCTGGATAATCCTTGGCTGGTGTCGAGTACCTGAAGTTTTAGTTTCCAGCGCTTACCAACAACAGACTGGCTTTGGGCGGACACAGAAACTTTGCCATGGTCTGTTGTGCGAATGCAGTAGTGGATAACGTGAAGTAAGACTAGCTGCAGGCGGTGATTGTCCCCTTCCAGACAAAGAGGGAAACCCTTTATTTCCAGATTAAGATCAAGCCTTTTGTTATCAGCAAAGGAGTGAAGCAAGCAAACCGTATTTTCCAGTAGGGTATTGGGATTAAAAGGGACTTTGTTGAAAGTCAGGCGGCCTTGCTCGATACGAGTCTGATCCAGCAGTTGTTCAATCAGCATGGTGATCATATCACTGGTGCTCTTCAGAGCACTGATCATCCGGTGTTGTTGAGGCTCAAGTTGGTGTTGGTGGAGAGCCTGAACCGTTGCCTGCATGCCGTTCAATGGCGTTCTGAGTTCGTGGCTCAACATGCTGATAAAGTGTGATTTGGCTTTGTTTTCTCTTGACAGTGTTGTTTGCGCTTTTTCGAGTTCATCAACTTTGTCACTAAGTTCTTTGTTTCTGTCAACGAGGAGAGAGTCGAGTTCACGAGAGCGTTCTGAGGCTAGCTTTAGCCCTTGATGCGTTCGATCACCGACTACAAAAGCAATAGCCATAACCCAAAGGTATACGGTGTATGGCGACAGCATAATGTCCATATCATCGGTGAGTATGGCCCAGGCATCATGAACTATGGAGCTAATAACAATAGTGTCGACAAGGAAAATCGGCAGGCTGCCTCTGTTGTTGTTTATAACTGCTTTGAAAAGGCCTATGTAAGTGTAAGCAGTTATGATCACACCCAATTGAATAAAAATGGTCATGAATGTTTTGCTTTGCAACAGGGTGTCACTGAATGTACATATGGCGAGAAAAATAGATGTGATAAATATGCCGCGTATAACATTCAAGTTGTAACTATTGGGGAACAGCTGTTTTAAAATGACGGGATAAAGCCCCGTATATAACCAAGCGCTACACCACTCAAGGATGCGAGGGAACGTAAAATAATTAAACGACTCTAGTAGTATGTTTCCCTCGATTTTATGAGCTACCAAACTGCGAACGACAATAACAAGAGAGAGACTTCCAAAACTTAACAGCAGAAAGTTCCGGCGATGAAGTAAAAACAGCAATAAAAAATAAAGACCAAAGAATAAGTACCCACCGGCTCCAAACGTCATAACCAGATATTGCAATTGATACTGCTTGGAAAGCTCTGCTTCTGTGCCCAGGTAAATTGGCCGCTTACTGCCTCCGGTGTAGTGCAGGTAATTGGAAAGCTGCCAGACCAGTTCAACTTGTTTTGTGTCGGGTAAGGAAAGAATTCTTTCTGTCCAAACCAGGTGTGTATCTCTTTCGCTTCGCCCGGGCTCTCCGACTGAGTCTGTTAGTTTCCCATTCACCCACAAGCGCCAGCTTGAGTTCTGGATAGGAATCTTGAGAGCTAGTGGAGGGCTATTCTCTGGCAAGTGAATAGTCAGCTTATAAGTGACGAACCCTTCAGTTGGTAAGCCAACGTCTTTCCAGGTTGAAGGGACCGGAAGATAGTGCCTTGGAAATTGCTCTCCAGGTTCTAATAACCTATTTGTCGCAGCTTGCCAACGACCATCGAGTGGGACAGTCGGGCTTTCGTCAGGGTTCCAGTTACGTAGATCCGCTACCCCTTCACTGACCGGTGCAGATGCGAGCACATGCAAAGATAACGGAAAAAGTACAAACAGGCTGAAAAGCAGGTTAACTATCAGACGCCGTGAAGACATAACCAACGCCATATTGTGTTTTTATCAACTGGTTGTCACCGGATATCTTGGTGAGTTTATTGCGCAGCTTACTCACCAGAACATCAATACCTCTGTCATCGGGGTGCCAATCAGTCCGTCCTAATGTTTTTCCGAGTTTTTCCCGGCTCAGAGGAGTGTTGGCATGCTGAATCATAAAATCCAGTATGCGGGTTTCGTTGCGAGTCAGATTAACATTTTCACCTCGTGTGTTTTTTATGAGCAATTCATCACGGCTAAAGTGCCAACTACCAAATCTGGGTTGGTGATTTGAAATAATTGATTGAGGTGTAGACCTCACCCGGTATGCGAGGTTTTTTGCACATGCCAGAATTTCTCTGAGAGGAAGAGGTTTAACGTAGTAAGCATCTGCGCCGTTCTCCAGTGCAATAATGCGCTCAACAGGGTCATCACAAGATGTTGTAAAAATAACGCCGCTGTTGCCCAGTGAGCGCAGCTTTTTGCAGAGTGTTTGCCCATCTATTCCCGGAAGGCGCAGGTCGAGGAAGATTATATCGACAGGCTCTTTTCTTATATGGTCAAGGATCTCTGAACCGTCCGACAACTCAGAAACCTCCCATCCATGGGTGCGCATATATTCTGCCAGTAGTGTTCTGGCTACGGGTTCATCTTCAACGATTAGAGCTTTGAGAATGACGGTGTCCATGGTGATAGATCCCCTGTGCGCAGGAATTATATCGAGCTCTTGTTTTTATTTTCTTCTTAATTGTAACGAAATTGTTGTCCATTTTAACTGACTATTACCAATATTTAACGATTTTATTTCGTTCACCTCACAAAGTTATCAGGTTTTCTGACCATTTGGATATAAAGTTTAAAAGGTGACGAAACAAGTAAAATATATTGAAGGAAGCGTTACATCTTTTTCTTGAAGGATAAGAGGATTGTTTGAACGTTTCAGGGAGTTGTATGCATGCTGTATTTCTCTGTTTTCACGGCTTTGGTTATTCATGCTGTTTTGATTTTAGCTATAGCCAGAGATTTTGAAGTTTCAGGTGAAAACCCATGAGCCGCGCTATTGAAATAATGCGTAATGGTGAGGTTGTGTCCAAGCACTATGTTGCTAGAAATAAAAAATGGATATCTCGTATTTTACCGAATGAAAAAACTCCTATTGACACTGATGGTATCGTGAATATCCCCTGTATGGTCATACATAGCTTTTTCAGGAAATCATCAGTCAATGTTATTTATCTTGGAAAAGGAGATAGGGTTTTAAAAACAGAGGTAAAGTTAAAACCGTGGCGGTTATCTATGAACTTACGCGCGCGAGCAGTTTTGGAACTGTATTGTGATAATAATTCAAATCGCCCAATTATTAAGGAAGGCGATGTCATATCATGGGTTGGTTAACAATAAATTAACATTCTCTCATCGTTATTAACGGTTTGTTTTCTTTGTGGTCACAATAGCGGAAGATCTATCGCGCTCAATTGTAATAAGCTTTATGGCAAGGCAGGAAGCCTGCTGAAGAACTCTGGACGTTAATGAAGTAGAGATTACTGAAACGACTGTCAGACAAACGAAGAAAAGAGATATGGATATCCTGATAAGTTCTGACCCTGCACGCAGGAAGTGCTCCTGTCAGAACTGGCGAATCCAGCTGTCAGGGCAAATGGTGAATATGGGGCTTACCTGCCCGGTTCATGAGAATGGCTGCTGGCAGCAATTTCATTGCTATCTTATGGACACTCTCCTGTTAGCCAATGTTGAATATTCTGGTGTATTAACTGGAGTCAACAGCGCGGGCGTTTATTTTAAAGCGAAAGATTTCTTCGTTGTTTATATCCCTGTCCAAGGAAGCATTTCTCTTCAGAATGAGAAGAAAGATTACATTATAAAGCCGGGAGATATCGGAGTGTTTCACACAGAGGCGTCATCTAATGCCATGATGGACAATGCTTTTTCAGGCGTTGTTATGGCAATTCCTGCAACGTTACTTCTTCAGGAGAATGTAGCTCAGGAAAGTCTTTCTTCAATGGTTATTAGTGCAGATTCAGGCGCGGCCCAACTGGTTGCTCAGATGGCCTGCAGTTTGCCAGCGGTTCTTCGATGTGAAGGTAGTATGTCTCGCAGGAGAGAGTTGTCCCAGCATCTTCTTGGGCTCCTCAGAATGTCACTGCAAACTGAATATGAATTAAGCAGTGATACAACACCCCGGCAAAAGGTTCACCTTGGAAGAATTTTTCAGGAGTTGAATGAGTGTCTGGGTGACCCCGATCTTGATTTGGAATCTTTAGCTAATAAGGTTCACTTGTCCGCGTCTTATGTCAGCCGTTTACTGGGCATTCATGGTTCCAGTTTTCGGGAAGAGCTGCGTTCCCGTCGATTGCAGAGAGTTGCTCAAGCCTTGAGCGATCCTTTCCAGAAAAATACCAGCGTAACACTTTTGGCAATGGAAAATGGTTTTTGCAACAGCAGTGCTTTCTCTCGGACATTTTTTAAGCAATATGGCCTATCGCCCAGGGATTATAGGAAACAACACGCAATAGCAGAAAACGTCTCTCGCAATCTTCACCATGAGCCTTTCTCCCCTCAAGCCTGACTGGTATTCCTTTTCCTGTTTTTTGTGACTCCCCTGCACATTAATTGTATGTCCTGTGCAAAGTGAAAAATCTGACAATGTGTACAATTTTTCTATCGTGGCAGGGATGGCTGCGAATGAAATGAAAATGTTCAGAGGACAAGTTTTTGAACACATCAGCCAAGGATACTGAAAAAGTAACAGGCGGAGCGCTCACCGGGTGTTTAATGGTGCTTTGCGGAATGTACGAGCGCAGTGAAAATGCTACGACTCTGTTGTCCGGGTTACCTTTAAGAGATGGAGAGCTTACTCCCTCTCTGTTCAGTCGTGCAGCGATTCGTGCGGGGTTAAAAGCCGATATTTGTGCAGTGAAAAGTTCAGATATACCTAATCATAACTGCCCGATTGTTCTTTTGTTTGAAAACAGTGCCGCTCTTCTTCTTCACCTTGATATCGACCATAACGAAGCACTGATTTGGGAGAATGGACATCAGCGAATGGAGCCAGTTGATCGGGTGATGTCTCGTTATACCGGCTATGCCATTCCTGTCTGTCTGGCGGAAGACACTGATTTGTACACAAGCCTTGAGAAGGAGTCAGAAAGCAAAGCGGAGCGAAGTCGTTACCAATGGTTTGCCGATGTTGTGAAATCTCATTGGAGAATTTATCGGGATGTTCTGGTTGCCAGTTTTTTGATTAACGTTTTTGCTCTGGCATCCCCGCTGTTTGTTATGAATGTTTATGACCGGGTGGTGCCCAATAATGCTACGGAAACCCTGTGGATGCTGGCGTTGGGGGTTTTGTTCGCTTTTGCCTTTGATTTTGTCTTAAAAGTGCAGCGTTCCTGGTTTATTGACCATGCCGGTAAAAGTATTGATCAGGCGCTTTCCTCGAAACTGTTTGAAAAAACACTTGGGTTAAGAATGGAATCCCGCCCGGCTTCAACGGGTAGTTTTGTAAATAATCTGAATGAGTTCGACAGTCTGCGCTCCTTTATAACCTCTGCCTGTATTACCACACTGGTAGATTTACCCTTCGTTGCGCTCTTTTTGGGTTTGATTATCTGGGTAGGAGGCGCACTGGCTTTTGTTCCACTAGTTAGTATTGTGATTTGCCTGATTGTTGCCTGGGCGCTCAATAAACCGTTACAGGAACGCATCCTTAAACAGCAGCAGATATCTTCATCTCGTCAGGCTCTAGTGACAGAAACCCTGCAAGGGTTGGAAGGAATTAAAACCAGTCGGGCAGAGTCGGCAATGCAGTTTCGCTGGGAGCGTATGGTGTCCTTTCTTGCCGGGAATGGTCTTCATATTCGCCGATTGCAGAATATGACCAGTCACAGCGCTATGTTCGTTCTGCAATTGAATACGGTTTTGCTGGTCATTGGCGGGGTGTATCTCATTGGTGCTGGAGACCTCTCAATGGGAGGGTTGATTGCCATCATAATGATTGCAGGTCGTTGTGCTGCTCCGGTTACCCAACTTATTGGTTTGCTGAATCAATATGAGAGGGCAAGGCAGGCTCTGGATCAAGGCGATCATATAGTTTCACTGCCTCAAGAGCGCGAATCCCACCGTCGCTATCTGCGCTTAAAAAAGCTTCGGGGCGCTTGGTTGAGCCAGGGGCTTACGTTTGCTTATTCCGAGCAGCCACCACTACTGTCTGGTCTTGATTTTAAAATTTCTTCCGGCGAAAAGATTGCGGTTCTTGGCCGCATGGGTTCCGGAAAAACTTCTCTGATCAAACTGATGATGGGCTTATATCAACCAACAGAAGGCAGCCTTTCGCTTGATGGTATTGATCTCCGCCAACTGGATCCTGCTTCTCTGCGCGAGCATGTCGGTTATGTACCTCAGAATGTCAGTCTTATCAGTGGTTCAATCGGTGAAAATATAGTGATGGGGCGCACCGGTGTTTCTGATGAAGAAATATTGCGGGTGGCGCGTCTCGCTGGCTTGGGCGAACTTATCAGCAATAGCGCCAGTGGTTTGGACTTTCAAGTCGGAGAGAATGGCCGCAACCTTTCCGGTGGGCAGGTTCAGGCTGTGGGGTTAGCAAGGGCTCTGATTGGTGATCCCCAGATACTGGTGATGGACGAACCCTGTAGCTCTATGGATAACCACACAACCGCACGAATCTGCGAAACCCTTCGTCATATCTGTGAAAAAAAAACCTTGATTGTGGTGACACATCAGCTCTCCATGTTGGCGTTGGTGGACAGAATCATGGTTCTGGAAAAAGGAAAAATTATTGCTGACGGCCCAGCGGAAATGCTGGCCAGTGTTTATGGCGAAGATAAAGCTCGGAAAAAAACTATTAAGGCTTAATTAAGGCGATTCACGGAAGAGTCAGAATGAAGAATATATTTACCGATGATCAGGCATTCCGTAATCCGGATGAGGAAATGTCATTCTCTGCGGATATGAAACAGGCCGCTGATCTTACTCTCCCAACGGGAGGGCGAGCCATTATCTGGGTGGCCCTGCTGGCGGTTGTGATATTTATTAGTTGGGCTACGTGGGTAGAGATGGATGAAATTACCCGCGGCGACGGCAAGGTAATTCCTTCCAGTCAGATACAGGATGTTCAAAACCTTGAAGGCGGAATTGTTTCTGAGCTGCTTGTGAAAGAAGGGGACATTGTTGAGAAGGGTCAGGTGCTTCTGGTTCTTGATGACACGCAATTTATGTCCAGCCTTGGTGGTCAGGAAGTCAATCGCCAGAGCCTGGATATAAAACGTATCCGTTTACAGGCAGAAATTGATGGAGATGAACCCTTTATACCTGATGTTGTGTGGCGTGAAGCACCAGATATGGCACAGCAAGAACTGAATCTTTATTACAGTCGCCTGGAGGAGTTGCAGGGCAGGAAAGACGTATTCCTGGAACAGATTCAGCAACAGAAAAGTCAGCAGGAAGAAGTTCGTGCCCAGAGAAAGCAATTGCAAAGGCGAATGACGTTGTTAAAGGAAGAGCTGGAGATTGCCAGTGGGCTGGCAAAGATTGGCGCTGTTTCCCGCATTGAGGTTATTCGTTTAGAGCGTCAGGTCAGCGATACAGAAGGTGAACTGGATGTTAATCGCAAGATGATTCAACGCTTGGGTTCTCAACAGCAGGAAACTCTGCAGCGTATCAATGAAGTTCAACTGACGTTCATTAGCGGAGCAAGAGCGGAATTAAACGAAACTGTTGCTCGACTAAAAGAACTGGAAGCAACAGGAGCTGCATTAAGCGACAGAGTTGACCGGGCACAGGTGCGATCTCCGGTGAAAGGTGTGGTAAAGCAGATTATTGCCAATACCGAAGGTGGAGTCGTACAGCCTGGAATGAAAATGATGGAGATTGTTCCGCTGGGCGACAAGCTACTGATTGAAACAAGAATTCGCCCACAGGATATCGGATTTCTTCACCCTGGGCAGAAGGCTGTTGTGAGATTTACCGCTTATGACTTCACCGTGTATGGAGGTTTAGATGGAAACCTTGTTCATCTCGGTGCTGACACGATTACAGATGAAAAGGGTGAAAGCTTTTACATCGCCCATATAGAAACAAACACGAACAGCATTGATGACAGCATGCCGGTTATCACTGGCATGGTAGCTAACGTGGATATTCTCACAGGTAAAAAAAGCCTGATGTCGTATTTAATGAAGCCAGTTCTTAGAGCTAAACAACTGGCTTTCAGCGAGAGATAAAGAATTACAACAAACTAATCAGGGTATTTGGGGAGAACAGCAATGGAAGCAGTTATCGCAAAACAGTTGGGAACAGTTCAGCAAACATCCGGCAAACTTATAGCGAAGAAATCTGACAGCAGTGAAAAGGTTTTGCTGGCCGGTGATCCAATCCATCAAGGTGATGTACTAGTAGCCGAAGGTGGCTCTGTATTGCTGAATCTTTCTAACGGGCGAATTGCTGAAATTGTTGCCGGGCAGACACTGGATTTGGGTAGTCAACTGACTCTGGCAGGGCTTGGCTTTAATGGAGAAAAGAGTGCGCTGGCACATGCCGGACTTCTTGAAGAAATAGACACACTGCCTGCACCAACCGCAGGTGTGGAGACAGTGGAAGATATTGAAGAACTTCCACCGACAGAGTCTGGTGTTATTCCGGGGCCGGCACCAGCTGCTGGAAATGCTCAGAACACGGGTATAGCACCGGGTGCGAGCACAGCATTTGGCTCTGATGAAGTTATTGTTCAGTTCGGCTTCGATACGAATGCACTGTCATTTTTGCAAACTCCAACAGCAGATAACATCATTCTCCCCTTTTCTCAGGTTGATAGCTCCCCCGAATCAGAGCTTGAAGCTGGTGTAATCAATCTTGAGGATCAGGTTCGCTCGGAAGGCAGTAGTGGACAGACTTCATCAATTAATTTCACTATTACCAGCCCTGACGGTGTATCCAGTGTTGTATTCAGTGCTTTGAGTCTTACTCAGCTGAATGGGGCGGGGTATACATCTGGTGGTGAAGATATAGTTTTTACTTTAAGTGCTGATGGACAGAGCCTCACCGGCTCTACAGCTGCGGCAACAATCATTACCTTCTCCCTTAACTCTTCTGCAGATCTAACTTCAGGAATAATCTCAGCCACGATTTTCGGACAATTCGATCATGGAAATGGCAGTGATGCTCTGGTGTTATCGGAATTAGCTCTCCAGGTTACTGATGGGGACTTGCTCAATACTCCTGATGTAGTAACCGCCCCATTTAGCGTACAGGTTGCTGATGCTTTGCCATCTTTAGGGGAAGCTGACCAGATTTCGTTGAGCGAAAATGCCAATCCATCCAATGGTTCCCCTACGAACCAATTTGTACCCAGTATTGCCTCAGGAAGTTTGGGGGTTAACTGGGGAGCTGACAATACAAACGAAGACGGTTCTTTAAATGATCGTAGTGTTGTATTTGATCCAGCGCTCGATGGCCAGATTGCGCCTTTGACATCTGATGGCAAGGGTGTTGTGTACTCTCTTGAACAGGGAGGCACAGTGTTGGTAGCACGAACACTTGATGGTAATAACCAGCAAACTGTTTTCACTATAAACCTGAGTGATCTCAATAACGGTGACTATACCGTTGAGATGTTAAGAGCAATTGATCACTCGGATCCTTCAGACCCTAATGCTGATACAGATGTTGAAACACTGGCATTTGGGTTTACTGCAACTGATGCTGATGGAGACACCGCTAATGGTAGTTTCTCAATAAGTATAGAAGACGATACTCCATTAATTGGTGAAAACAGCGTCGTGCGTCTGGATGATGAGAATTTGTCCGGCGGGATTGCCGGGGGCACGGATGATGATGCCACCGCACCGCGGAATGTGACCGGCACCCTGAACCACAACTACGGCGCCGATGGTGCGGGTAGTGTGTCCTGGATTCAGCCAGCTAACGACAACAACTTCAGCTACAGCGTCACCGGCAATATTCTGAACGTGAGCCAGAACGGTGTATTGGTGGTGACCGCGACCATCACCAATGCGACAACCGGCGCCTATGCAGTGGAACAACACGCCGCGATTGATCACGGTGCCGTTCAAAACGAAAACGACCTGCAACTGAACCTGACCTATATCGCCACCGACGGCGATGGGGATCAGAGTGCTGAGGGCACACTGACCGTCAACCTGGATGACGATATGCCCACGGTGAGTCAAAACGACACCGTGCGTCTGGATGATGAGAATTTGTCCGGCGGGATTGCCGGGGGCACGGATGA
>NZ_CAMZOG010000024.1 GCF_947331445.1 Parendozoicomonas sp. Alg238-R29 | reverse complement strand
CCCCCCCCCCTGAGGATAGTTCTGTCAATGCTAGACTCCAACTGTTTCTTTTTGTTCCAACAGGTGACATACCGTATTGACCACTGGTTCTCTCCAATAGAGACTCCTCCTACATTTTGGCCAGAAGTAACAAGCGCCTGCTTTATGTTTCAACTTTCCAGTTATCACCTTGTCAGCCTGCTGCGTGAGCGTATCAGCAAGTATCAGAATCGTCCTGCTCTTTGTTATGCAAACAGCAGTGATGGGCAGGATATCAGCTGGGCTGAACTCGGAGTGCAAGTCGAAGAACTCGCCCTTGCCTTGATTGCTGCAGGCCTGGACGTTCAGGGGAAAGTCGCCATTTTCTCCCGCAATATGCCAGAGTGGACAGTTGCCGACCTTGCTACCCTGTGGTGCCGCGGAGTTTCTGTTCCCATTTACCCAACCAACACGGCCAAACAGGCGGCGTACATTATCAAAGACGCTGGTGCCCGTATTTTGTTTGTGGGCGAACAGGAACAGTTTGATGCGGCTTTGGGAATCAGTGCTGATAATCCAGAGCTGGAACGCATCATTGCCATGGATGCCAGCATTGACCTGCGTTCTTCTGAAAAAGCCTGCCACATGCAGGCGTTTGTCAACGCCCATGGAGACCGTGCCGAGAGAGCCGAACTGCAAAGCCGTTTGGAAGGTATGTGTATGGATGATCTCCTGACACTGATTTATACCTCCGGTACAACCGGCGAACCTAAAGGAGTTATGCTGGATTACACCAATATAGCAGCAGGCTTCAAGTCTCACGACAGTCGTTTAACACTGACGGAAGATGACGTCTCGATTTGTTTTCTGCCTCTGAGCCATGTGTTTGAACGGGCATGGACTTACTACGTTCTCTACCGTGGTGCGAAGAACATTTATATGCGCGATCAAACTGACATTAAAAATGTTATGAGCAGTGTTCGCCCAACGGTTATGTGTGCCGTTCCCCGACTCTACGAGAAAATGCACACAGCTATTTTTGCGAAGGTTGAAACAGCGCCTAGCGGAAAGAAGAAGCTTTTCAAGTGGGCCGTTGGCTGTGCAGAGAAACGTTTTCTTCTGGAGCAACAGGGGAAAACAGCTGGGCCATTGCTAAAGTTTTCCTGTGCTATTGGTGAAAAACTGGTTTATTCCAAACTCCGTGCAGCAATGGGTGGGCGGATACGCTATTTCCCATGTGGTGGCGCACGACTAGCTGACGATATTAATCTGTTTTTCCAGAGTATCGGTATTCACATCAAAATTGGTTACGGCCTGAGTGAAACCACGGCTACTGTTTCCTGTTACGAAGATTCTGGCTTTAAGTTTGGAACAACAGGGCAGCCACTTCTTGGTGTTGAAATGCGTATCGGTGAAGAAAATGAAATACAGATAAAATCAGATACTGTCATGCGCGGTTACTACAACAAGCCGGAAGCTACGGCTGAAGCCTTTACTAAAGATGGTTGGTTCCGGACTGGTGACGCTGGCTACATTGATGAAGCCGGTAATGTGGTAATGACCGAACGTTTGAAAGATCTGATGAAAACCTCTGGTGGTAAATACATTGCGCCCCAGGTTGTAGAAGGTGCTCTGGTACGGGATCATTTTGTTGAGCAGGTGGCGGTTATTGCCGATGCCCGCAAATATGTGTCTGCCTTGATTGTTCCAGCTTTTGAAGCTCTGGAAGAGTATGCTCACTCTATTGGCGTAAAGTTTGAAAACCGTATGGAGCTTCTGCGTCACAGCGATATTCAGGAGATGTTCCATAAACGACTTGAGCAGTTGCAAAGCGAGCTGGCTCGTTTTGAGCAGGTTAAAAAGTTCACGTTGTTGAACCGTGAGTTCTCTCTGGAAAAAGGCGAAATGACACCAACTCTGAAATTACGCAGAAAGGTGATTATGGAGCGTTTCCGCAAAGAGATTGAAGCGATGTATCCCGGTCGTCATTAAGGGCGTTCTCAATTCAGCATACGATTCAGGCGCCTAAGCAAAGTTCAAAATGACAGGAGTACAGGTTCCAGCCAGATACAGGAATTGTATCCGGCTGGGGCCGTCAGTGATTAAAGATTGGCTTCAGCAAAAGCTGCTAAAGCAGAGCGGGGAACTCCTTCGAGTTGAATCATGCCTCCGTGGTCGAAACTGCGAAAACGTTGAGTAAGATAGGTGAGTCCGGAACTGGACGGGTTCAGGTAGGGAGTGTCGATCTGCGCCAGATTGCCGAGGCAAATCACCTTACTGCCATAGCCTGCACGGGTGATGATGGTTTTCATCTGGTGTGGTGTCAGGTTCTGGCATTCATCAATAATAATGAGACTGTGCTGGAAGCTGCGACCACGGATGTAGTTCAGGGATTTGAACTGAATGGGCACCCGGTCAAGGATGTAATCCACGCTACTGCGGGTACTTTCATCATCGTTGTGCAAAGCTTCCAGATTATCGGTAATGGCCCCTAACCAGGGTTCCATCTTTTCCGCTTCCGTACCAGGAAGATAACCAATATCTTCGTCCAGACCTTTGGTGCTGCGGGTGGCAATAATCCTGCGGTACTGCTGGTCGGCAACAGTCATCTCGATAGCGGCAGCCAGAGCGAGAATTGTTTTACCGGAGCCGGCCGGGCCGTTCAGGTTTACCAGTTGAATGTCTGGATCCAGCAACAGGTGCAGTGCCAGGGCTTGGTGGATATCTAATGGCTGCAAACCCCAGGCTTTGCGGTGGAGGAGTTTCTCCCGATCCATATGCTCAAGCACGAGTTGGCCGTCGCCCTTGTCGTCAACGAAGGTGCTGACAACTCGCCCGACAAAGTCCTGCTTGTCGAGAATGAATTCGTTTATGCCCGGATTCCCGAAAACCTCCAGTTTGGGAATGGTATGCAGGGTTCTGCCTTTATGCTGTTCTGTTTCTACCTTGTTGAGACGATCCCAGAGACTACCATCCAGTTCCAGGAATCCACGGGGTAAAAGGCTGACATCAGAAATTTGTTGATCGCTATGGTAGTCCTCGGCCATCAAGCCACAGCCACGGGCTTTGAGGCGCATATTGATATCTTTGGTAACCAGCACAAACTCATCTTCCGGGTGCTGGCGTTGAAGGTGGCAGATGTCGTTAATGATGCGATTGTCGTTGAGGTCTGTGGGAAGCATGGTGACATTAGGTGGCGCACTGTTCATCTGTATCGACAGGGCGCCAGATGGTGGACTTTTTTCTCCGCGGGTTATGGGAACTCCTTTCTCAATCTCCTCGGGGGTTGCTGAACCAACAATGCTGTCTATCAAGCGAATAGCCTGACGACAGTCGGCGGCTATTGTCTGTTTTCCGTTTTTGAGCTTGTCCAGTTCCTCCAGAACTGTGATAGGGATGATGACCTGGTGTTCTTCGAAGTTCAGTAGTGAGTTGGGATCATGGATCAGGACATTACTGTCCAGGACATAGGTCGTGCGATGGGGCGACTTGGTTGGTTCCAGCGTCACTGCGTCATGCATAGCTGCTCCTTCTTCCCTTAACGTCACCGGCGCCGGCACTTGGATCACAAGCAGGGCCGGTGTTGGTACGTTTGGCCTTGTCAGGGCCACCAGCTCAAATGAGCTTACAGCACTGCCAGACAGCTATGGATTACGGGCAGGCCTGCTTTGATTATGTGTTGAGAATTTCAGGGATGGCAAGTGCTGACACAGTAAGTTCATTGTTTTTCTCACATTTTATAAAAAATAGTTTGCTGGCTATTGCAGGGTTGAAATTAACTTCATATATTTAAGGGATAGCCTCATAATTCTTCTCTGTTTTTCTCTTCTTGCTGTTCAGTTTCTAAACATATTTCTCCGACTCTGGATTGAAAAATGCAGTCAATAATTCACGGCTGTTACAGAGTGGTTTTGCCTTTCAAGAGCCGTTTCTAAGGGGGGAAACCCTGTGATTATTCTGGGTTAGCATCCATTGACTGTAATGTGCTAACAGATATATCCACAGTACTTTGGCTATATAGTTTTCCTTCCCCCCTGATGATGATTTCGCAAAACGGGCAACTCCTGATAATGCAATCCGGGCAATAGCCAATCTGACACTGGTTACCAGGGTTGAGCTGTTTTTCTTACAGCACCATCACCGCCAGCCAGCCAAACAGAACCAGTGGAATATTGAAGTGGATAAAGGTTGGCAGAACGGAGTCACGAATGTGGTCGTGTTGGCCGTCTGCATTTAATCCTGCGGTGGGACCTATTGTGGAGTCTGATGCAGGGGAGCCTGCGTCTCCCAAAGCGCCAGCTGTACCAACCAGGGCCGCGATAGCCAAAGGAGAGAGCCCCATTTCCATTCCTAAAGGCACATAGAGCGCAGCAATAATGGGAACAGTAGAAAAAGATGAACCAATGCCCAGAGTAATCAACAAGCCAACAACCAGCATCATAAGAATTCCCAAAGCTTGTTGGCCTACAAACAGTCCGCTGATTGAGCTGACCAGCGTATTAATATCTCCTGTTGCGCGCATTACTTCCGCAAAACCGGCGGCACTGATCATGATGAATCCACAGTAGGACATCATTTTCATACCATCGATAAAGGTGTTATCTGCCTCTTGCCATTTCATCACCTTGAAGACCAGCATAGTTATGCAGCCAGCTAAAGCTCCCATGGCCATAGAACCACTGCCAAGCTGTACCATCAGTGCTGCAAGGATACCGAGAACAATGCCTGCCACTTTGGTAGCAGAAATATTTTCTGGAACATCATTGGCGGAAACATTTTCATCTTCAGTGCGATAATTACGCGGCTTGCGATAAGTCCAGAAAACCGCAATTAACAACCCGAGAAACATGCCGGATACTGGAATCATCATGGCGGAAGGAATCGCGCTATTGCTGATTTCGAGACCATTCGTTCGCAGGTTGCCTGCCAGAATTTCAATCAGGTAGATATTTCCGAAGCCAATGGGCAACAGCATGTAGGTAGCCGTTAAACCAAAAGTCAGGCAGCAGGCTATGGCCCGGCGGTCTAATTGAAGTTTACTTAATAGCCCAAGCAGGGGCGGCACCAGAATAGGGATAAAAGCGATGTGGATAGGAATAATATTCTGTGATGCGATGGCCATGAGTATCAGGCATAGCATGAGTGCAATGCCTGCTGAGCGGTGACCACTGCGGCGACTGTGGATAAATGTGATAATACGGCCAGCCAAAGCCACTGGCACTCCCGACTTGGAAATTGCCATGGCAAAGGCACCCAGCAATGCGTAACTCAAAGCAATACTGGCACCATTAGCCAGGCCGCCACTGAAACTGGCCAGAGTATCAGCTATAGGCATGCCACCGGCGATACCGCCAGTAATCGCACCAACGAGTAACGCCAGAACAACATTCATGCGCGCCAGGCTCATGGCGAGCATTACGAGAACAGCAATCACAACTGCATTCATTGAAAGTAAACCTGAGTTTTTGTATGAGTCTTGTTGTCGGCTAAATAATCACGCAGCCTGAAAATAGTCTGCTTAGAACAAACTATGGCTCAGTTCGGAAGGTCCGGCATGTTGTAAAAGTATTTGAAGGCTCAGAAGCCGATCACAGATCTTTTGTCAGGCGTGACAAAAATAACAATCAGTGATGATACAGGTGGGAAGCGTGCAGAGAAGCAGACAAATCAAAAGAGGCTGACAGAGTTATACTGTATTGTTCGGGTGCCGACAGCACCGCAAAAGGTGGCAATCTCATGATGTTACTCGTCGTTGGAATAATTCTCCCTTTTTCACAATACCGTTCTTTGGGTTGAAAATAAAAGTAGGTATTGATACGTGCCTTGCGTTTGATTCCCTAAAAAAATAAACCCCGGCAGAATGGTCGACCAGGGTTTCGTGAATAGGCGAAATTATGCTCTGGGTTAGTCGATCCAGCCACCCAGCTCTTTCCAGCGGTTTACAATGCCGCAGAACAATTCTGCTGTACGGTCAGTGTCGTAACGGGCTGAATGAGCTTCTTCCTTATCGAAAGGAATACCGGCCACATCACAGGCGCGAGCCAGAACAGTCTGGCCATATGCCAGCCCTGAGAGGCTTGCCGTATCAAAGCAGGAGAACGGATGGAATGGATTCCGTTTGATATCGCAACGTTCCACAGCTGCGTTGAGGAAGCCAAGATCAAACGAAGCATTGTGGCCAACCAGCACCGCGCGGGTACAGCCGTAACGTTTCATTGCCTTGCGAACGGTTTTGAAGATTGTCCCGAGGATCTCCTCCTCCGGCGAAGCAATACGCAGAGGGTGGAATGGGTCAATACCAATAAACTCGATGGCGGATTTCTCAATATTCGCACCATCAAACGGGACCACATGACTGGACTCACGGGACTCCGGAAAGACAAATCCCTGCTCGTCCATACCGACGGTTACGGCGGCGATTTCCAGAAGCGCGTCGGTTTTGGCGTTGAAACCGCCAGTTTCAACGTCAATAACAACTGGAAGAAAGCCCCGGAAACGTTCGGACATCAGGGTTTTCGGGTCAGAATGGCTCACATCATTGCCTTATTCGGAGTAATTCAATTTAAACAGACCGGGACCATTGTAAATGTTCTCCAGCCTTAAGAGGAACGACCTGACTTCCTGCAAAGGGGATGGACTCAGGAATCAGTTGCTCTTTTTTCACCAGGGTAATGGTATCTGTGTTTCGCGGAATATCATAGAAATCTGCGCCAAAGTGGCTGGCAAAACCTTCCAGCTTATCCAAAGCGTTCTCTTTTTCGAACACTTCTGCATAGAGTTCTATGGCACCAAAGGCAGAGTAGCAGCCAGCACAGCCGCAGGAAGTTTCCTTGGTGTCTTGGGTATGGGGAGCGGAATCAGTACCCAGGAAAAACTTGGAATCGCCACTGGTAGCCGCTTTCACCAGAGCCTGCTGATGAATATTGCGCTTCAGAATTGGCAGGCAGTAGTAGTGAGGGCGAATACCACCCACCAGCATATGATTACGGTTATACATCAAGTGTTGCGGAGTAATCGTTGCGGCAACATTAGCACCGGTTTCACTGACAAAAGCCACAGCGTCCACAGTGGTGATATGTTCCAGTACCACTTTCAGTTCTGGGTAACGAGTAACCAGAGGAATCAGGTGGCGATCGATAAAGACTTTTTCCCGGTCAAAAATATCAATATCTGAGTCTGTCACTTCACCATGAACCAGCAAAGGTATGCCTGCATCAATCATGGCTTCCAGAGCTGGGAAAACATTATCCAGTGCGGTTACACCTGAGTCGGAGTTCGTTGTAGCTCCGGCCGGATAAAGTTTCAGCGCGCGAACATCACCACCGGCCTGAGCTTCATGAATGATTTCTGGAGAGGTTTGGTCCGTCAGGTACAGAGTCATCAATGGATCAAAACCAGAACCTTCTGGAACATGAGCCATAATCCGTTGTTTGTATTCAGCCGCCTGTGCTGCCGTTGTGACCGGTGGTTTCAGGTTCGGCATGATGATGGCGCGACCAAAAGTATTGGCCGTAGCGGGAACTGTGGTGGCCAGTGCATCGCCATCTCTTAGGTGCAGGTGGAAATCATCAGGGCGGGTGAGAGTTATATGCACTGCTTGTCATCCTTTAGCGTATTGAGAGTGAGCGAAGCTCTCTGTGGCGGAGATATTAACTGTGGCGGAGATACTAACTCAGGGATGCAGAGAGGTCATGCTTCACGTAGAGTTAGCAGTCGAAAACTCGCGATAAAAACGATAACAGAGGCTGAGTTATGAGTACTCCTCAATATGATCTGGTTGTTTTCGGAGCCACCAGTTTTGTAGGGCAGATACTGGTGAAGTATTTGGTTGATCACTTCAACGAACACCCTGAAGACAAAGTGCCCTGGGCCATGGCTGGGCGTTCGGAAACCAAGCTGGAACAGGTTCGTTCTGAAACCGGTGCTACAGATACTCCTTTGCTCATTGCCGATGCTGACAATGAAGCCGCTCTGCAGGCCATGTGTAAAAAAACCAAGGTTGTTATCTCAACCGTTGGTCCTTACGCGCTGTATGGCACCACGTTGGTGAAAGCCTGTGTTGAAAATGGCACGGACTATTGTGACCTCACCGGTGAAACCCAGTGGATCAAACGTATGGTGGACCGGTTTGAAGCCAAGGCAAAACAGACGGGTGCCCGTATTGTTCACTGCTGTGGTTTTGATTCCATCCCTTCTGATCTTGGTGTGGCTTTTCTGCAGAAAACAGCTCAGGAGAAGTTCGGCGCTCCCTGTACTGATGTGAAAATGCGGGTGAAAGCTGCCAAGGGTGGTGCGTCCGGCGGGACTATTGCCAGCATTATCAATGTCACCAAGGAAGCGATTGCCAATCCAGCTCTCAGGAAAGAGCTGGCTAATCCTTATTCAATTTGCCCGCCTGACCACACATTCACTGCTCGTCAGCGTAATGTGAAATCTGCAGTGTTTGACAAAGACTTTCAGTGTTGGTCTGCCCCGTTTGTGATGGCAGCCATTAATACTCGTGTTGTCCATCGTTCTAATGCTTTGTCTGGCAATGCTTATGGTGTTGATTTCCGCTATGACGAAGCCATGTTGACCGGTCGTGAATTCAAAGGCCGGATGACCGCTATAACCATGGTGGCAGGCTTGGGAGCCTTTATGGTGGGCGCTGTTATCAAACCTACACGCTGGCTGATGGAAAGCTATATGCTGCCCAAACCGGGTGAGGGGCCTTCCCCTGAAGCTCAGCAAAAAGGTTATTACGACCTGCGTTTTGTCGGCCTTACCGCTGATGGCAAAGAGCTTCGAACAAAAGTCACTGGTGATCGTGACCCTGGCTATGGTTCTACCAGCAAAATGTTGGGGCAGGCCGGGTTAAGCCTTGCGCTGGATATTTCCAAAGAGGAGAAGGCAGGCGGCTTTTGGACAACAGCAACAATCTTTGATGAGCGTATGTTCAAACGCCTGACTGCCCACGCTGGGTTGGGCTTTGAGGTTGTAGAATAACGTAACCGCCTTGTTAGCCCATATTCCGGGCTAACAATACTGTAAGAGAATTATTGGTTGGGTCTTTGGTCTATTAGTCTTTAATAGATCAAAGGCTCAATTTAATGATCAGAAAATCTCCCAGGACTGTAAGACACCCTCCCAATCGTTATCGAGAAAGAGTTCATTCACCTCCAATGAAAGTGAGGCACTCCCTGCGAGTCTCCTCACGAGTTGAGCGAATTAAAATTTTAAACGAGCTCAAGGAAGATCTTTCTATCAAACCGGGTGCATTTATTTTAAGTGGCTTGGCTGGCAGTCAGCTGTCGGTTAATGAACTCAAACGATCAACACTGTTAAAACAGCGAAAGCTTCCCAGCGCAGCTCAGCCGGATGTAGAAAGAACAATTATGCGCTGGCATAAACATTCACCTGCAGCCGAACTGAAAAAAGAGAGTGAGTTGATACCGGTAACAGAGAATGGGAGCCAGTTGAAGTTTGGTAATTCCAGTCATGCTGGTTTTGTTTATAAAGGCAGTGAGTGGCCTTTTAATTTACAGCTTCCAAATCTGAAAGAAGGTGACCGGGGAAAACTCATAACCATTGTTAATAATGCTCCCAGGGAAATTCTGTTGTGTGCAGGAAAGCGTGGACTGAAGCTGGAGCAGGAGTCCATTCCACCCGGAGCTAATATTTGTTATTGCTGTACTGAGGTTGATGGAAAGTTATCGTGGGAGATGGTGTCCTGGGCGCTTCCTGAGAATATCACCTCTGTTCCTATGCCTTTGCTGCAAGAGGGAGTTCCGGCTTCAAAAACAGATTCACCTGCAACCGGTGAGCCGCATCTCACAGCAGCTGAGATAGCTTGTATTTTTAAACGGGAAACTGAAAAAGAGATTCCCTGTTTTTATTCCTTGCCTGATATGGCCAGCTATGTGAAGGCCTTGGATAATAAGGGTAAAAATTTTCAGTGTGAGATGCTCTTCGAGACCAAAACCTGTCATTGCATCGCCGTTATTCTCCGTTTTAATGCCAAAGATAAAAAGGTGCGGGTATTTATTAACGAGACTCTAAAGCCAGATAGTGGCGTGGCTAAAAAAACAAGAGAATCACTTCAAAAGGAGATCGGTAAAGCTTTTCCTGATTGTCAGGTTTCTGTGATTGCTCCCGATTTTTTGCAGCAGAGGGATTATGTCGGCTGTGGTATTTTTGCGTTACACACATTGCGTTGTATAAACGAGAATAGAGCTTCTTTAGATCGTTTATTTGCTTTGTGTCCGGCCACTGGAGAGCGGTTTTTAAAAATTAATGAGCTGCCAGCAGTCTTTCTGGAGTTTTTTCAGGGAAACAGAGCATTAATGACTGCTGGAATGAAGCGAAAGAGTGTGGATGGCGGGCTTTCTCTTGGTAGTGCACTTGATCAGCAATCGGTTGATAAGAAAAGTTGTGGTGGTTTATTAGTGAAAGTTAATGCCGCAGCGCTATTGGAACACTACCGACTCATTCAGAAGTAATCTTGACAGGTGATTGAAGAAAAAAAATAAACAACGTTTAATGTCTGCCTCTGACAACAAACAAAGTAATATTATTGTGTCGTTTAACTCTTCACTGCAAAATTATGATGCCACCGGGCTTGCTGAACTTATCCGTACTGGTCAGATAAGCAGGGAGGAGGCATTCGATTTCAGTGTTCAGCAAATTGAACAACATAACCCTGCCTTAAATGCTGTGATCCGCACCCGTTTTGATAAAGCTCGCATAGAAATGAAAGCTGCTGATTCGGATGCTCCTTTTGCCGGTGTTCCCTTTCTGACTAAAGATCTTATGGCTGCCATCGGTGGAGAGCCTCTAGGGTTTGGCAGTGGTGCTATGAAGAACTATCGGCCTCCAGTTGATTCTGAGCTGGTGAAACGTTTTCGCAAAGCCGGACTGGTGATTCTCGGGCAGACTAACACTCCTGAGTTGGGATTGATGGGGATTACTGAACCAAAAGCTAATGGCCCATCTCGTAATCCATGGAATACCGATAGAACACCCGGTGGCTCCAGTGGTGGTACAGCGGCTGCAGTTGCAGCGCGTATTGTTCCTATGGCATCTGGGGGGGGATGGTGGTGGCTCTATTCGTATTCCTTCATCCTGCTGTGGCCTGTTCGGTTTAAAGCCAAGTCGTGGTTTGCAACCTATGGGGCCGTATCTTTCTGATGCCTGGAGTGGTGCTGTCAGTGAGCATGTGCTTACTCGTTCTGTGAGAGACAGCGCAGCAATGTTGGATGTTACCAATGGTATGGATTGCGGTGCCCCTTTCCCGGTAAAACATGAGCAGGGTTTCTTGGCCGCTACAGGAAAAGATCCAAAGCCACTGCGTATTGGTTTTACCTGTAAGAGCCCGACTGGCTCTCCAGTCAGTCAGGAATGTATCGATGGGCTGAATAATACCGTTCGGTTATTGCAGAATCTGGGGCACCATGTTGAAGAGGTTGATCTCGGGTTGGACAGTGAGCAGTTGGCATCCAGCTTCCTGACCATGTTGCTGTGTAATACGGCTGCTGATGTTGTGGGGCTCTCTCAACTAACAGGCGTGGCTGTCAATAAGTTGGATATCGAACTGGCAACCCGGTCACTGTATAAGATTGGTAGCCAGGTCAAAGCCCGGGACTTTCTGTTAAGTCAGGTTTATTGGAATGACCTGCGTCGCTCTATTGGCGAGCTGCATAACAGGTTTGATGTGATTCTTACCCCTACTCTGGCAGATGTTCCTCAGCCGGTAGGCTCCTTATATCCCTCTAAAGCCGATCAGGTTTTCATGAAGTTGCTGGCTATTCCCGGAATGAGCTGGTTAAGCCTTAAGGCAGGCATTGTCGATAAGATGGCGCGAGATATGTTGGATAAACTGCCATTCACTCAGTTGGCAAATATGACCGGGCAACCGTCCATGTCTGTACCTTTACACTGGAGCAGGGATAACCTTCCGGTTGGAGTCCAGTTTACCGCCGCGATGGGGGGAGATGCCTTACTGTTCAGTCTGGCTGGTCAGTTGGAACGAGCACAGCCCTGGGCAGACAAAATGCCAGATATGTGTACTGACGCTGAGGCAGGAACTTCTGAAAAAGTATTGGCACCACATGTCTGATATTGCGTGAGCCACATACATAGTTGTCGAGAAATAGCAGCGACAGCTCCTCGCCCTCTTCAACCGCTGTTTAGGGGGAGTTCATTGTTAAGGCTGGTAGCTTCTGACTTTGAGAGCCCGCTCTTGTATTGCAAGCGGATGTGAATGACTTTCACATTCAGGTAGGTGAAAAACACCATCGGCCACATGTTTCTGTCTATCGCAAGCCACAAGGACGGGGACCTTTTAAACAGGATGCACCTTCTTTCGAGGAGCGCCTGGCCCGGATGGTTTCTTTTTCAAACCACTGCGTTTTCGTGGTGCACGGCTAAGGTTCCTTGGACCTTTCTGAGATTCCCGGGAAAGGTTTCATCGAACCCAACCATTCCCTGCAACAGCTCTGCCTTATCACTCTCCAACAATTCCATGATGCGGTGGCGGAGATGAAAGGCGGAGATGAAAAGAGGTGTCCAGGCTTATGCCGCATTGCCTGACTGCAGGACGGAGCGTCATCGATAATGATCATGCATTCAAGATACTGGTCCAGAACAGGAATAACATGCAGGTGTGACAACCCCACTGTGTCAGGATAGTTGTCCCTGTCAGAGTATTGAACGTCTGCTGGCAGCTTTTGCACTGGTAACGTTGGCGGCTGCTCTGAAAACCAAACTTGCGAACATTGTCATCACTACAGTGGTGGCAGCAAGGGTGAGCAGCGAAGTTTTTCTCAAGTCGTTGATACAGATTGCAGTCATGGCTTCGGGGCTGCAGAAGTACTGAACGCAGGGTATCTTTTTGTCTGTCGCTAAGCAGAGTGCAGCTTTCGAGAAGCTGACGAAAGTCAGTCGTCATTCATGATGACCTCCGACTATTACAGGGAGATGAACAGTTTGGATGGCTATCAACAAAACTGCAGAACAGAGCCCATCTGTAGCTAAAGCTGACCGGCCAAAGCCGGTGGTTTTAACCTTTTAGGGGACTAATACAAAAGGAAGCGAAAATACCGCTCCCTCAGGGTTGAACAGATTCAGGCTCGGAACCGTTACTCAGTCCAATCCAGAACAATCTTACCGGACTTACCGCTGGCCATAATTTCGAAGGCTTCTTCGAACCGGGATACAGGGAAGCGGTGAGTAATGATTGGATCCAGATCCAGGCCGGACTGCAGCATACTGCCCATCTTGTACCAAGTCTCGAACATTTCACGACCGTAGATACCCTTCAGTGTCAACATCTTGAAGATCACCTGATTCCAGTCGATCACGGTGTCAGCCGCAGGAATACCCAGCAGAGATACCTTACCGCCGTTGTTCATCAATTCCAGCATCTGCTCAAACGCACGACCATTGCCGGACATTTCCAGACCAACGTCAAAACCTTCGGTCATGCCGAGGCCTTCCATTACGTCTTCCAGCTTCTCCTCTGCTACATTCACGGCACGAGTCACGCCCATTTCGCGAGCCAGAGACAAGCGATATTCGTTAACGTCGGTGATAACAACGTGACGGGCACCCGCGTGCTTGGCTACAGCCGCACCCATGATGCCGATTGGGCCAGCGCCGGTTACCAGCACATCTTCGCCAACCATGTCGAACTGCAGGGCCGTGTGAACAGCGTTGCCATATGGATCGAAGATAGAAGCCATGTCATCGGAGATGTCATCTGGCAGAGGGAATACGTTAGCGGCAGGAATGCACAGGTATTCTGCGAAGCAGCCAGGACGGTTGACGCCAACGCCCTGAGTGTTGCGGCACAGGTGACGACGGCCAGCTCGGCAGTTACGGCAATGACCGCATACCAGGTGACCTTCACCGGAAACACGATCACCAATCTTGAAGCCAGCGACTTCCTGACCGATTTCTACAACTTCTCCGGCAAATTCATGACCTACGGTCATGCCCAGCGGGATAGTTTTCTGAGACCATTCATCCCAGTTGTAGATATGGATATCAGTACCGCAGATAGCCGTTTTGTGAATCTTGATCAGAACATCATTATGGCCGGGAGTCGGAATTTCCTTCTCGTCCATCCAGATGCCTTTTTCGGCATGCAGCTTGGCCAGAGTTTTCATTGTTGCCATGGGGACGTACTCTAATTTCCAGAAAGCGGAAGCTGCCCTCTCCCCATAGAAAGCGGAGCCTGAGGCAGCTTAAATCCATTTCAGTGTGTATCTATCGATCTTAGACCAGCCAATTAGACTCAGGCGATAACCTTGAGTTCACGGCCGATCTTGGCGAAAGCGGCTACCGCACGGTCAATCTGCTCTTTAGTATGAGCGGCAGACATCTGTGTACGGATACGGGCTTTACCGTTTGGAACAACCGGGAAGCTGAAGGCGATAACGTAAATGCCTTCTTTCAGCATACGGTCAGCAAATTCTTTGGCCATAGCCGCATCACCCAGCATAACTGGAATAATTGGGTGATCTTTGCCAGCAAGAGTGAAGCCATGCTCTTCCATTTCTGCACGGAAGTAAGCTGCGTTATCACGCAGGCGAGCACGCAGATCGTCGCCAGCAGCCAGAAGGTCCAGAACCTTCAGGGTTGCGGAGGCGATGGTAGGGCACAATGTATTGGAGAAAAGGTAAGGACGGGAACGATTACGCAACCAGGAAATCACTTCTTTTTTACCAGCAGTGTAACCACCGGATGCACCGCCCATGGCCTTGCCCAGAGTGCCGGTGATGATATCTACACGGCTCATCACTTCACAGTATTCATGAGTACCACGGCCTTTGTCGCCCACAAAGCCAACAGCGTGGGAGTCATCAACCATTACCAGCGCATTGTATTTGTCAGCCAGATCACAGATGCCTTTCAGGTTGGCAATAATGCCATCCATGGAGAATACGCCATCAGTGGCAATCATCTTGTGGCGGCAGCCTGCTTCATCTGCGGCTTTCAATTGCTCTTCCAGAGAGGCCATATCGTTGTTGGCGTAACGGAACCGCTTGGCCTTACACAGACGCACACCATCGATGATGGAGGCGTGGTTCAAGGAGTCACTGATAATGGCATCTTCAGCACTCAGTACTGTTTCAAACAGGCCTGCGTTGGCGTCGAAGCAGGAAGAGTAAAGAATGGTGTCTTCCATACCCAGAAACTCAGACATACGAGCTTCCAGCTCTTTGTGAACATCCTGAGTACCACAGATAAAGCGTACAGACGCCATACCATAGCCATACTTATCCAGAGCCTTCTGACCAGCTTCAATCAGCTCTGGCGCATTGGCCAAACCCAGATAGTTATTGGCACAGAAGTTAATAACCTGTTCACCACCCGTAACAGTAATGTCGGAAGACTGCTGGGAGGTAATAACACGCTCGTCCTTGTACAGGCCTTGCTGCTTGAGCTCTTCCAGTTGCGCGGAGAGCTGATCGTAAAATGCAGATTTCATCTTGGCTCCGAAAAGGGTCCAGGGTAGATGATTGAACAAGTACTTCTATAGAACATAGAAGTGTAAGGAAACATTACAAACTCTTGGCATAGTACGATTTTCTGCAGTACGCGGCGATAGCATATTCAACTATCAAGACATAACAGCCACATGCCCTGTGGAATCACAAACATGCCGATCAGGTTCAATCGAAAGTGCGCACACTGCCACAGAACAGGTAGTCAATTCCTGTCCATTTTTGTGTTCTTTAGAAGATTAGAAAAATAGTTCGAAAGGAGAAGTTTTTACAAGATTTTTTGCTAACGCATACGCATTAATACAGCGAGTAGAGAAAGAAAAAGCAATTTATCCAAAAGATAAATATTATTCGCCCGGGAACAGATTTGATCCCGGGCAAATGACTTATAACGATACAATCTGAGAGATTTTATCCAGCAAATCAGTGTCCTGAGCATTCAACAGCACAGCACCATCTGAAAACGCGTTATCTGTTAATACAACAACTCCCTGAGCCAGAAGAATGCTTTCCAGTTCAGGAGCCTCTGACTCACAAATTGCCGGGAACAGGCCCTTATTAAACAGCCCTCTTTCCAGTGCAACCAACTGTTCAGCGGAAGCTCCAGATATCTGGATAACGTTAGCCTTTTGCCCAAGACGAGCCGCCCTTTCATCGGCAGAAACCTTACCCTGAGAACCAGAGTCGGCTCGCCCACTGATCATACCCGCACCAACAGTAGCATTGGTTAAGCGATCAATAATGATAAAAGCTCCGGTAGCCCGGTTATTGCGATATTCATCAAAAGCTACAGGCTTGGTCAGCGTCAGGTGACAATGGCCAATCTCATTCAGAGCCAGCTGTTGTGTGGACTGTTGTTCAAGAGTATTCACATCAACCCGATGGTGAATACCACTCACCTGCCCAGCTGAAGTAAATGCACCGACTTTAAAATCATACTGGCGACCCGACTGCAGAGGCTGCTCTGCCATCCATACAACCATGGCATCGAGTTCACTGCTACTCTCTGGCTGGCGCTCAGGCTTAACCAGCATATCGCCACGGCTGATATCAATTTCATCTTCCAGAGTCAGAGTCACAGCCTGGCCGGCAAAAGCCTGCTCAAGATTGCCATCAAAGGTGACTATCTCTGCAACCCGGCTGGTTTTTCCGGAAGGCAATGCTTTGAGTTCATCGCCAACATTCACCACACCAGAGGCAATTGTCCCGGCAAAGCCACGAAAATCAAGATTAGGGCGATTGACATACTGAACTGGCAGGCGGAAATCATCCAGGTTGCGGTCACTGGAAACTTCAACGGTTTCCAGAATCTGCATCAAAGTCTTGCCTTCATACCAGGGCATATTTTCACTGGCATTCACAACGTTGTCGCCATCAAGCGCAGACATTGGCACAAAGCGAATATCGCCCATTGCCCCATCCACAGTCAGAGGTTCGGCAAAATCAAGGTAATCGTTGCGAATCTTTTCAAAGGTATCCTGACTGTAATCCACCAGATCCATTTTGTTCACAGCCACAACAATATGCTTAATACCCAGCAGACTGGCTATGAATGAGTGACGGCGAGTCTGGGTTTGTACCCCATAACGGGCATCAATCAAAATAACGGCAAGATCACAGGTGGAAGCACCGGTTGCCATATTTCGGGTGTACTGTTCATGGCCCGGGGTGTCGGCAATAATGAACTTACGCTTTTCTGTGGAGAAGTAACGATAAGCCACATCAATGGTAATACCCTGCTCACGCTCGGCCTGCAGACCATCCACCAGCAAGGCCAGGTCAATCTTATCGCCCTGAGTGCCAACTTTCTTACTGTCGTTTTCAATGGCTGCCAGCTGATCTTCAAAGATCATTTTGCTGTCATGCAACAGACGCCCAATCAGTGTGCTCTTACCATCATCAACACTGCCACAAGTCAGAAAACGCAACAGCTCTTTGTTTTCGTGCTGCTTAAGGTAGGCAATGATATCTGACTCGATCAAATCGGAATGATGACTCATCAGAAATAACCCTCCTGCTTCTTCTTCTCCATGGAACCGGAGGAGTCGTGGTCAATAGCTCGCCCCTGACGCTCAGATGTTGTAGTCAGCAGCATTTCCTGAATAATTTCAGGCAAAGTATCTGCTTCAGATTCCACGGCACCGGTAAGCGGGTAGCAACCCAGAGTACGGAAGCGTACCGACTTCATCTCCGGCAATTCCCCCTCTTCCAATGGCATACGATCATCATCCACCATAATCAGCATGCCGTCGCGTTCGACGACAGGACGCTTTTCGGCCAGATAAAGGGGAACAATTTCGATATTTTCCATCCAGATATACTGCCAGATATCCAGCTCAGTCCAGTTGGATAGCGGGAACACTCGAATGCTTTCGCCCTTTTCGTGATTGCCGTTGTACACATTCCATAACTCTGGGCGCTGATTCTTTGGATCCCAGCGATGGTTATTGTCACGGAAGGAGTAAACCCGCTCTTTGGCGCGAGATTTCTCTTCATCTCGACGGGCTCCACCAAAGGCAGCATCAAAGCCGTATTTATCCAAAGCCTGACGCAGAGCCTGGGTCTTCATAATATCGGTATGCTTGGAACTGCCATGGGTAAACGGGCCGACGCCCATATCCAGGCCTTCCTGATTCTTGTGAACCAGGAGATCGAGATCGTAGTCTTTGGCCATACGATCCCGAAATTCAATCATCTCCCGAAACTTCCAGTCGGTGTCTACATGCAGTAGTGGGAATGGAATTCGTCCAGGAAAAAAGGCTTTGCGAGCCAGATGCAGCATCACCGCAGAGTCTTTACCGATGGAATAAAGCATCACCGGATTATCAAACTCTGCCGCGACTTCGCGAATAATATGTATGCTTTCGGCTTCGAGTTGCCGAAGGTGGTTCAGGTTATAATCCGCACTCATGGGGCAGCCCCGTTGTTGTCATTCTGACCCGCCATTTCATCTGTTGTTATTGGCGGGAGGCACACTATATCAATAATTCTAAAGAATATGAGCGAGGATATTTAGAATTGTTTGTACTATCCATATGACAACACTTCAGAGGCAAACGCCTCAGGAAATCAACCTGCAACATAATTTCGCGTTAATTCGCATTAATAGGATGAACTTTGAGCTTTCTTTTTCATTTTTGCTTTCAAGGGTTGTCTGAACAGCTTCACGCATTGCTTGACTATTACCTCCTCTTTCCCATGCTTCACTCTTCACGTTCCAATGACGATTCGCAAATGCCTTAACATCCATAGGATCGACTCCAGCATCGGGGTTCGTCCAGCCAGCTGTCGCCCTGGAATAGAGTCAGACTCTCCTAACCCTATACATTAGAAATAGCGCTCTGTAGACGCATACTCATGACCATCAACATGAATGAATACAGAATACGTTTAATATCTCTCCAGGGAAATTCTACGTAAGCCCCCAGAGAGATATTCCCGGGTCGTGTTCAATATTGAGTCAGAGGAGCTATCCAAAACGTTGGTTTTGATTTCCCGGTTAGACTGGATTCCCAATATCAAAAAACTGATGTTCAATTCCGTGATTAACGGCCAGCCACGCCCCAAAAGCCTGAACACCTCCCCGCTCAGTGGCATGGTGTCCAGCTGAAATATAGTGAACACCTTCTTCTCTAGCTGCGTGCACGGTTGATTCTGAAATCTCACCACTGATGTAAGCGTCAACTCCAGCTTCAATGGCTTTACCAATCAAGCTTTGTGCTCCACCGGTACACCATGCCACCGTTTTAACCGTATGATCACCACCACTTATCAGTAAAGGCTTCCGACCGAGAGCCTTCTCAATAGCTGCGCCAAAATCCTCAAGAGACACCGTGTCGGCCACTTCTCCAATATTTCCAATGGGGCGAGATTCAGAGGGATCCATAGGTCCGGTTTCTTCAATCCCCAACAGCTTTGCCAGAGTGGCATTATTTCCCATAGTGGGATGCCCATCCAAGGGAAGGTGGTAACCGAGCAAACTGATATCGTGAGTCAGAAGTTTTTGCAGACGGCGCTTTTTCATTCCTGTCACCTGGGCTTGCTCGTTCTTCCAGAAATAGCCGTGATGCACCAATATGGCATCAGCTTTCCACGCTATAGCTTGATCAATAAGCGCCTCACAGGCTGTTACACCTGTTGCCAGCCGCAAAACATTCTCCCGGCCTTCTACCTGCAAACCGTTTGGACAGTAATCCTTAAACATCCAGGGTTGCAGTTCAGTATCAAGAACACTCACCAATTCCTGTAACTTCATAACAACAATTCCTGTAACTTCATAACAAATTTAACCTTTCTCTAATCATGCCGGAGTTTGCATATACCACCGAACAATGCATACCTTTATACTAACTGGTACTGGCATTCTATGTGCATCTGTTTTGATGCGGTAGAAAGGCAGATTCGAGCACAATCTCAAACAGGATGGCTGGATAACTTTAATGAACCGGTTTTCACAAACACTTAGCTGGTTTGGATGGCCTGCACTCTGTGGTCTTCTTGTTGCTCTGATTATTCTTCAGCAATACCCTTCTCTCACTGGAGAAGTTGAACAGGCCAAACCTCAACCAGTTGTTGAGCAACCACCACTCCAAACATTTGTCCCCTCCTTTAATTCCGCCGTGGTTAAGGCTGCCCCCTCAGTTGTCAGCATTTTCACTCAACGCACCTTGCGGCGTCCGGGAAATCGGGACAACAACCTGTTATCCGAACCTTTCAGCAAAAGCCGAATTCCCCGAAGACAGCAGGTTCAGTCCAGTCTTGGCTCAGGAGTTATTGTTAGCCCGGCCGGATATGTACTCACCAACAATCACGTAATTAAAGGTGCAGACGATATTATTGTTGCCCTGCCAGACTTCCGGGAAACCCGAGCCAAGGTTATCGGTTTTGATCCGGAAACCGATCTGGCGGTTCTTAAAATTGAAATGGAGAACCTCCCCAGTGCCGATTGGGCAGATTCAAAGTCAGTAAAAATTGGTGATGTTGTTCTCGCCATTGGTAATCCATTTGGATTGGGGCAAACAGTCAGTCAGGGAATCATCAGCGCAACCCGCCGCGACCTGCGACTCAGCACTTATGAAGGCTTCCTGCAAACCGATGCCGCAATTAATATTGGTAACTCCGGTGGTGCACTCATTAATGCCAAAGGCGAATTGGTAGGCATTTCTACCGCACTGATTTCCAGTGACGGCGGTAGTGAAGGCTTGGGCTTTGCCATTCCATCGAATCTTGCCAAGTTTGTGATGACATCCATTATCGATAGAGGCAGGGTTGTACGGGGTTGGTTGGGAATTGAATCTACCGCTCTCAGCACAGAACTTGCTGAAGCCTTTAATCTGCCACTGGGTAGCGGCATATTAATTTCTGGAGTTTATGAGAATGGTCCAGCCAAATCTGCTGGCCTTCAGCGAGGTGATATCATTCTCCGTATTAATGAGCTTGTAACCTACGATGCCCGAAAGGTAATGAACAGTGTTGCCAAGCTTAAACCCGGCTCGAAAGTCACAATTATAGTTTTGCGTGATGGCAAGGAAATACCGTTTGTCACAGAAGTTGGCGAACGCCCGGAAGATCCAACCCGCGGATAAATAAAACCTGAAAGATGAGAGCCAGAATACTGGCTCTCATCTTATTCACTTCTTGATACGGTATTCAGCCGATCGGGCATGCGCAGTCAACCCTTCTCCGCGAGCCAGAACAGAAGCCACCTTTCCAGCCTCTGAAGCCCCCTGCGCCGAGAAGTTAATCAGTGATGTTCGCTTCTGAAAGTCATAAACACCCAGCGGTGATGAGTAACGAGCGGTGCCAGACGTTGGCAACACATGGTTTGGCCCGGCACAGTAATCTCCCAAGGCCTCTGCAGTGTAACGCCCCATAAAGATAGCGCCCGCATGTCGAATGTCAGACAGAACGGCCTCAGGGTTTTCTATCGACAATTCCAGATGCTCCGGAGCAATTCGATTACACACCTCTGCGGCTTTACTTAAGTCTGGCACATGAATCATGGCACCACGGTCATTCAATGAAGCCTGGATAATAGTTTTACGTTCCATCGTGGGCAAAAGCTTATTTATACTGGCCTGTACTGCATCAAGAAACTCAGCATCAGGGCTTATCAGAATGGCCTGAGCATCTTCATCATGCTCTGCCTGAGAAAACAGATCCATTGCGATCCAGTCCGGATCTGTTTTGCCGTCACTGATTACCAGAATTTCTGATGGGCCGGCAATCATATCAATACCAACCTGACCAAAGACCATCCGCTTAGCTGTTGCTACATAAATATTACCCGGCCCAACAATCTTATCCACAGCGGGAACAGTTTCCGTACCATAAGCCAGAGCAGCAATAGCCTGAGCTCCTCCAATGGTAAACACTCGATCAACACCACCTAGCGCTGCAGCGGCAAGAACCAGTTCACTGATTGCGCCGCCAGGGGTTGGAACAACCATGACTACTTCATCAACACCTGCCACGCTGGCAGGAATCGCATTCATCAGTACAGAAGAGGGATAAGCGGCCTGCCCACCGGGAACATACAGCCCTACCCGGTCAAGTGGCGTGACCCGTTGACCAAGTCTGGTGCCATCAGCTTCGGTAAAGCTCCAGCCATCCTGAACCTGCTTTTCGTGGTAATCACGAATGCGTTTTGCAGCAGTTTCCAGTGCGGTACGTTGTTCCGTTGGCAGGTTTTCAAGGGCACTGAGCAGTTGCTGTTTATCAAGAGTAAGGTCAGCAAGGGTTTTAGCTGCCAGATTGTCAAAGCGATTGGAGAATTCTAATAAAGCATCATCACCACGACTTTTCACCTGCTCAACAATATCAGTAACAACCTGCTGAACACTTGTATCTGATACAGATTCCCAGGCCAGAAGATGATCAAGGTGTTCGGCAAATGTTTTATCGCCGTAAACCAGCCTGCGGGGCTGAACCGCAACTTCGCTCATAGGGTGCCTCTGACAGCGTCAATGAATTTATATTTATAAAAACAGATTCAGAAATGGTCGCGCTTAACCAGCCACTTCCACTGCAGCTTTCATGTGATTGATTATCTCGCTGATAGTTTCATGCTTCACTTTCATAGCAGCACGGTTCACCACCAACCGTGAGCTGATATCAGCGATATGTTCTCTCGGTTCTAACCCATTGGCTTTCAGGGTATTTCCGGTATCAACGATATCCACAATCTGATCTGCCAGATCAATTAACGGTGCCAGCTCCATGGAACCATAGAGTTTAATAATATCAACTTGTTTGCCTTGGCTGGCATAGAAACGTTTAGCGACATTCACAAACTTGGTTGCGACTCGAATGCGTCGACCAGGTTCTTCCTGATAATCAACTGCAGTAGCCGTCATTAGACGACATTTTGATATTTGAAGATCCAGAGGCTCGTACAACTCTGGCGAGTTGTGCTCCATCAACACGTCTTTTCCGGCAACGCCCAGATCTGCTGCTCCATGCTCAACGTAAGTCGGTACATCACTGGCCCGAACAATCAGCAGACGGACATTCTCATGGTTAGTAGGAATAATAAGCTTGCGGGTTTTTGCTACATCTTCTGTCGGTGTTATGCCCGCTTTTTCCAGTAATGGACGGGTTTCCTGCAGAATACGGCCTTTAGAAAGGGCGATAGTCAGAGGTGTTGATATCATTATTTTGTGACCACTCAAATTCTTTCAATACAGCCCTGCTGCTGAAATGCTCCCCGCATTCCAACAGCAAAACCAAAGCTATCAGCGAGGGATTCGACGAATCGTAGCACCCAACTGTTGCAGCTTCTCTTCAATACATTCATAGCCTCGATCAATGTGGTAGATACGGTCGACAACAGTCTCACCTTCCGCCACAAGACCTGCAATGACCAGACTGGCAGATGCGCGCAGGTCGGTAGCCATAACCGGAGCAGACTTCAGATTATCGACGCCTTTAACAATCGCAGTGTTGCCTTCCACATCGATATCTGCACCCATTCGTTTCATTTCCAGAACATGCATGAAGCGGTTTTCGAAAATGGTTTCGGTAATGGTACCAGTACCCTCAGCTACAGCATTCAAGGCGGTAAACTGCGCCTGAACGTCGGTAGCCATGCCTGGGTAAGGGGCAGTTTTAAGGCTGACAGCTTTTGGCTGACGACCTTCCATATCCAGTTCAATCCAATCGTCACCGGCTTCAACCTTGGCACCCGCTTCGCGAAGTTTCACCAGAACCGGATCAAGAATGGTTGGGTCGGTATCCTTTACTCGAACACGGCCACGAGTAGCTGCCGCAGCAATCAGGTAGGTGCTGGTTTCGATACGATCAGGAAGTACTGAGTAAACACAACCATGAAGGCTTTCTTTACCCTGGATACGAATCGTATCGGTGCCGTGACCTTCAATCTCAGCACCCATGCGAATAAGGCACTCAGCCAGATCAACCACTTCCGGTTCACGGGCGGCATTCTCAATAATGGTTTCGCCTTCGGCCAGAGTCGCGGCCATCAGCAAGTTCTCAGTACCGGTTACAGTCACGGTATCGAGGAAAATGTGTGCACCTTTCAGGCGCGTTGCTTTCGCTTTAATGTAACCGTCTTCAACAGAAACCTCGGCTCCCATGGCTTCAAGACCACGAATATGCAGGTCGACAGGTCGACTGCCAATTCCACAACCACCAGGCAGAGCAACTTCTGCGTAACCGTTACGGGCTACCAGCGGTCCCAGAACCAGAATGGAAGCACGCATTGTTTTAACCAAATCGTAAGGTGCGGTCAGATGCTTGATAGTGCTGGCATGAACTTCAACATTCATCTTTTCATCAATCATTAACTCCACGCCCATGCAGCCAAACAGCTCAATCATGGTGGTAATATCGTGGAGGTGAGGCAGGTTACAAACCGTCACTGGTTCATCAGCCAGCAGAGTTGCCGCAAGAATAGGCAGCGCAGAGTTCTTGGCACCGGAGATGCGAATTTCTCCATCCAGACGGTTGCCACCAGTAATTATCAGTTTATCCATCGAATACCCGCAGGCTAAAACAGAAAGATGCAGAGTCCGGAAGCATTCCTCCATGAATCTGCATCATTCTTAAATACAATTGTTAACTGGCACTTAGAGCTTTTCGCCCAAACAGCGCCGTCCAAACCGCATTCCGGATGGTATTACCCTTGTCGGGCAGCCCACTCCTCAGGAGTAAAGGTTTGCATGGTTACAGCGTGAATAGTGCCTGCAGCAATCATCTCGTTGAGATGTGTATAGACCATCTGCTGGCGTTTGACCGGCAGGCAACCGGCAAAAACTTCAGAAACTACGGTCAGGGTGAAGTCGCAGCCTTCCCCTTCAACCAAAATCTGAGCACCATCTATTTTCGCTTCAAGCAGCTCTTTTACTTCACTGGCATGCATAGGACTCTTCCCGGAACCGGAACGCAAAGAGGCCTATGATAGGGAAGTGCGGGGCAGGACACCAGTGTAAGAAGGGCTCTGATGCACTGAATTGTCAGACAGGCTCTGCCAAAGGCAGCAGCGTATCGACACCACACACCCGAGCAAGAGCCATAAGATCTTCGGGAAATTGATAGTAGGACAGGTCCTTTCCGTCATTACGGGAGCGCCTTACCCAGGATAAAAGCATGGCCAAAGCGGCGCTGTCGGCATGGTTCACACCAGACAAATCAACAAGCAAATCTTTGCCGTCATGATCTGCAAGTGCCGCCCAGCCTCTGTCTACTAAACCTGGTACCGACTCTTTATTAATTTCACCAATCAAGGAAAAGCGCCCAGGAGAGACGACGGACAACTCACTCATGACTTGTCTTTTCCCTTCTCACGCAGTTCTTTTTCCTGACTCTTCTCAGTCTGCTGCATCAGCTCTGGCCACTTCTCAATAGCCACCTCAACCTTTTTATAGCGATTCATGGCTTCGCCAAACTGGTTGCGGAACTGAATACCAATATTGATACCTTCAACAATGATATTGCGAACTTTCCACTCCCCTCCCTCTTTCATCATGGAGTAAGATATAGAGTACTCTGCATCTTTCGCCTTGATTTTCAGGCTCACGGGAACAGAACGACTTTTTCCACTGTCATACTCTTTCAGGATTTCCGGAGAAACAGGATCGACTTTACCCAGTGATAGCTGGCTGGAATCAAACGTCAGCACCGCCTTGCTATAAAAATGGATCAGGCTACTGCGAAACACACCAGTAAATTCTTTTATCTGAGCGTCTGAGGCTCGATGCGCATATTTACCCATGACCCCACGAGCCATTTCATCGAAGGCAATAACAGGATCAATAACCTGCTCAACATCCCTGTAAAACTGATCCGGTTTTTTCTCGTAAGTATTACGGTTATCCTGAAGCAGTTTGATTACTCTGGCCGTTGCATTGCCAGAGACTTTATCAGGAGTTTCAGCAGCATTGGCGACAGAAACGCCAAAAGGCAGACACCAGATCAGGAATGTAAAAAATACACCTGAAAAACTGCTCTTGTTGAAGCCGACCATACCCATATTCCTTTCCAGCAAATCAGAAACTGTCATTACTTTCTTCATCGTCCTTACCGACAGAGCCGAGCAAGAACTTACCAATCAGGTCTTCCAGGACAATAGCTGATTGGGTGTCATCGATGGTTTCCCCATCCTTAAAAAAGTCCCGGGAACCACCAATACTGATCCCGATAAATTTCTCACCCAGAAGTCCTGCAGTAAGAATAGCGGCCGAACTGTCCACAGGGATATTATCGACATTGGTCTCAATATCCATAATCACACGGGCCATATAGGTTTTTTTATCAAGCTCGATATCGACAACCCGACCAATCGTTACACCACCCATGGCAACTTTTGCCCGCTTGGTAAGGGAACCCACATTGTCAAACTCTGCATAAAGCCGATAGGTAGTATTGTCAGCATTAACAGACAGGCCACTCACCCTCAGGGCAAGTAAAACCAAGGCAAACAAACCGGCCAAAAGAAAGGCGCCAACGCTGATTTCAACGGTTCGCATCCGCATTTCAGAGATCTCCAAACATCACGGCTGTGAGGATAAAGTCCAGCCCCAGCACAGCCAGGGAGGCGTAGACAACTGTCCGGGTTGTTGCCCGGCTGATACCTTCAGATGTCGGCACAGCATCATATCCCTGGAACACCGCAATCCAGGTCACTACAAAACCAAACATCACACTTTTAATCAGGCCATCAACCACATCATTCCAGAAGTCGACAGATTGCTGCATATTGCCCCAGAAAGATCCTTCATAAATCCCCAACCAGTCAACGCCGACCATGGAGCCGCCGAAGATACCGACCATTGAGAAGATACAGGCCAGCAGAGGCATACTGATAAAGCCAGCCCAAAAACGGGGGGCAATAATACGCTTGAGTGGATCAACACCAATCATTTCCAGACTGGATAACTGTTCAGTGGCTTTCATCAAGCCAATCTCTGCAGTCAGTGCTGAACCGGCTCGCCCGGCAAACAACAGAGCTGTTACTACCGGCCCGAGCTCACGAACAAGACTCAGAGCAACCATCTGACCAACAGATTGTTCAGTGCCGTACCGCACAAGAATGTTATAACCCTGAAGCCCCAGCACCATGCCAATGAACACGCCGGATACGGTAATAATGATCAACGAAAGGACACCCACGGCATAAATCTGCTTCACAACCAGTGAAGGCATGGATCCATGACTGCTGCTGCGACCAAACAAAGCCATACCCAGCATTATCGTTGCCCGCCCCATGGCTTGAAGGACTTCAAGCCCGCTGCGCCCTAGAGTAGCGACATGATCCAGCAAACGGCTCATGGACGTTCCCCCAGAAGTTCCTTAGCATAATCATCTGCAGGATAATGAAAGGGAACCGGGCCATCCGGTATACCATTCATAAACTGTCGCACCTTTGGATCTTCTGAAGACTGCAGTTCGTCTGGCGTACCACCAGCAATCACATGGCCATCGGCAAGCAGATAGAGATAGTCGGCAATACTGGCCGTTTCACTCAGGTCATGAGACACAATCACGCTGGTCAGATTTAAGGCATTATTCAGCTTTCGAAGAAGGTTCACCAAAACGCCCATGGCAATAGGATCCTGACCGACAAAAGGTTCGTCGTACATAATAAAATCAGGGTCAAGAGAAATAGCTCGTGCCAATGCAACACGCCGTGACATACCACCGGACAATTCAGCAGGCATTAGCTGACTGGCACCACGAAGCCCAACAGCCTGCAACTTCATCAGTACAATGTCGTGAATCATCTGTTCAGAAAGACGAGTATGAACCCGAAGCGGAAAGGCCACATTCTCAAAAACGGTAATATCAGTAAACAGGGCTCCACTCTGGAACAGCATGCCCATTCGGGAGCGAACACGAAACAACTCGTCGCGTCCCATTGTTGAAACACAGCGCCCATCTACAAAAATCTTTCCTGCGTCAGGTCTAAGCTGAGCACCAATAAGACGCAGCAAAGTCGTTTTACCCGTCCCGCTGGGCCCCATTATTCCGGTGACCTTGCCACGGGGTATATCCATATCAATATTATCGAAAATCACTCGGTCGCCACGCATAAACGTGAGTCCCCGGATCTCGATAAAGCTTTCATTTTCTTGATTCATCAGCAACAGGTTTCCACTGCAGAGGCCAGACTATAGCCAACTGCCGTATCCGCTTACCTTTAAATACGACAAATAGAATTGATTATCCGTAAAAACAAAGTGTACCATTCACTACAGCACATTAGCACTCCATCTCTCAACACAAATTGAAAGACACATATAGGACTTCACCTATCCACCCTGCGGCCTCGCCCCCATCATGACCTTAATAAGATCCTTCTTGCTGCCGGCAAAACCGTTGGCTGACATATGCTCATATCCCTCCTGAAACATTTTTCCATCCTTCAGTGCCTCCGCCATCAACTGCAAGGTTGAAGGCATTGCGCCATCAAGAAGAGCGTCCGGTTTCACATCAGGGTCAAACTCTGCAATAAGCTGCCTGCCGAATGTTGAAAACTGCGCCTGCTTATCCAGCTCACCCCTGAGGCTGTTCATATCCTCCTCATTCAGATCAGCCGCTTTCAGCCTTTTACCAATTACGTCGACAAGAACTTTTAGCTCTTTCATCCCGGTCGCAAGACGTGGCAAACCACCCTCAAAGATTTGCTCCGATGCCCGCGACCAAAACACTTTTCCTGTTTTCTGGGTATAGGGTTGCACCCGTTCCACCACCTCAAGGTGCAGAGACTCGTCATCTTTCAGCAACTGCCCCAGAGAGTCTCTCAGTGTAACAAGTCCTTCTTTTAACTGACTATTCACTTCTCTCAAATCTGCAGTTTGTTTTTGTTCTAACTCCAGATCATCTTTGTAGGCAATCAACTCGTTTTCTTTACTCTTAAGCTTTTTCTCAAAGTTAGCAATATCAGCATCCCGGCGACGGATGTCTTCCTCTTTTTTTACCAACAGCTCATCTCGGCTGGCAATAACATCGTCAAACTGCCCTTTAACCTTTTTTGCTTCACTCTCCAGTTCCTGAATACGCCCCTCCCTGATATCCAAAAGATCCTCCAGCGGCTCTGTTTTTGGCCTTGATGGAATAAAACCATCCCCTCTAAACAGCGTGTCATCGTATTCTTCTTTGGGTTCAGGTTGTTTATTCGGTTCAGGTTGTTTATTCGGCTCAGGTTGTTTATTCGGCTCACCTATCCCACTGTCTACGGAGTAATGACTCAACGAGCTGAGTACACTGGAATTACTGAGTTGACTGTGAAGCGCACGCGTCCCTTCCAATACATTGCCACTATCAGACTCACCCTCCAAACTATCTCTAACCGGAGTATCACCTCGCTTCCCCACAGATAAATTTGCATTAACCTCGCCCTGTAAAAGCCGGACACCTGTCAAGGTGTCAGCAATGAAGCTCCCACCGTTCTCGCTATTAACACTCTCTGCCCGCCTAAAACGAAAAAGCGCATAAACTCTATCCGTTTCCGAATCGACAGATTCACTTTCGAGAGAAGAAAAACGCGTTTCATCGAGAGCTGCCTGCGCTTCCCTAAGCTCTCCATTAAGGTCTGCAATTTCTTTTTCCTGCCGCCTTATCTGCCCAATGGCCGATTCCAGCTCAATCTCAATATCATCTTCCAGGTGGCCGGGAGACGAGCCATCAACCTCGGACTTTTTCGCCCACCATTCCCACCCCTTATTAAGGAGATAAAAGCCACTACCACCAACTGCGGTTCCCACCACTACGGCAGGCCCAAGAAAAGCTGTTGCCGCAGCACCTACAGCTGTACCGAGTACCGCTACTCCAGCAACCTTGCCTGCTGTCTTCAGCCGGGAGGAAACATTATGCTCCTGTTCAACCTTATAATGCTGAAGATCTTTTTTATTAACTTTGCTTGCAGCGTCCAGTTCCATACGCAGAGAAACAGGAACCGGTTTAACGCCCGACTCTTTTTCTGACTGATGGCCCGATAATTTTGAAAACCCATGAACATCCTGCCCGGCATAGCCAGACGTTCCCGAACCCGCTCCGGATTTATCCATAGATAATAAACCCCTGCATCCTTGCAATTATGTATTCAGAATAGTCAGCAATTTCATTGCGTGGTGAACAGTTAAGCTGGATGGAATCCTGCGCCAAAATCCGTAGAATGGTCAGATTCCCTAATTTACCCTCCTAAAACAAACGGTCCCGGATACATGCTACTAGCCACAGGAGCCCTGATTCTCGGTTTCATCGCCTTGATGTGGAGCGCTGATCATTTTGTAAATGGTGCCGCCGCCACTGCCAGAAATCTGGGTATGTCACCTATGCTGATAGGCCTGACCATTATCTCCATAGGCACATCCGCCCCTGAAATTCTGGTTTCACTAATGGCTGCCACATCCGGTCATGGAGACCTGGCGATCGGCAATGCACTGGGCTCCAACATCGCTAACATAGCTCTAGTTCTTGGGATCACGCTTCTGGTTGCACCAATTCCGGTTAACGACCGCTTGATGAAAAAAGAGCTGCCCCTTCTGGCAATGATCACCATAACCTCCGGGTTCATGATGTATGACAATTACATCGGCTTTTTTGAAGGTGTGGTCATGGTGTGCGCACTGATCATCACTCTTCTGATTTTCAACCACTGGCAGAAACAACCCGATGTCGGCGAGACCACCTCTGTGGGACAAGAGAGTGATGAAGACATTCCGGACATACCTCAAGGGAAGGCATTTTTTGTTTTGGTAACAGGTCTGGCAGTACTTCTGGCCAGTTCCAGAATGTTGGTGTGGGCAGCCACAGAAATAGCTCTAGAGCTAGGCATGAGCGAATTAACCATTGGCTTGACAGTCGTCGCCATCGGCACCAGCCTTCCGGAGCTCGCCGCTTGTATCGCCAGCGCCCTGAAAAAGCACCACGATATGGCGATTGGCAACATCATTGGCTCCAATATATTCAACCTGCTGGCCGTAATGGCCGTGCCCGGGCTGGTTTCCCCCATGGCCATTGACCCCTCGGCTTTCGCCCGGGATTATCCGATCATGACCGGACTAACATTGCTTCTGGTGGCTCTCACCCTGATTGGCAAGCGCCCAAAAGTCATAGGGCGAATATCTGGAACTCTACTTCTGGCCTGCTATATAGCCTATAGTCTCCTGATTCTGACCACCGGAAGTTGATAGCAGCCAGGCAGTTGTTTCGTTACAATCCCATCAATCGTTTTTTGGATGTATAAACGCTTCTCTTATGGCAACACCGATGAAGAGTGCTGAAGACTTTATTGCCTCCGGGCGGCGCACAGTGGATATAGAGCGCCGGGCTGTAGAGGCACTGCAGGATCGCATTAACCAGACCTTCGCCAAAGCCTGTGAATTATTGCTGGCCTGCCGTGGCCGGGTTGTCGTTACAGGAATGGGAAAGTCCGGTCATATTGGCAATAAAATAGCTGCAACGCTTGCCAGTACCGGCACCCCCTCTTTCTTTGTGCACCCTGGCGAAGCCCAGCACGGTGACATGGGCATGATTACAGCCGATGATGTTGTCATTGCTCTTTCCAACTCTGGCAACAGCTCCGAGGTTGTCACCCTTATTCCTCTGTTCAAGCGTCTCGGCATCCCCATGATTGCTATGACCGGTAACCCAAAGTCTGCACTGGCCACCAGCGCTGATGTTCACCTGAATACCGGTGTTGACCAAGAAGCCTGCCCACTGGACCTGGCTCCGACATCCAGTACCACCTCAACACTGGTGATGGGTGATGCGCTGGCCATCGCCCTTCTGGAAGCTCGTGGTTTTACTGCAGAAGACTTTGCCTTCTCCCACCCAGGGGGCAGCCTTGGCCGTCGCCTGCTACTGAAAGTCAGCGATATCATGCATACCGGTAGCCGTCTTCCTGTTGTGGAAGAAGGTACCGATCTGCGCAATGCCCTTTTGGAAGTGACCGGCAAAGGTATGGGTATGACCGCCATTACCGATGGTCAACGTCGCCTGCGGGGAATATTTACTGACGGAGATCTCCGCCGGACACTGGATAATGGCATCGATCCACGCTCTACCAGAGTGGAAGAGGTGATGACGGAAAACTGCGTCACTATCACTTCCGACATCCTGGCAGCAGAAGCCCTGAAAGTTATGGAAGATCATAAGATCAGCGGTTTGATCTGCGTTGATGATGAAAAACATCCGGTTGGTGCAATTAATATGCATGACCTACTCAAAGCAGGTGTTGTCTGACAGGTAATATGAAAGCACCGTTTACAACAACTGCACTCCAACAGCCTTCCGCAACCCCGAACCAGATACAGTGGGAGGCCTGATGTCTCTGCGTCAGTTATTATTTATCGCTCTTGCTCTGGGCTTTACCGGCCTTGTTGGATACTGGTCCTACACCGCTGACAACCCCCATGCCATGGTGAAAAGCCAAGCTGCAGCAGAAAACAAGGCGCCTGACTTCTTTGTTCGCAATGCCCGCATCAAAGAGTTCGGCCCGGCTGGCGAATTGGAATCGACTCTGGTTTCCGATGAAATTAGTCACTACCCCCATAACGATATAACCCTGCTCACTCAACCAGATATGTGGAGTTACAACGGTGATCCTGAAAAAACAGGTAAACAGCCGTGGCACACGACTTCCGACAATGGTCGCATACTCCCCGATGGAGAGACTGTTGAGCTGTTTGACAATGTAGTAATGATCCAGCCTGACGCCCAAGGAAACCCTGAGCAGCGTATAGACACGGATTTTATGACCGTTTACTCTGGACAAGATTTCGCAGAGACCGATTTACCTGTTCGCTTAACAAGTCCAACCAGTGTCGTTAACGCTGTAGGAATGCGCACTTTTTATAAACGGGACTTTATTCAGCTTAAATCCAGGGTAAGAAGCATACATGAAAGCCGCTAAACTCCCTTTTTATCTAGCTCTGGCTGCAGTGATGGCCACCACACCATCCTGGGCTCTGAACAGTGACAGAGAGAAGCCCATCCACATTACCTCTGATAATGCGGATATTGACGACGCAAAAGGCATTGCCATCTATCGCGGCGATGTTGTAATGACCCAGGGCTCCACCAAACTGACCGGCGACATTATCACCATCTACTCCCAGAATCGTGAGATTAAACGAGTGGTGTCTGAAGGTGATAAAGACCTGGCCTACTACGAAGAAGAGCAGGAAGGTGACAAAGGCTTACTAAAGGCCTGGGGTATAACCATCGACTACAACATGGGCACTGACAAGATCAAACTCATCGAAAAAGCTCGCCTGATTCAAAAGGGTGATACATTTATCGGTGACCAGATTAATTACGACCAACTCAAACAGCTTGTTAACGCTACTGGCGGAACAACCAAGAAATCAGGTGGCCGGGTGCAGATGGTAATCCAACCCAATCAAGCTCCCGGTTCATCCAAGTAGACGCAGAGAAAGACACAGGCCACATGGCACAACTGCAAGCAAAACACCTGAAGAAAAGTTACAGCGGTCGGCAGGTCGTTCGTGATGTTTCTGTTTCTATAGAAAGTGGCCAGATCGTCGGCCTACTTGGCCCTAACGGAGCCGGAAAAACCACATGTTTCTATATAATTGTTGGTCTGGTTCATGCTGAAGGCGGCCAGATTTCCATTGACGACCAAAATCTGACTGCATTACCCATGCACGGCAGAGCCCGTGCTGGTATTGGCTATCTGCCCCAGGAAGCATCAATTTTCCGGAAGCTGACTGTGGCCGATAACATCATGGCCATTTTGGAAACCAGAAAAGGGTTGAGTAAAGCCCAACGTCTGGAAAAGATGGAAGAACTGCTGAATGAGTTCAATATTCAGCACATTCGTGACAGCCTCGGTATGAGTCTGTCTGGCGGTGAACGACGTCGGGTTGAGATTGCCCGCGCTCTGGCCATTGAACCTTCATTCATATTACTTGATGAACCCTTTGCCGGTGTAGATCCTATTTCCGTAACAGATATTAAAGAAATAGTCACACACCTGAAGAACAGAGGTATTGGCGTACTCATTACAGATCACAATGTTCGGGAAACGCTGGACATCTGCGAGCATGCATACATTGTCAGCGAAGGTCAGATCATCGCGTCAGGTAACAGTGACACAGTTCTGGCCAACCAGAAAGTGCGCGACGTCTACCTTGGAGAACACTTCCGGATTTAACGCCTGCAGGGCTGTTCCTTCATTGGATATAGCCCTTCGTATTTCACAAGCTGCGCTTCACGTTAGAGCATACGTCAGTGTAATATAGTGGTTTATACGGAAGCGTTATCGAGCATTAAGCCAACAGGCAGGGATGTTGAAAATAATTTTGCAGGACTGTGCAGTAAAGGCTGGATAATACGATCCCATGAAGCCAACTCTTGAACTTAAAATTGGTCAGCAGCTGACGATGACACCCCAGCTGCAACAGGCCATTCGCTTGCTGCAACTTTCTACACTGGATCTCCAGCAGGAGATTCAGCAGGCATTGGAAAGCAACCCAATGCTAGAGCAAGAGGAACTCCAACCTGTTGACCCAGAAGCGCAGGACGCCATTTCTGATGCTGGCCTGACCGATCTGAACGCATCCGCCAAGGCCGAAAGAACTGACGAGACCAAAGAAACCCAGGAAGACTGGACAGAATCCATCCCCTCAGACCTGCCGGTAGATAGCGGCTGGGATGATGTTTACCAGGCTGCACCTTCCAGCTCTGGCAACCAGCCAAACGGCCCAACTGACGATTTCACAGCCCGCACCAGTTCCAGCGAAACTCTACAGGATCATCTTGAGTGGCAACTGAATCTGGCTCCAATGTCCGACACTGATCGTATGATTGCCATGGCAATTATTGAGGGCATTGATGACAACGGTTATCTCACCGTGTCACTGGAAGATATTCTGGAAAATCAGGACCCTGAACGGGAGGTTGAAATGGACGAGGTTGAGATGGTTCTCAACCGCATACAACATTTTGAGCCCGTTGGTGTTGGTTGCCGGGATTTACGCGAATGCCTGCTGATTCAACTTCGCCAGCTTCCGGAAGCCACAGACGATGTTATCAATGCTCACCGCATTGTTGATCGTTACATTGACCTTCTTGGTACTCGTGATTATGCGACATTGATGCGCCGTACACGCCTGAAAGAATCCCAGATCAAAGATGCGCTGACTATTATCCAGAGCCTCAACCCTCACCCTGGCGCTGAACTTCAGGAATCAGAAGCAGAGTATGTGATTCCGGATGTTCTGGTTCGTAAGCGCAAAGGTCGTTGGGTTGTTGATCTGAATCCTGACACAGCTCCACATTTACGCATTAACGATGGTTATGCGTCCTTGATCCGGCGTGCTGATTCCAGTGATGACAATACTTACCTGAAAAATCACCTTCAGGAAGCACGCTGGTTCATCAAGAGCCTGCAGAGTCGTAACGAAACACTTCTGAAAGTGGCAACCCGCATTGTTGAATACCAGCGTGGCTTTCTGGATTACGGCGAGGAGGCCATGAAGCCTCTGGTTCTTCACGATATCGCCGAAGCAGTTGATATGCACGAATCAACAATATCCCGGGTCACCACCCAGAAGTTCATGCATACCCCTCGCGGAATTTTTGAGCTGAAATACTTTTTCTCCAGCCACGTTAGCACCACATCCGGTGGAGAGTGCTCTTCCACGGCGATCAGGGCTCTTATCAAAAAACTGGTTGCTCAGGAAAGTCCGAAAAAACCTCTCAGCGACAGCAAAATCGCTACGCTTCTGGGCGAGCAGGGAATCAAGGTCGCCAGACGAACCATCGCCAAGTACCGGGAAGCTCTAATGATTCCCCCATCTAATGAGCGAAAGCGTCTGGTATAGCTACCATTTTGTAGAAAACACGCTACCACAGCGTCAGATCAGCCCTAAGCGTGCCTTGGCTCATAAGAAATGAATTCCAGATACGCAAAATCCGAGACGAGGCACAGGACTGGTGATAGAATCTAAAGTGTCGGCCCGGTATGGAATTGCCGGGGCTGCTCAACCTGACATCAGGAGAGTAACGCATGCAAGTTAAGATCAGTGGTCATCAGTTCGACGTAACAGAAGCTCTGAACGAGTACGTTTCAAAAAAACTTAACAAGCTAGCCAGCCATTACGATGGAATAACAAGTGTTCAGGTTACCCTGAGTATTGAGAAGCAAAGGCAATGCGCCGAAGCCACTCTGCACGTTCGAAGCGCTGATATCGCTGCCTCAGCCGAGCATGAAGATATGTATGCTGCTATTGACCTGTTGACTGATAAACTTGACCGTCAACTTTTGAAGTACAAGGAAAAGAATATTGATCGCCTTCAGGGGGCTTCTCACTGATCCCCGGTCCCAAATCCAATGAGTCTACGGAATATTCTTGCTCCCGGTCACGCCTTATATGGCGTGCAGGGAGCCAGCAAAAAGCGCACTCTGGAATACATCGCCAACATCATCAGCCAAAGACAACCCGGTCTTGACGCCAAAGAGCTGTTCAACCAACTTGTTACCCGGGAAAAGTTCGGCAGTACAGGTCTTGGTAATGGCTTTGCATTACCCCATTGCCGGGTAGCAAACTGCGAAGAACCCCAGGCTGTATTCCTCAGGCTCGCTAAACCAATTGATTTCGATGCTATCGACAAAAAACCTGTCGACCTTGTTTTTGCGCTGGTTGTTCCAGAGCATGAAACAGAGAGGCATCTGGATTTCCTGCGGCAAATAGCTGAGCAGTTCAGTAACGATTCGCTCTGTGAACAACTGAGGGAAGCAGACAGCAGCGAAACCCTCTATCGTTTGCTTACAGCGAAAGTTACAGCGTGACTTTCATTTATTTATAAATTAATAGGGTCTGCAATCGCAGGCCCTGTTTTTTTTGCCTGCTTTTTTTCCTATGCTTGACCAAGGATCCAAATTCATAAAGATCCATCGGCGGGGGATACGGTGACATATGCCAAAGACCATTAGGCTCGTAATTATCAGCGGGCGATCAGGTTCGGGAAAAAGTTCCGCTCTTGCAGCTCTCGAAGATCAGGGTTTCTACTGCGTAGATAATCTGCCTGCCAGTCTACTGATCAGCCTTGTTAAACGTTTTAGAAATAAACCTGCTGGCGCGGGCAATGCACTGGCGGTCAGCATTGATGCCCGTAACACTCCCAGAGAACTTGCAGAGTTCCCCATGATTCATCAGCAGCTTCGGGAACAGGAAAACCTGACCGGCGATATTATTTATCTGGACGCAGATCATGAAACATTACTGAAACGATTCAGTGCAACCCGTCGTCGTCACCCGCTCAGCGATGGAGAGTCCTCACTAGACGAAGCGATAAGAAAAGAAGCCGAGGTTCTGGGATTTATTGCCGATGCGGCTGACATGCGCGTCGATACCAGCCGTCTCTCCCTGCACGATCTGCGCAGCGTTATTCGCCAGCGTGTAGCAGGAAAAGAACGCCATGAACTTTCCTTACAGTTTCAGTCATTCGGTTTTAAAAAGGGCGTGCCCATAGATGCAGATTTTGTTTTCGATGTGCGCTGCCTCCCCAACCCTTACTGGCGTGAAGAGCTGAGGGGAATGACCGGGCAGCAACAACCCGTACAAGACTTCTTGTCAGCGCATGAATCTGTCACACGCATGCGGGATGATATTTTTCAGTTCGTCCATAACTGGCTGCCAGCATTTGAATCAGGTAACAGAAGCTATTTGACCATTGGTATAGGCTGCACCGGCGGTCAGCACCGTTCTGTCTATATTAGCGAGCTGCTGGCCAAAGCTTTTGAAGGCATAATGGCATCAGTGCAGGTACGACACCGGGAACTGGAACGGAAACCAGAACCTCAATTAGCAGGACAAGGGCAATAACTTTTATGGCTGCTATTCAGGAACAGATCGAAATCATAAATAAACTCGGGCTCCATGCACGGGCCGCAGCCAAATTTGTAGGTGTGGCAACGTCATTTACCTGCAACATACGCGTTGGTCGACCAGATAAAATGGTAGACGGAAAAAGCATTATGTCGGTCATGATGCTTGCAGCCAGTAAAGGCACATCCCTGCGGCTGGAGGCCGAAGGTGACGATGCCGACAAGGCTCTTGAGGCTATTACAGCTCTTGTGGCCAATCGCTTTGACGAGAACGAATAACTGTTCCAAAACAGCGGAACACAACAATTTTAACCGCGTGATTTCTTATGCTGCAGCAACAGTCACTGGCACTTTCGGAAGACCAGCTTGAGATACTGGACAAAGTACTCTCAGGCAATATTCCCGACCATACCCGGCAGATGCTGGGGAACCTGTCTGCTGCCGATATTGCACACCTTCTTGAATCTTCTCCACCACGTCAACGCAGTATTCTCTGGAAACTGATCCCGGTTGAAGATGAAGGGGATGTTCTAAATGAGCTGGGCGAAGAAGTTCGCCAATTCTTTATCAACCAAATGAATGTCGCCGAACTGATCGATATTCTGGAAGACCAGGATATCGACGACATGGTCGACATCTTGCAGCAACTCCCCACACGTATTACCCGTCAGGTTCTGAACTCAATGGATCAGCAGAACCGACATCGGGTCGAAGAAGTCCTGGCTTATCCGGAAGATACTGCCGGCGGCCTGATGAATACAGATACCATCACTATGCGTGGTGATATCGATGTGGATGTTGCCCTGCGTTACCTGCGCCGTCATGAATCGCTCCCGGAACCATTAGATAAAGTTCTGATTGTTGATCGTCGGGATTTCCTGATGGGTTCAGTCTCTATCGCCAATTTGCTCACTGCCGATCCCGATGATTTGCTTTCCTCACTGATGGACGAGTCAGATCAGGCCATTCCTGTGGATATGGAAGAAACCCACGTTGCACAGATGTTTGAACGGGAAGATTTAATTTCCGCACCGGTTGTGGATGAAAACGGCCGCCTGCTAGGGCGAATCACCGTAGACGACGTTGTTGATGTTATTCGGGAAGAAGCCGAACATTCCATCATGAGCATGGCAGGCCTGGACGAAGACGAAGATACTTTTGCTCCAGTTATCAAAACATCCCGCCGTCGTGCTTTATGGCTGGGTATTAATCTGATCACTGCCTTTATCGCTTCTGGCGTGATTGGATTATTTCAAGATACGATTGATAAGGTTGTCGCTCTGGCAGTTCTAATGCCTATTGTTGCCAGTATGGGTGGCATTGCAGGAAGTCAGACTTTAACTCTGATTATTCGGGCTATGGCTTTAGGGCAGATAGGGAAGTCCAATACCTCATGGCTGTTAAGCCGTGAGTTTATGGTGGGGCTGTTAAATGGCGGTATCTGGGCTGTAGTTGTCGCCGGTGCATCCATGCTCTGGTTTAACGATCCGACTATTGCTTTGATTATCGGGCTGGCGATGGTTATCAATTTGCTTATCGCAGTTCTCGCCGGTGCAATGCTGCCACTGTTTCTCAAATCGATGGATATTGATCCTGCCTTGGCAGGTTCCGTTATTCTCACCACGATTACTGATGTTGTCGGTTTCTTTGCCTTCCTTGGCCTTGCTTCAATTTTTTACGCCTGACTCTAATTGCAATCTATAGCTGGGCAACCACCCTTCCGGATTTTTTATATCGAAACCTTTCACCTCTGGCTGCACCCACTGAGATACCCGAATATGGGATAGAGGAATCAACGAGTGGCTATTCAACAATTTCTGTTCAAGTTGTCGGTATATTTCGGCAGGCTCATCCAAGCTCATGGCTGACTGGAGTTCATTTTCATAGCTTTCATCCATCAACCCAGGAGGAAAGAAGGTAAAACTCCGACTGCCCAGCAAAAGGAAGGCGGAAGGGTCGTTATAAGCCGCTAACCAGTGATTCAGAAGAACCTGGTAATCGCCACGATTCAAACGATCGATATACTCCTCCCAGCCCACACTGACAACTTCCACTTCAACACCCGGCAGCCGGCGCCACTGCACAACGATAGAATTTACCACCCATCTGTAGTGAGAATGAGTTGTTAACAGCTGTAGTCGAACAGGATTGGTTTCATCAATACCTGTCTGTTGCAGAATACTTCTGGCTGCTTCATCACGTCGCCCCTGTGAATAATCAACCTCCGACAATCGCTGAAAAAGATACCCTTGAGTCCAGGGCGGAATCAGCGTCCAGGCCTGATCTGATTGATTACCACCAGGAAAGAGAGCCTGACGATCAAGAATTCCAGCAAGAGCTTTACGCACAGGCAAAGATAATTGTGGATCTCTGGTATTCAATACAAGATAAGTTGTGTTGAGCTGACGCACTTGCCGGTCAGACAATGGCTTTCGCCCCTGAACTAATCCCAGTTCAGCAGGGATAGGAGACGAGATATCCAATTTCTTTTCCCGAAAAGCGACCAGTTCATCCAGTATGCTGCCGAAAACTTCCCAGACCACTTTCTCCGGAGATGATTTCAGGGGATCCCGATAGGCGGAGTTTTTCCCAAGCCGTATCCGCCCGTCTCCCAAGGAAAGAAAACGATAAGGTCCATTACTGACAGCACAACCTTTCTGTTCTGCCCAAAGAGGCCCACAACGTTTTATTGCCCGCTCCGAAACCGGAAGAAATGCCGGGAAAGTCATCAGGTTCGGCAACCAGATTCGTGGAGCCTCAAGCTTAATTTCCAACGTGTGCAGATCAGGAGCGCTCACACCCAGGTGTTCTGCTGATAACTCTCCGGCAGCGACTTTTCGACTGTTTACCACCCCCGCCAAATCCAGATACCAACGATACTGAGCCCGTGTTGCAGGATCAGCCAAACGGCGGAAGCTATAGAGAAAATCTGCAGAGGTCAGGGGAGAACCGTCAGACCAGGTTAATCCTTTGCGAATATGGAACGACCAGACTCTGCCATCTTCCGACACACTCCAACTTTCAGCTGCGCCTGGAGCAGGCTTACCAAGCTCATCCTGACTGGTCAGCCCTTCGTACATATCTTTAAGAACTGTAGCTTCTGGGGTTCCCAGAAAGCGATGTGGATCAAGAGAAACTGGATTGGTTGGCAGCCCCCGAACAAGAGTGTCAGCCCAGAGAGACGCGGATGGTAAAAGAAAGGAAAAACAAAGGGTGCGAAAGAAAGAGCTTAATCTCATAAACAACTTCCCGGCCAGATACAGCCGAGAAGTTTAGATGGTAGAAAAGCAAGAACGGTGGAAGATTGTTACTCCCCAGCCACCGTCATTCCGTCAATCAACAGAGAACCACTCTGAATATTGCCCCGGCGATCAACATCATTGCCGACACAGCGCAAATTCATAAACATATCCTTAAGGTTGCCCGCAATGGTGACCTCAGAAACCGAATACTGGATTTCACCATTCTCGACCCAAAACCCACCGGCGCCGCGGGAATAGTCTCCCGTTACCATATTTACTGCCTGCCCGATAAGATTGGTCACCAGCAAACCGGTTCCCATTTCTTTTACCAAAGCGTCCAAGTCACCAGCATTGCTGTCCAGGAACAAATTATGGGCACCTCCAGCATTGGCTGTGCTGGTCATACCGAGTTTACGTGCGGAATAAGTGCTGAGCAGGTAGCTTTCCAGCACACCATCAACAATAAATGACTGGTCACGGGTCTGCAGGCCATCGCCATCAAAGGCTACTGATCCCATCCCCCCTCTCTGATGGGGACGCTCATAGATATTGACCCAATCCGGGAAAATCTTTTTACCCAGGTGATCCAGCAAAAAGGTAGATTCTCGATAGATGGCACCACCACTGATTGCACCCATAAGATGACCTACAAAGCCTCCTGCCAGCTCTGCACTCATAATCACAGGCACATTAGCGGTAGCGAGCTTGCGACTCCCCAGGCGCCCCAGTGTGCGCTCAGCAGCCTTACGGCCCACTTCTTCCATACTTTCAAGATTGTTACCGTCCCGGGCTACCGTGTACCAGTAATCCCGCTGCATCTCTTCGCCCTGCTGACCAATCACCACACAACTGACACTTTGGCGGCTGGAACGGTGTGGGCCAATAAATCCATGACTGTTACCGTACACTCGGCAACCCTGATGGGAGTTCACAGTCGCACCATCAGAGTTAATAATCAGGTTGCTATGACCACGGGCTGCATCTTCACACTCTTTTGCCCGTTCAATAGCATCTTCCGCACTGATTCCCCAGGGGTGATACAGATCCAGGTCAGGAAATTCTGTTGCCATCTGATCGGCATCAGCAAGGCCGGCACAAGGGTCTTCACTGGTATAACGGGCAATATCGCAAGCTGCACGCACCGTGTCACGAATCGCTTCAGGTGTATCATCACTGGTGCTGGCAGAACCTTTTCGCTGCCCGAAATAAACCGTTATGCCAAATCCCTGATCCTTATTGAATTCAACAGTTTCCACTTCCCCCATTCGCACGGTGGTGGATAAACCGGCATCCGAACTGGCTCCCACTTCACAGGCTGTAGCACCCTGTTTACTGGCTTCATCAATAATATCGGATACCAGCGTGGTCAGACGCTGCTCCTCAAGTACCGGATCAATCACCGGTTGCACCTGATTATTCATTACAACTCCCTATCCTGTAGGTTTCCATCCATTCTACAACCGGGCTTTTCCGAGAGTAAACCGCAGCCTACAATAGCGCTCATATTTCACATATTGGCAACAGAATGCGCAAAGACAGAAGTGCTCTCCATGAGAATGAAGATCAGGACGACGAAATCATCCTGGTCAGCAAATCTGAGCTCAAAAGAGATGCCCACGAACTCCGTGACCTGGGAGAAAAGCTCTCCAACCTTAAACCAGGCCAACTGGAAAAATTCCCTCTAGAAGGACGTATTGTTGATGCCCTTCTGGAAGCTAAGCGCATTACCAGCCACAACGCCCGAAAACGCCACTTTGGTTTTATCGGCAAACTGATGCTGGATCAGGATATCGACGCAATTCGCCACCAGCTAGCCATGCTCGACACCAGCAGCGACGAATACAATCGCCATTTCCACCTGTTGGAGCGGTGGCGTGATCGCCTGTTAGGGGAAAACAGTAATACTGCTGTTACCGAATTTCTTGATAGCCATCCGGCAACGGATGCACAAAAACTGCGCCAGCTTATTCGCAACACAAATAAAGAAAAATCAGAAGATAAGAAAGCGGCACAAAGCAAGAAACTCTTCCGCTACCTGCGTGAAGTGAGCGAAGAGTAGATCTCACTTCCAAGAAAAACATCGAGACTTATAAGAAAAAGGCCCGCAGCTGATTAAGCGATGGGCCTTTTCACATTGAGAAACAGGATCAGGCGCTGGTGCCACCCACAGTAATCTCATCAATCTTCAAAGTTGGTTGACCAACGCCAACGGGCACAGATTGACCTTCCTTACCACACACCCCAACACCGGTATCCAGCTCAAGATCATTACCCACCATAGACACCTTGTTCATCACATCCGGGCCATTACCAATCAATGTAGCGCCCTTAACAGGTGTCGTGATTTTCCCGCCTTCAATCAGGTACGCTTCACTGGTTGAGAAAACAAACTTGCCGGAAGTGATATCTACTTGGCCGCCCCCCATATTGGCAACATAAATACCTTTGTTCACAGAAGCGACAATTTCATCTTTATCATGTTGCCCCGCCAGCATATAGGTGTTGGTCATACGGGGTAGAGGCAGATGGGCATAAGATTCACGACGGCCATTGCCTGTTGACTGAACACCCATCAGTCGGGCATTCATTTTGTCCTGCATGTAACCTTTAAGAATACCGTTCTCAATCAGCACGGTATTAGAGGAGGGTACGCCTTCATCATCAATATTCAGTGAGCCACGACGGCCAGCAATAGTGCCATCATCCACAATGGTACACAGAGGTGAAGCTACACGTTCCCCAATACGACCGGAGTACATGGAGCTGCCCTTGCGGTTAAAGTCACCTTCAAGGCCATGCCCTACAGCTTCATGGAGAAGTACACCATTCCAACCTGCCCCCAGCACAACCTCCATGGCACCGGCTGGAGCGGCAACAGCTTCCAAGTTCACCAGAGCTTGACGCACAGCTTCAGCTGCATACTTTTTCCATAAGTTGTTCTGGAAAAACATACTGTAATCGCCACGACCACCGCCGCCGTAAGAACCACGCTCACGCTTGCCGTTTTCTTCAACAATCACAGAAATATTTAAACGAACGAGAGGGCGAATATCTGCAGATAAGGTTCCATCAGCGGCAGCAACCAGAACATATTCATGCACACCTGCCAGGCTAACACTTACCTGTTTTATGCGGCTGTCGATACGGCGTGCTTCAGCATCCATATCTTTCAGCAGTTTAACCTTGTCATCACGGGACATGGAATCAAGAGGATTGGCATCGCTGTACAAAGCCAGAGGTTGAGTTCGGTTCCAGGCCTGCACCTGACCATTCTGACCCGCACGGGCAATACTTCGGGAAGCTCCAGCGGCAGCTTCCAGAGACGTTAAGGCAATATCATTGGCGTAGGCGAAGCCGGTTTTTTCACCGCTTACCGCTCGCACACCAACGCCCCTGTCTGCGTTATAACTACCTTCTTTAACAATACCATCTTCCAGCACCCAGCCTTCATGGCGCTGACTCTGGAAATAGAGATCTGCAGCATCAATCTGATGCCCCAGCATTCCGTGAATAATCTTCTCCAAATGACCCTCATCAAGGGCGGAAGGAGCAAGCAGCTGCTGTTTAGCCTGGGCAAGGATATCGCTCATCTGACAGGTGTTCCCTGAATTACGTCACCCTTCATGGTATGGGAGGGCGATAGATGAGGCAATATCACTGTAAAGAATAATAAAGAATCCTCAGGACAAGCCCTTCTCGTTTAGGCTCGAACGTTCGCTACGCAAAAGCGAGGTGATTCTAATATTTATCACAGCATCACAGCGATATCCCGTGGCATATTGGGAGCGCCATCCATGTTTATTGGCAATGAGGATTGCTTTGGGCAGGATCACCTGTTTATCGTGGAAGAACATTTAGAAAAGATGTAAACACTGACTCATACACGACAATGCTTCAAGCAGGGCATAGTTTTCCGAACAGTATTCTGCAAAGACAAATCAAGATCAGCCACAAATACGCCAGGCTCACTACCCGCCTCCACCAACACCTCTCCCGCAGGAGAAACAATCATGGAATGTCCCCATGTTTCCCGGTTAGTTTTCCCCTCAGAGGCATGACTGCCACATTGATTCGCCGCCAACATAAATACCTGATTCTCAATAGCACGGGCACGCACAAGAATCTCCCAATGGGCTTCACCAGTGACATGAGTAAACGCTGAAGGTGCAGTGATAATTTGGGCGCCCTGCCGTACAAGCTCGCGGTAAAGCTCAGGGAAGCGAAGGTCGTAACAGATGCTGAAGCCCAATATCACTTGCTCTGTTGGAGTTATAACTACACGCTCGCCGTGATGATAATCACTGGATTCACGGTAGGCTCCGTAGCTGTCCTCCACATCGACATCAAAGAGGTGGATTTTGTCATAACGGGCGATTTGTTTGCCGCTGGGGTTATAGGTAAAACAGGTTGCCCAGTTTTTGCCCTGACTATCTTTTCCATCATAATTCTGGGCAATAGGCGTTGTACCGCCAACCAGTGTTAATTGATGAAAACCAGCCTGCTCAGAAAGGAAACTTTGAACACCGCCTGTTTGCGCTTCTTTTTGCCCAAGCTCTTTGAGGTCGCCGCACATACAAGAAAAACATTCCGGCAGAACAACCAGTTCAGCTTTTTGTGATTTTGCTTCAGCGATAAGTTCAGCAGCAGCAACAAAGTTACGTTGAACATCAGGACTGGAGTTCATCTGAACCACTGCTGCACGAATCACTGCTGCACGAATCACTTCCGACCCTCTCCCTGCTATTTTTTCTCTTTGACTTTATTGGAAAACAGTCGATCCAGTTTTACTTCTGGCTCGGTGAAACTGCCCTTAATTTCGTAACGAAGGCTGGCAAATTGCTCAACTGTACTGCCAAGAAACTTGTCAAACAGATAAGCGGCACCGGCAATATAGGGCTGCCCTAACAACAGACTGACAACTGATATATTCTGGGTAACAGGAAGAGTCACCACCAACTCCATATTCAAAGATCGATCAGGCACATGGAGCTGACCTCCCAATCGGAAATCCGATGACGGGCCTTTAACGGTGATCGGTTCGCTAAACACAATCAAACCATTATTAAATTCCAACTTACCTTCAACCTTGTCATAAGCCATACCGCTGCTGTAAAGGTCAGAAAAATCCAGTCTTAGTCGACGAGTTATGGCGTCAAGATTCAGAACCCCAAAGAGTCTCAATGCTCCGGTTGGAGAAGCTGCGTTAACTGAAAGAAAACGCCCTTCTCGAATATCAACGCTCAGGTCACCAATAACATCATCAATATCAAAATCAGCCGGAGAGCCGCGCCAGTTCAGGCTTGCATTACCATCCAACTGTTTCCCGGTCATTAACTCAGGATAACCCCACTGCGTCAGCATATTCTCAACATCGGAGCTGTTGAATAGAGCATTGATCGATGTGTGATGCTGATTATTTTTCAGCATCCACTGCAGTGACCCATCAATATTGCTGCCACCTAAAACACCTTCCACATTGCTGGCTTCCAAGCCATGTTTCACCGTACGACTATTGAAAGACAAATGGCCAAAATCTTTCCCACCCAGCTGAATGTTTTTAATGGTGACATTCATATCAGGGAGAGAGTCAGGTCGAACATCAAGCAAAGGATCAACGTCATCTGCTTCTGCGACCTCAACAACAGCATTCCCTTGTGCGTCGGTCGCAACTTCATGGTTTAGCAGAAATGAAGATGCAATATCAAGGTGAGATATATCCAGCGACAACGGATCATTGTTATCAGGTATAACTGCTGTACCTTCAATCTCAAGAGCCTTCAACCAAAGCTCCCAGGCTGCGTTTTGACGGGATACATTTACGACAGAATCAGTAAAGATTTCTTCCTGCCAGTAAAGGTGTTTAATATCAAAACTCTCAACCTCTATTGATGAAAGAACACTACCTGTTGTTGCCTGCGTACCGGGTAGTGAGTTCCCACTTACACTGGTTGTACTCAATCCTGTCGCTGAAAAACCCTCCCACCAACTTACCCAGGGCTGTAGCTTTAGCTCTTCAAGCTGCCCGGTAACCAGAACACCTTTTTCAGGTATTTTTGGCTTCCCGGAACCAAAATTTGCCCCTAAGCGAAGAAGCTGATGTTGTTCACCAATCTCCATAGCCACGGAAACATCACGCTTCAAGTTTGCGGTGACATTCAGTGGTTTATCTTTAACAACATTCACGCTGACCTTGAGAGGCTCTTTACTCTTCGCTGCTTTATCCAGCGGAACAGGCAGAGTTGTGGCAACACCAACCAAATCGGAGGTGACATCAACCTTAACCGTTCGACCAACACTCACTTGGGCCCGATAATCTGTTTCCCCTGCTACCAAGTCATTAAAGTCACGCCCTAACCAGAAGGAAAGCGCCTCCATAGAGATTCTGCTTCTTAGATCCAGAAGTGTAGTCTGGGATTTCCCCGCTGTTTTCGTTGACAGGCTAAACGACGCAGGTTTTCCAAACACTTCACCTGTCAGCCCTTTACCATCAAGTCCTTTGGCTGAGGAATAGAACAAATCGCCATTGAGATGAGAGCCTTCAATGTTGGCTTCAGGAATGACCAACCGATTGTCATTTAGCTTGATGGCAACTTTGTAGTCACCTTCAGGGCCACTGGTTAGCGGAATATCCAGATCGAGGTTTACGCCAAGCTTGCCAGACATGTTCCAGTCATCTGCCCCATGCCCCATGGCTGTAGCGATGGGAGTTTCCTGAAGAATGCGCAAACCATCTTTGCCATCAGACGCTGCCTGCCCCTTCACATTAATCGTCAAAGGTTTCCCCGATAGCAGATCAGGGACTCTGGCAGTCATAGCACTTAAACGGCTGTTATAGATTTTTGCTTTGTCGGCTTTTACCAGAACTTCGTCCTGATCCACCGATACCAAACCATCAATTCCTGTCAGCTCAGGCCAGCTCGCATCAAAAGCCAGACTTGTATCAGCGATATCAAAAAAAAGTCCCCAACTCAGGTCATTTTCAATATCCGGGCCATCGAGAGGGCCGTTCCAGATAAACGCACCCTGACTGATATCTCCACCTTTAACGGCGCTATTCAGCCAGCTGCCAAGATCATCAGACATAGCTCCTTTTACAGGAAGGTATTTACCGGTATAAGCAATATCACCATCAGTAATACCAGCTTCCAGAGCCATCCAAATACTCTTATTGCCATCAAAAGGAATATCTAAACGCAGTCGTGTTCTAATATCCCCCTCACCACCGGTCAGAGAGAGTCCATCAGAGCGCAACACATAAACATCATCCACGATACGCCAGTACAAGCGCCCTGCTACCCGATCGTAAACCCAGTTATCTTCAAAAACATTGTCCAGCCCCAGAGTGAAACCAGCACTATTTACATCAATCACTCCCGAGTCAGCATTCATTCGGAAACTGCCCGTTATCCGCTCTCCGGAAGGTGCCCCATACCAATGATCAACGCCAATACTTTGCATATCTGCGGCAAGATCAAAATCAAATGGTTTGCGATCAGGATACGCTCGCATTACCAGGTTGCTCAACCTTCCACGGGGTGCCAGAGTGGAAACAACCTGGTCAAGCAAGTCTGGAAGCTGGTTGGATGCATGCACTGAAAGCGCAAGAGGTTGAAGGTGAATTTTATCCGCAGCAAATGTAAAACTGCGATCTCCTTTTCGCTTCCACTCCATAAATACATTGCTTTCAGGATAAGGGAAACCAGCAAACAAAAATGACAGATTGCTCAGCCAGAGTTGTGCTGGTTGTTCCCGGGAAAACTTCAATGCAACATCTGTTTTAAGGGCCGTTAAAGGAGGGATTGTTTGATCTTTCCAGTCAACATCCAGCATGTCAGCACGAAGCTGCCCTCGAAAATCCCAGCCGACAGGTGAGTACGAGAACCACAACTCACTGCCCGCCCTTAATTGATTCACCTGAATACCGCCATCATCACGCAGCATTTCAGGGAGCAATGGTAACCATCTTTTCAAATTAACCGATGGCAATGAAACATAACCGTTCACCATCACATCGGGCCAGTTATACGCGCGACCGGCAATGTTCAGCGTCAGGCTTATCTGTTCATTGCTTTCTGTTTCAATAATGGCTGCCAGTTTACGGGCTTCTGGAGGGCCAGAAAGAGCTATACGCTGAACAGTAATTTCACTCTGTTCCCCGGAAGGCATAGCGAATACAACACGAAAATTACGAAAATCTATCTGTTTTTGCTGACTTAAAAGATCAATAACTCCACGCACATCCGTTCTTTTTGCGGCTTCGTCATTATCTTTTTGTGGTTTACGTGGGTAGCCGGACAGGCCAATTGCCCCTGATCGCCCGTCGAGGCGCAGCTCACCTCCACCGAAAACAACTCTCCGAAAGACAGGCTTCATTGTCATCAGCGTGGAGACTGTATCCAGCTCAAGGACAATATCCGTTAATGTCAGGCTTGGAACATCAGGGTTTTCCGGTTGATAAATAACCAGCTCACTGACACCGACGGCGGGATTGAAATTGACAACAGCGCCAGACAACTCACCGAGATAAACCTCAGAGTTCACTGCGCTACTGATCTGATTTCGCAACTGTTCCCTTAAATCATCCACCATAGGCAGCATGAAACGGGCTGCAGATGAAAGCAGTGCCAACAGCACCACCGAGAAAACAAGGGTAATTTTGGTCGCACGGGAAATATGCAGGGCGATACGTCTCATAGGTCGTTAACATCGCCCATTATCAAATACACAGAACCGGCGCAGAAACGCCGGTTATTCAAACAATCAAGACCCAAATCTTTACTTCCGTTTATAGAGATTGATGCGATTTTTTCTTCTGGTTTTAAACCAGAACCACATCAAACTGCTCCTGACTGTAGCGGGGTTCAACCTGAAAGCGAATTGTCTTTTTCATAGCTGACTCCAGCTCAGCCACATTGTCAGACTCTTCATCCAGCAGTTGATCGACAACCTGCTCAGATGCCAGCACCAGATAGCTATCGCTCTCATAAACCCGGGCTTCCCGCATGATTTCCCGGAATATTTCATAGCAGACAGTTTCTGCTGTTTTCAGTGTACCTCTCCCCTGACAGGTTGGGCAGGGTTCGCACAACGTGTTTTCCAGAGATTCACGGGTGCGCTTTCTGGTCATTTCCACTAACCCCAGCTCAGAAACGCCAGTGATATTGGTTTTGGCGTGATCACGCTCGAGCATTTTTTCCAGAGTTCGTAACACCTGCCGCTGGTGCTCCACATCTTCCATATCGATAAAATCAATAATGATGATGCCGCCCAGATTGCGCAAACGCAGTTGCCGGGCAATAGCGTGAGCCGCTTCCAGATTAGTTTTGAAGATAGTCTCTTCAAGATTCCTGTGGCCAACAAAACCACCTGTGTTCACATCAATGGTGGTCATTGCTTCTGTCTGATCAAGAATCAGATAGCCGCCAGATTTCAACTCAACCCGGCGAGACATGGCCCGATTGATTTCATCTTCCACACTGAAAAGATCAAAGATCGGGCGCTCACCGGTATAGAACTCCACCCGACCATCCAGATGAGGGACCAGCTTGCGGACGAATTTTTTAACCTTGTTGAAGGTTTCTTCAGAATCAATGCGGATCTTCTCAATATCTGGCTCAACCAGATCCCGCATAGTACGGAGATGCAGAGGAAGATCTTCATATATACAGGATGGCGCTTTACTGCACTTACGCTGCTCTTCAACCGTTTCCCACAGGCGGTGAAGAAACAGGATATCCGCCAGAATCTCTTTCTCGCTGATTCCCTCCGCCGCTGTTCGCAGAATAAACCCGCCTTTATCTTTAAGCTCTTCCTTCTCCATCATCTGCTCAACAATGAGTCGCAGACGATCACGCTCTTCTGTGTCTTCTATACGCAGGGAAATACCCACATGAGTATTGTGGGGCATAAAAACAAGATAACGGGCAGGAATAGAAATATGGGTAGTCAGGCGAGCGCCTTTGGAACCAATTGGATCTTTGGTGACCTGAACAACAAGAGCCTGACCTTCATGAACCAGTTCAACTATACCCGGTTCCTGACCATCAGTTTTATCAGCCCGGTCATATATTTCGCTGGCATGGATAAAAGCCGCACGCTCCAAGCCAATATCAACAAACGCCGCCTGCATACCAGGCAGAACCCGAACAACTTTCCCTTTATAGATATTGCCGACAATACCTCGGCTTCGGTAACGCTCTACATAAACCTCCTGCAGAACGCCATTCTCCACCAACGCCACACGAGACTCCATGGGCGTGATATTCATCAGTATCTCTTCACTCATCCCTAACCCCCAGCCCTTGTCTTGAGCGAATCAGATCAAAAGATCTCGCTCAGAAATCATTTGCTAAAGCCGCTGACCATCCCCCTCATCAGCAGGCTTCTGCCAAAATGGTACGTTGAACAAGCGGGCCAGTTCGACAGTTTCCTGAACCGGCAGCCCAACAACATTTGAATAACTACCTTCAATTCCTGCGACCAGCACACCACCAAAGCCCTGTATACCGTAAGCGCCGGCTTTATCCATGGGCTCTCCGGTTTTCACATACTGTTCGGCGATATCCTGTGAAAATTCGCTAAAACGTACGATGGTAGTCACCACACGTGTTTCAATATTTCCACCATAACAAAGAGCGATACCGGTATGTACACTATGAACCTGCTTCTGCAACTGCATCAGCATTTGCACAGCCTGTTGCTCAGTTTCCGGCTTGCCCATGATATCGGCTCCCAAAGCCACAGTTGTATCAGCGGCAAGCACCGGCGCTTGTTCTTTCACACCAGCCGCAGAAAGTGCTTTCCATGCTGAAGCGGCTTTCTTTCGGGCAAGGCGCTCAACATAATCTGTAGCTGGCTCTCCAGGGAGTACAGATTCATCCACCTCAATATCGAGCAAACAAAAAGGTATACCTGCCTGCTTCAAAAGCTCCCTGCGCCGTGGGGAACGGGAAGCCAGATAGAGAAAGGATGGAGCCGTCATCGTATACATTCACCTAAAACAAACACTACCTAAACACTACCTAAACACTACCTAAACACTACCTAAACAATGTTCAGGAAAAAACAGATCAGATAACAACAAAACGTCGGCGCAGACTATGCAGCAAAGCTGCCAGCCACGGCCAGAGTAAAGCACTGGTTACCGACGGTAAAAGATAAAGCAGTGATGGGCTGACTCTGCCGGTCGCATTACCAATCCACAATACGGTGAGTTGATATAACCCGATAATCACCAACACCATAAAACACTGTTGCCACCAGGGATACATTTTCAGCCGCCTATGCAATTGGTTGACAGCAATAGCCATAAACAACATAGCCATGGCGCTTTGCCCAAATACCGTGCCAAACAGTACATCCATAATCAGCCCCGAGAACCAGGCAAAGAACAATCCATAATACTGAGGCAGAGCCAGCATCCAGAAAAGTACAACCAATGGCACCCAGGCCGGGCGAGCATAAGAAATCAGATCAGGCATAGGCAGCAGGCTGAGCACCGCTGCCACAAGCATAGTTAACCATACCAGCCAGTGAGCATGTCTCTGTCTCATTGAGGCGTTCCCTCTCCAGCTGTTTCACTGCCTGCATTTTCAGAAGCGATAGGAGCCGCCTGCCCGTAGATTTCCCGTTCAGAAATAAACACCAGCATCACTAATCGACTGCGATTCAACCTTGCGAGAGGCTGGGCATGAATCGTGAGAAATGGTTGGCCGGCACTTTTATGAACATCTTTCACTTCTGCCACCGGGTACCCTACCGGGAATCGCTGCCCCATACCCGAAGTTACTAGCAAATCGCCTTCTTTTATATCTGCTGTAGCTGGCACATGCAGCAACTCAAGTTCGGTACCTGACTCAGTTCCAGCGGCAATGGCACGATAGCCATTTCTATTCACCTGTATCGGGATACGGTTACTGCTGTCAGTAATCAAAATAACCCGGCTGTTGAATGGGCTGGTCTGAATCACCTGCCCCATAACGCCTGTCGCATCCAGTAAGGGCTGGCCTACGTATACACCGTCCTGATCACCTTTATTAATCAGAACCTGTTTGATCGTGGGATCAGGGTCAATACCTATTAGTTCCGCGACCACAACTTTCTCATCCACCAGCCGGGATGAATTGAGCAGTTCCCGTAAACGAACATTCTGAGCATTAAGGGAAGCGAGCTTCTGGACTTTCTGTTCAAGAATCAGCGTACGGGCTTTCAGGCGGGCATTTTCCTGAGTTAGCTCAGTGCGAGAAATCACGACCGTTCTGACATCATCAGTTAAGCGAGCAGGAGTATCAGCCAACCACTGGATAGGAGCAACAACAACAGACAGTGCTCTGCGTACCTGAGTAAGGTACTCAAAGCGATGATCAACAAATATTAAAGCCAGAGACAGCGCCAATAAAAAGGTAAAACCGGCACCTAAAGACTGCCCCTTTCGAAATATGGGATTAATGGGAGTGCTCCTGCAAGCTCCAGGTTAAAACTATTTAGTTTAAATGGGTTGTACCCTTTGCGGGAAGTACTGTTTTGCTATAAATCCAATTAACCTCTCAGGTGTTAATAGAGATTAAATCCTTTCCCCTTCTAACCACCATAGCCAATTGCAGGTCGTCTTGGAACGACTGACAGTCTTGGAACGACGGGCAGCCTTGATTAGTTGTTGGATAAGGAATCATGTTGAAGCTCAATTGTGGACACTGATCCTCGGGAACTCCGCGTCCGTTCAACAACTTATGAATGGCATCAGCAGTTTCCTGAACACTAAGTTCATGAACATCTGGCCAGTGGACATAGAGTTTCAACGTTGTACTACTATCTATCGAAAGCTGTTTCGGGCTTCTAAGCACAATAGTTTCAACCAGACCCGGAGCCTCCCCTTGTTTTTCAAGACTCAAAACATAAGCCTGCTGCCCACTGTCCTCCTGATGCTGTAAAGCATCTCTCATTGTCATCTCATTACTTGTCAGCAGGATATAAACGACAGGATTTCCCTTCGCACTACCTGAGCCCGCGGTGTCGACGCTCCTCACTAAGGCTTGACCGGCAACCCTTGATGGCACCTGATTCCGCCCCGCACTTCCTCTAAGTACAGTGGCATCCATTTCTAATGTATTTTTCTGACGCCGGGCTAGCATTTCATTAATTTTAGGGCTCTTTTCCAGCCAGCCGCAAAAATCCCCCCTTCCTGCCGATACTGCCAGCGCAATTAATGGTCTTAAGTTATCCACTAATAGATTCTCATAAGGATATGGCTCGGGGAAAACACGCATAAACAGGCCAATAAAGTGAAACGAATTTTTCTCCCGCGCATCTCTAATAAAATGCCGAAGTAAATCCTGGGGAAGTTTGAGATGCTGCTCGTGGCAGGCAATATGTAGCATACGTCCTGATTGGAATGCCGCAGCAATCTGTCGAAGTGCCCCCTCTTTATCTGGATGATATTTATAGTTGTCATCCAAAATCTTCCATAACCCAGGCGGCAATGCTTCCAAAGCCCTATTAAATTTATTTTTAGCCTCCTGTGAAGAAGGTACTTTTATTGTTAACTTGGCAGGCATAGGAGAGGGATTTCCAGCATGGCAACTGGTCGTTTTACGATGAGCGTATGGTGGCTGGTTAGCTGGAGTTGGATAATTAGCTTTTATTTTGGGCGAAGCGGTTAGGAGGCGACTCTGTGCTGGCCGTTCCTCAACAGTTTGCCCCCCTTGTCTTGATACCTTTTGACTATCAAGACGGGCAATAGCCATCTGCCTATAATAGCGTACCTCTTCTAGCGCTTCCTTTTTTTTCTTCTCTTCTCGCTCCAGGTTATTAGCTACCATAGCTCGCTGAACCTGACGCTCATCAAGCTCCTTATCTGCCGCATGACTTTTCAAGCTTTCAGCAATAGCAAAAGCCATCTCCCCATTTTCCGTATCAGTAGTCCTCAAAGGAGCTGTGGGGGGGACAAGTGCACTGCCAGAGATCGACTTCCCAGTCGAAGCTGTAACACTTTTCCCAGAGTGACCTGTAGATGAGGGGCGCCTTACTGCTTGCTCATGATCTTGAGCCTTTCCCACAGTGCGCCCTTGGTAAGCAGATACTGACGAACCATCTGAACCCAGAATTTGTCCGCTATGCCATCTGTGGCCAGAGTCCCTTGATCCAGATAATTTACCCGGACCTAATCTATGAAAGCCAAACTCTCTATCCATAACAAATCTCCCCGAAAATTCGCAGCAAAGCCTTGTTCACTGCAAGCTCTGACAGATTTGTTAACAATATGTTCCTGACTCGTCACTCGGGGTAACAGATCCAGACAGAATACCTGACACATTTATATAACAATGCTTACCAGCAGGACACTACTGTCCGGTTAAGCATAAACCAGCTCCAGACTCCCCTGATTCTGGAGTACATTGACTTCCATGCTATCCGGCGGATCACTGAATAATTCCAACAAAGAGCAACGGCGGGTCAGGTTAAGACTGACTCTTCGAGCTATTTGCTGTAACGACAATTTGCAGGGTGTTGTGATCTGAGCCAAACGCAATAGGAGGTAGGCAATCATTGCTGTGAGCACCTGTATTTTTACAGCATTTTCACTGCGCCCAAGGAACCGCTTCACCTTCAGATTCTGCTTAATCCACTTGAAGAACAGTTCGATTTGCCAGCGGGATTTATACAAGGCGGCAATCTCTGCAGCACTTCTCTTTAGATCGTTACTGATAAAAACCAGTACTTTGCCGTCTTCTTCCCGGCAAATCTTGACCCG